>JAFQGY010000381.1 GCA_017415325.1 Clostridia bacterium
GACGGATGGCTTCGTCCACCTGCATCCAGGCGGGAATTACGCCGCTGAGGGCAAGAGGAAGAATGGTAAAGATGGTACCCATGAACAGTACCGCCAGTACAGCCTGGGATACGGCACGGGATGCACCTTCTTTATCTTTGGCACCGTAGGCTCTTGCGATGAAGGAAAGAAAACCTACACTGAGGGCAGAGATGGAACTGCCGATGAGCCAGTTGACTGTGGTGGTGGCGCCTACTGCGGCGGTGGCATGTGTGCCCAGAGAACCGACCATGGCAGTATCTATGTATTGCACGGCGGTCTGCATCAGCTGTTCCAGCATGGTGGGCCAGGCCAGCGTCAGAATCACGCCGATCATGGGCAGATTCAGCTTTTTGGGGGATTTCTGTGTCATATCGTATCCTGTCCGGTTCGCTTTCTTGTCATTTTCACATGGGGAATGCCGTCTTCCAAAAATGCTTCGGATGCAACATGGAATCCGGCTTTTTCGTAGAATCCGATGGCGTAGGTCTGGGCTTCCAGATAGAGTATTTCAGCCTGCATCTGTTCTTCTGCGGCCTGTATGCCTGCCTGCAGAACCCTTGCGCCATACCCTTTTCCCCGCTCAGTGGTCAGCACACGACCGATCTGTACGGTATTTTCCGCAGAATCTTTCCGGAACAGGCGCAGATAGGCGAGAACGGTTCCCTCCTCTTCCAGCCAGACATGGAGACTGTGCAGGTCAATGCCGTCCGGATCCGGGTAGACACAGTTCTGTTCCACCACGAATACCGCTGACCGTACCCGCA
The DNA here is from genome assembly GCA_017415325.1 of Clostridia bacterium. Classification (GTDB taxonomy): domain Bacteria; phylum Bacillota; class Clostridia; order Oscillospirales; family CAG-272; genus UMGS1696. Next base: position 786 of record JAFQGY010000381.1, read on the forward strand.
GGATCTCATACAGTTCCCAGACTGTCAGCTCCGGGAAAGTCTTGATATACAGAGTCATGCGCTCCTCCGAAAAATACTGCAAAATTTTTCAGTATATTATACTCCTTCCCTCCCGCTTTGTCAATCCGATGGCGGAAAATGGTTGGATATTCCGGCAGCGAAGGGAGCGAATCGGTATAACAGGGGTTCGGCCTGTCTTGGACACGGACCACACTGCTTCCGATGCACGTATCGGGTTAGACATTTTCAGGTACTGCGTTATTGTCCCGGAATGAAATATGTGATATACTGGTTCTGTAAAAATGGAGTATCCGACATATGGGAGGAAGTATCTATGAACAACATCGGAAGCAGAATCCGGGAATTTCGGAAAAAGAGTGGAATGACACAGGAAAAACTGGCAGCGATGCTGGGGGTGACCTACCAGTCTGTTTCCAAATGGGAGAATGGGGTTACCATGCCGGATCTGGGGATGATTGGGCCGCTGACACGGGTGCTGCATGTTTCCGCAGATGTTCTGCTGGGGCTGGTGCCTTTGGAAACGGACGAAAAAAAGCAGAAATTCGATGCAGGTCTTCTGCGGTACCGGGATTGTGAGGAAGTGCAGCTGAGTTATACATGGGCTCAGGCTGCTTTGCTGGAGTATCCTGAGGAATTCCGGTACATGGAATGGCTTGCATATGCAGAATACCGTCTGGCATTCGAGGATTACCGCAGTGGTGCAAACAGCAGTCAGGAATTTCTGCAGGAGATGACGGACAATGCCCTGCGGCGGTATGAGACCATTCTGAAAAACTGTACCGATCCGGAGATGGTACGTCTGGCTGCCATGGGGAAAGTTATGGTTCTGCGGTTCTGTGAACGTACCGATGAAGCAGAATGGAGTGCGGAATTTGAATATCCGGATTCTTCGGTAAATACTGTTTGTGCGGTACTTTCGCTGACCAGAGCAGGTACGGAACTGTTATGCATGATTGACAGCGGCAGATGAAAAAAATAGCAGGAACACTCCGGGCACATGACAGCTCTGCCTTTCGGAGTGTTCCTGTTATTTATGGAATCAATATGTCCCTACCCGCTTGATTTCTTCCACGATGGCCTTGAAATTATCCAGACTCACGGAATTGGGGATGGAGTGGTCGGAGGAGAAGATATAGCCGCCGTTTTCCTTCAGCTTCGGGATTACCCGGCGGATTTCTTCCAGAATGGCTTCCTTGTCATCCCACAGAACCGCATTGATGCCGCCGTGGAGCACCAGCTTGTCGCCGTATTTTTCCTTGAGGGTCAGGGGTTCCATACCGGCTTTGACTTCCAGCGGGTTCAGGGCGTCCAGTCCGATTTCCATCAGATCATCGATCCGGCTCATGATATTGCCGCAGGAGTGCATATGGGCATAGATGCCGTGGTTGTGGGCCCAGTCGATGGCACGCTTGTGGACGGGTTTGAGCATTTCCCGGTACATTTCATTGGAGAAGAATGTTGTTCCCTTGTAGCCCATGTCGTCCGGCCAGCTGATGCAGTCAAAGTGGTATCCGGCGTCCCAGATCTGGGAGAACAGGTTGATGCAGCGGTCCAGATAGGTATTGAACATATCCACCACCATATCCGGCTCTTCATACATGGCGACAAGGAGGTTTTCCGTCCCCATCATCCAGGAATGGGTCACGTCAAAGCCGAACCAGAAATTGGCGGTGATCCACTGCCCTTCCGCTTCCCATCTGGGATAATTTTCTTTCAGATACTTCCAGTTGATGCGGTTTTCGCCGGAGAGCATCCGTTTTTTGCATACTTCCCAGGTTTCCGGGGTGGTGACGGTATAATCCAGAAATTCCGGGGTGGAGTCCATTTCCTTGACATAACGGAGGGTGACACCCCAGTTGGTTTTGTAGGTGATGGTCTTTTCCGTTTCTTCCAGTACAGTGTAGGGATACTGGGGGGTGATGTCCACGCCGATCCCCGCTGTTTTGTCGGTTCCGAAGAATTCCCGCCAGTCTATTCCCTGGGGCATCCCTTCCTTTTGCCAGCGGTGGATGGTACCTGCCCAGGGGCTGTCGATGATGGGTACCCGGTCAGCCTCCTTATGGGCATACATCCGGGAGAAGCGTTCTTTTACAGTCATCATACTTGAATTCCTTTCCGCTGTTACAGCAGTTTCTTTGCAAACCGGATCTCTTCCGTATACTTGTTTCTGACGAGTTTCGGATAGGTTTCATCAATTTCGATGCCCATGATCTGGATCAGCTGGAAGCTCACATCCTTTACAGGTTTGTTTTCGTCAAACCCTTCCAGCAGAATCTGGTTGGCAATCCTGCTGCCGCTGTTGCAGAATACACGGACATTGCGTACCGTTACCCCTTCTATGATCCCTTCCCGGGTCTGGTCGCCCTTTACGGTACCGAACCAGAAATTGTCCCGGAAGACCATGCAGGCAAGCCGTTCGCATTTGTGGATCCGGATGTTTTCCCATAGAATATTGGTACACTTCACTCCATCCAGCAGAACAATACCCATAACAGCACGTTCGTCCAGCTGTTCGTGGTACTGGGGATCGTCGTAGGAGAACAGGACATCGATGTTGGTGAAGGAAATGTTGTTGTAATATGCGGCCTTGCTTTCTTCGCCCACCACCATGGAATTGTTGCAGTCATTCCAGAGGATCATATGATCCAGCGTGATGTTTTCGGAAGCAAGGTTTGTGTCGAAAGCTTTGATGGAAATACTGTCGTCACAGGAACGGACGAAGCTGTTTCGGATATGCACTTCTCTGCCGTTGGAAATATCAATGCCGTCGGTACAGGCGTATGTGGTGGAGAGCACTTTCAGGTTTGCAACATCCACATGGCTGCAGAGATACAGATGGACATTCCAGCCGTTTCTGGCATGGGAGTGCACGATGACATCTTCTATGCACATGCCGTCACACTGCACAGCGTCCAGAGATATGCTCCGGCAGTTTCCGTCGGTCAGGATCATACCGCTGCCGCAGATCCGGATATTGTTTCCCTGTGCCCGGATTCCGCCGTACAGCACTGCCCCCGGCGCCAGATATACCGTAGTATCGGACGGAACGGTCATGGCGTATCCTTCTGCTGTGCGCACATCATGGAAACCGGCCGGGAAAGCGATGACGTTTTCGCCTGCGGGCTCTTCCTTTATTTCGTTTACAAACAGGTGCAGCACCTGACCGGACATGTAGGTATCGTCAAAAATCAGCGTGATCTGAGCAGGGTGGGCCGGTGTGGTGAAACGGATGATGCCGCTGGTGACCTGTGGGGTAATGCCCAGGATTTCCGGCAGGATTTTCACGGACCGAAAGGAAAAATCCGGTGTTACCGTGATGCGGGCACATCTGCCGGGTTCCAGATCGAGCACGCCGAAATTGACGCATCCGTTCCAGTAGGTTTTGTCGGAATACAGTGCCACATCCTGTGTATCTGCCTGTACACGGAATACCGTCCGGTACAGCGGTGTTCCTTCCGGGATGGGCATGGCCAGAAGTTTCGGTTCCATGATGTACCTCAATGGCTGAAATTTTATGCATATTATACCATATGGTTCCGGAAGTTGCAAGAGAATCCGGGATTTCTATATACTTTTTCCTGTTTTTGCCGACTTTTTTGAAAATCCTGTTGTATTATGCGGATTTTTTCGGTATAATGGAGGTAACTTCTGCATATCATCAGAAAGGAAACATCATTATGACTATCGAACAAATCAAGAAAATATTTACCGACACCGCTTATGTACGTACCGGCGGCAGCAAAGAAGAGCTGGCCTGTGCGGAATACCTGAAAAAATGCTGTGCCGATCTGGGTCTGGAAGCCCATCTGGAAAGCTTCTCCGTGGACATGGCAAAAATCCACACTGCCGTTCTGGAAGCAGACGGTGAACAGATTCCCTGTAAGGGATACCTGAATGCCGGCAGCCGGGAAGTGGAAGGAGAATTCTTCTATCTGAACAGTACCGACAAGTATTCCCTGTCCCTGTGCAAGGACAAGATCGTGATGATCGACGGGTATCTGGGCGCATGGATCTACAAGGATCTGCTGGAAGCCGGTGCTGTGGGGTTCATTACCTATGACGGCAACGCCAACTATGCGGATTTTGACATGGACCAGAGAGAGCTGCGTTCCTATGTGAGCCAGGGCAAGAAGATCCCCGGGGTGAACATCAACGCCAAGAGTGCCATCGCACTGGTGGAAAAGGGTGTTTCCCGTGTGAAGATCACCCTGCGGCAGGACGAATATGTGGGACAGTCCCACAATGTGGTGATGGATATGCCCGGGGAAATTCCGGAAACCATCGTGTTCACGGCGCATTACGACTCTACTTCCCTCTCTCAGGGGGCATACGACAATATGTCCGGCTGTATGGGGCTTCTGGGCATTGCGGAATACTTCAAGGATCATCCCCACAGATACGGGATGCGGTTTGTGTTCTGCGGCAGTGAAGAAAGAGGACTGCTGGGTTCCAAGGCCTATGTGGCTGCCCATGAAGGCGAACTGTCCAAAATCGTGCTGAACATCAACATCGACATGATCGGCTCCATCATGGGGAAGTTTATCGTATGCTGCACCTCCGAAGCGGAACTGGTACACTATGTCTCCTATCTGGCGCTGGAAAAGGGCTTTGCCGCTTCTCCCTATCAGGACGTTTATTCCAGCGACTCCACACCTTTCGCAGACAAGGGCATTCCTGCCGTATCCTTCGCCCGCAGCGCTCCCGGCAACACTGCCACCATCCATAACTCCTATTATACCATGGCTGTTATGAAGCCGGAGCATGTGATTGCCGATACGGACTTCATCATTGCCTTTACCGACAGAATGGCCAATGCCGTAAAGTGTCCTGTAAAGCGGGAAATGCCGGACAACATGAAGGACAAGCTGGACCGGTATCTGCTGCGGAAACGGTAATCTTTCAGGAATCCATCACTACGGAGGTACAATATGTATCCGCAATTTGCATATGACAAGGAACTGGTGAAGTGTCATCCTTCCGCCAGACAGATGATCGTGGAGCAGATGGAATTTTATGCCTTTGCTCACTTTACGGTCAATACCTTTACAGACAAGGAATGGGGAGACGGGACAGAACCGGAATCTGTTTTCAACCCCACGGAACTGAACGCTGACCAATGGGTGGAAGCGCTGAAATCTGCCGGGATCGGCGGGCTGATTCTGACCTGCAAGCACCATGACGGGTTCTGCCTGTGGCCCTCTGCCTACACGGAACACTGTGTGAAGAACAGTCCCTACAAGGACGGCAAGGGGGACGTCGTGAAAGAAGTTTCCGATGCCTGCCGCCGGGGCGGGATCAAATTCGGGGTGTATCTCTCTCCCTGGGACAGAAACAGCAGACTCTATGGTACAGACGAATACAATGATTATTTCTGCAATCAGCTGACGGAGCTTCTGACCCGGTACGGAGAAATCTTTACGGTATGGTTTGACGGCGCCTGCGGGGAAGGCCCCAACGGCAAGCGACAGGTGTATGACTGGGACCGGTATTATGCGCTGATCAGAGAACTGCAGCCGGATGCCTGTATCGCCATCTGCGGGCCGGACGTGCGCTGGTGCGGAAACGAAGCCGGGGATACCAGACCCAGCGAATGGTCTGTTCTGCCTACTGGTTTCGCTTCTCCGGAAGACGTGGCCAAGGAAAGCCAGCAGTCTGACGACACCGCATTCCGGGAAAAGAAAATCGACGCCATGCAGCGGGATCTGGGTAGCCGGGAATTTCTGGAAGGTGCGCTGGGGCTGAACTGGCGTCCTGCCGAAACCGACACTTCCATCCGGCCGGGCTGGTTCTATCATGCCTCCGAGGATGACAAGGTACGTTCTACGGAAACCCTGCTGGATATCTGGTACCGGACGGTTGGCGGCAACTCCAAGCTGCTCCTGAACATTCCGCCGGACAGACGGGGACTTTTCCATGAAGTAGACGTACAGCGGCTGAAGGAAATAGGCGAATACATCCGGAAAACCTTTGCGGTGAATCTGGCGGAAACGGCTGTCATCACGGCGGATCTGGATGACGGATACCATACGGCGGATGCTCTGCAGGTGAACAGCTATGATGCGTACTACAAGCCTTTCGACGGAGACAATGCGGTGACGCTGACCGTGAAGCTGGACGGTGTAAAGGAAGTTTCCCATGTGGTCATCAAGGAACACATTCCCATGAGCCAGCGGGTGGAACAGTATGTCATTGAAGCAAAGACAGCGGACGGTTCTTTTGCGGAGGTTTCGTCCGGCACCACCATCGGGTATCAGAAGATCGCAAAGTTTGACGCCGTATCCACAGACGAAGTACGGATTCGGATTACGGATTCCAGAGTGTGCCCGGTTCTGTCCTTTGTCGGGATTTATTGATTTTCTGTCCGAAAGCATTCTCAGGAGGGACTTTCATGGAATATATCACATATGAAATGTTCGGAGCGGTGGGAGATGGCGTGACGGACGATATGCCTGCCATTTCCGCAGCACACGCGGAAGCCAACCGTCTTTCTCTGCCGGTAAAGGCAAAGGAAGGTGCGGTTTACTATATTTCCCCCAAGGACTGTTCTGCCATTGTGCAGACTTCCACCGACTGGACGGGAGCCAGATTCATCATTGATGACCGGAACTGCGAAAACCGGAACAATGCGCTGTTCTTTGTTTCCAGTAAGCTGGAGCCGGCTGTGCTGGAAATCCGGTCGCTGCAGCGGGGACAGACCTGCATTGACAATCCCACCGGGCAGGATCTGTATGTGGTGGTGCGGAATGCCAACCACAGAGACTACATCCGCCGGGGACTGAACCAGAACAACGGTACCGCCAGAACAGACAACTTTATTCTGCGGGCCGACGGTACGCTTCCCTCTCCCGTTTCCTTCGACTTTGAGGAAGTGACGGAGGTTTCCGCCATGCCCATGGACACGGAGCTTCTGACCCTGACCGGCGGGGAATTCACCACCATTGCCAATCAGGAAGAATCCAGATACAACTATCACGCCAGAAACATTTCCATCCGCCGCTCTTCGGTGGAAGTATCCGGTTTCACCCATCTGGTGACGGGAGAATTGGATCACGGCGCTCCCTATGGTGGTTTTCTGTCTGTCAGCGGATGTGCAAATGTATATGTACACGACTGTGTGTTCACGGGACATAAGATCTACAGTACCATCGGCAGTGCGGGCAAGCCGGTTGCCATGGGTTCGTATGACATCAATCTGGGTACGGCATCCCAGGTCACGCTGGCCAGATGTACCCAGACCACGGACATCCATGACAGAGGGTACTGGGGGCTCATCGGTACCAACTACTGCCGGGATCTGCTGCTGGAAGACTGTGATTTCTCCCGTTTTGATGCCCATCAGGGTGTGACCAACTGTACCCTGCGGCGGTGCAGGCTGGGCTGGCAGTGTCTCAACGCCATCGGGAACGGTACCTTTGTGATTGAGGATACCGAAGCCTATGGCTATGCACTGGTCAGTCTGCGCTCCGACTATGGCAGCACCTGGAACGGCGATATGGTGATCCGGAACTGCACATGGTATCCGCTGGGAGACAGCCGGAGCGTATTTGCCGGGCATAACGACGGGACACACCAGTTCGGGTATACCTGCTACATGCCGCAGAAGGTTTCCATTGACGGGCTGACCATCGTGGAAGAAAATGCTGATGAAAGACCGCTGACGGTGTTCAATGACTACAGCGGACCGGCTGATATTCCGGCGGAAGAACGGGTGTATATGCCTGTGCCGCCTGTGTCGGTAACGGTGAAGAATATCCACACCAGCCGGAAGATAGAGCTTTGCGCCAAACCGGAACTGATGCCGGATACGGAGTTTACCGCTTTATAATCGCAGCATAACAGAACAAAGCCGCGGCGTATCGTTGGGGATACATCACGGCTTTGTTTTTATGCTCTGCGCTTTTCTGCTTCTTTTCGGATGGCCGGGAAAAATGCCTGATCGGCAGGACAGAATTCCAGAGCGGGAATCTCCTCTGCCCGGATCCACTGCATGGCTTTATGTTCCAGCAGTTTCGGGCTGCCTTCCCGGATCACGGCATTGTACAGGGTCAGGTGGACGGTCAGCTCCGGGTAAGCATGGGTAACGTCTGTACAGATGGATTCCACAGTCAGGGTGATATCCAGTTCTTCCTGGCATTCCCGGATGAGAGCTTCTTCACCTGTTTCTCCCGGTTCGATTTTACCGCCGGGGAATTCCCAGAGAAGGGCTCTTGCCTTATTCTCCGGCCGCTGACAGACGAAAAACCGGTCTTTTTGCCAAATCAGAGCCGCTGCCACTTCGATGATTCGGGGGTTCGGCGGATATTTTGCACGGACTTTGTCACACAGCTTGCTGTAGATCCGCTCACAGAACCAGGGTTCACTGGATCGGTCTGCGATTTCTTCCACAGGAATCCAGTCCACACCGCTGTTTTCTTCCGGCCGGATGCGGATCGGCTCCGTGGGATCGGCTTCCAGAAGGTAGGTTACGTTCAGATGGAGATGGGACGGGACATAGCTTCCCTTTTTCTCGTGTCCGTTCACGGTCAGAATTTCCACGGACAGCGGTTCTTCCGATACCAGACGGACATGCTGCAGGCCGCTTTCTTCCATGGCTTCCCGGATTGCGGTACGGGAGAGATCCGTTTCTCCGTCTGCGTGTCCGCCAAGCCATGCCCAGGAGTTGTACAGATTGTGATATGCCATCAGCACCTTTGTCCGGTCCGGGCTGACAACCCATGCGGAGGCGGTAAAATGGGCGGTTTCACTTCGGCGGGTAAACACATCCGGGGTGTTTTCCAGATGCTGTATGATGAGGGGCAGATCACGGGATTCCTGGGCATTCCAGGGGGTATGGGATTTCAGCTGTTTTGTGAGCTCTGTCATGGTTTACTCCAGTTCTGCCCTGCGGATGGTGGTGAAGAAATCGGAGAATACGGCGTTCCGGTTGAACCAGGAAACATACAGCATGTTCCGGTCGTCGTTGATGTCCTTCCAGAAGCCCTTGGCGTCTACGGTACGGGCGGGGACGATGCTGACATCACAGATTTCTCCGGCTTTGCGCAGGAAGGCAATGGCGGCAATGTCCCAGATGGTACGCTGGCGGGAATGGCAGTATCCGTTTTCGTCTTCCGGGATATGTTCGTCATCCATGAGAATCTGACACAGGTAGTTGCCGATCTTCCCTGCCTTATCCCACAGGTAGTACAGCATTTCGCCGGTGGAGGTATACAGATATTCTGTGCATCCAAAGGCAGGCAGCACCACCACGGGAATTCCGCATTCAAAGATCACCCGTGCAGCGGCTCTGTCCTGTATCAGGTTGAATTCGTTGGCGTCTCCCCGTTCAAACTTATTGGCTCCAATCATCAGAATAACGGCTTTGTCCATAATGGAGGGATCCATCAGCAGTGCGGAAGCCACGTTTGTATAGCACCCGATAACGGCTATATATACAATATCCTCCGCTTCGTGTACCAGACGGATGATGTTTTCTGCGGATTCGCTGGGCTGGGGTGTGATGGTGTTTTTCAGGTAATCAGACGAACCGCGGTAACAGGGGATATTGCGTTTCCCTGCCGGATCGATCATGTCCCGCACACGGAGCATTTCCTGATAGCTCTTTTCCGCACCTTCTCCCGGTGTTGCCGCACGGCTGTTGCAGAAGGGAGCGGCAGTCATGGCCAGCAGGTCAATGTCCGGGGACAGCATGGCGTAGGTGACTGCGTACTGGTCATCGATTTCGTTGTAGGTGTCGGTATCCAGAATCAGCTTTTTTACGGGGGTATTCCGGATATGTGTCAGAATGGTTTCCATATCGTAGTTGTGATACATATATTTTCCTCCAATTGTTTCAGGAATGATCGGATCTATGTCTTCTGCAGAGATACTCCGCAGCAGTGAACAGGATACAGCCGGTCAGGTAGCACAGAATGTCTGCCGGGGAAAAGGTGCTGCCCAGCAGGATCCGGAAAAAACGGTTCCCGCCAAGGCCCAGCAGAGAAACGAAATCGAAGTACTGTCCCACCTCAACTGCCGCCGCAAACAGGAAAACGAACAATGGCAGAAGAGGCCGTTTCTCCGGCAGAAAAATCCGCAGGAAGCAGCAGATCAGCACTGTCACCAGAATATCGCCGCCATAGGGTCGGATAAAACTGTCTCTGACAAACAGGGCGATGCATACTTCCACCGCCAGCAGAATCAGAAATGCTGCTCCGTACAGCAGTCGTACCCGGTTTCCGGATGCGCACATGATGATTTCCTCCCATTTTGGTTCTTGCAGGTATTATAACGGATTTATTGGGTGAAATCAACCATATTCTGTGAAAAACTTATATTTTCTGCGATATTCTGTGGTTGACTTTTGCTGCGGTATCCTATATAATGGAGAAAACAGGATCATTTTCCCGAAAGGAACAGAAATGGTATGAAAAAGCATGGCAAAGGGCTGACAATTGCGGCATGTATACTGGGCGGGCTGCTGATGGTTTACGGAGTTCTGGCGCTGTTTCCGAGACCGGACAATTTTCCGGGGGACAATCCCATGCGGCGGGACGGAACGATGCCCATACTGATTGCCCACGGCGGCGGCAACCGGGAATTTCCGGACAATACACTGGAAGCCTTCTACAATGCATACAGTGTGGATCCCAACGTGATGATGGAAACGGATGTCAGCATCACAAAGGACGGGGTGGTGATCCTCTCCCATGATACGACGCTGGATCGGAAAACCAATGTGACCGGCGCCATTGCGGACTGGAATTACAGCGATCTGATGGCGCAGAAGGTGGATTTCGGCTATACCAATCCCACATCCGACGGCGTACTGAACGGTGAACGGGAACATTTCAGAGGGCCGGACGGGCTGGAAAAGTATCCGGTGGATGTGGTATATCCGGAAGGGGTGAGCCCACGGGACGAAACGGTGTTTCTGGCTACCACACTGGAAGAACTGCTGACGGCGTTTCCGGAAAACCGGATCAATGTGGAAATCAAGCAGTCCGGGGAGCTGGGGATTGCTGCCATGGAAGAAGTTCTGCGGCTGCTGGAACAGTACGATGCCTTTGACCGTGTGGTGCTGGCCAGCTTCCATGAGGAACTGTTCGACCGGTACTGTGAACTGGCGAAAGACGGAACCGTTCCCGAGACATTCATGTTCTCACCGGCGTATGCCAGCGCCACCACATTCTTTGTGCTGCAGATGCTGAAGCTGGATCTGTTTTACGGGGATCCGGTCTGCGTATTCCAGCTGCCTACAGAAGAACTTGGGTTCAGCCTTGCCGCTGAAGGACTGGTGAGAGCGGCACAGAAGCACAATCTGGCAGTACATTACTGGACCATCAATGACGAAGACGAAATGCGGTATCTGATCGACATCGGGGCGGACGGGATTATGACGGACTATCCCCACCTTCTGCAGGATGTATATACCGCTTATACAGCAGAGCAATAAGGAGGACAAGCAATGTTTGATACCATTGATTTTACGCCGGAGCGGTATGACACCCTGCGGCAGAACTACCGGAAATGGTGGGACGGATCCCTGGGACGGTCTTTGGTTGCGCTGACAACCTATGGGCATCCCTCTCCCCGTAAACCTTCCCTCCATCCGATGCTTTCCTTTGACAATTCCTGGGATTTCTCCATCTCTCCGGAACAGTTTATTGATGCCTGTGACTACCATCTGTCCACCCAGCGCTGGCATGGGGAAGCCTTCCCGTACTGTTCCATGACGGAATTCGGCCCCGGGGTGATGGCGGCTTTTCTGGGATGCACGCCTGTCAACGGTTCCAGTACAGTTTGGTTCCAGCCGCCCAGAGAGGATATTCCCATTGAAGAACTGCATTTTGAATATGACGACACAAATCCCTGTTTCCGCAGAGTGCTGCATATGTATGAGCTGGCCATGGAAAAATGGCACGGACAGGTTGTGGTGGGCATGGTGGATATGGGCGGGATTCTGGATGTGCTGTCCAGCTTCCGGGGAGTGGAAAATCTGCTGCTGGATCTGTACGATGCGCCGGAGGAAGTACTGCGCTGTGTGAAGGAACTGCAGGAAATCTGGTTCCGGTATTTCGACACCTTCAATGCCGTAATGGCGCCGGAAGCCCAGGGTTACTCCCAGTGGTACAACATGTATGATGAAAAACCGGGGTACATCCTGCAGAGCGATTTCTCCTACATGATCGGGCCGGATATGTTTGATATCTTTACGGCACCGGAGCTTGCTTCCTCTGCCGCCCGGCTGCACAATGCGGTATACCATATGGACGGCATCGGTCAGATCCCCCATCTGGACAGTCTCCTTGCCATTGACGGCATCAAGGGAATCCAGTGGGTTCACGGTTCCGGCACACCTGCCAAGGAAAACTGGGATCCGCTGGTGGAACGGATTCTTGCTTCCGGGAAAAAGCTGCTCTCCTGCTGTCAGAATCCGGACGGTTCTCTCGCCTCTGTGGTGAAGGATCCCTGTCAGGCATTCATCCGGGAATGGGGATTCTCTGCCGACCGGATGGAGGACGCCAAACGCTATGCCGCCATGCACGGGATTGAACTCTGACGGAAAACAAAACGGAATATGCAAAAGACTGCCTCCGGGATTTCGGAAGCAGTCTTTGTGATTGAGGGGATTACAGATCGAATGCGTCTCGCAAGATGGCGGACAGATTGTGTGCAACGGTTTTGTTGCCTTCTCTGGTGGGGTGCAGCGGTTCCGGCGGAATCCATCCTTTTGTGTTGATATAGAAAATGTGGTCCTGGCGTTCCTTATTGAAGCGGGTTACCACTTCCAGAATTTCTTCCGCCAGAGCACCGCAGAAGGGCGTCAGGGAGATCAGCTGTGCATCGGGGTTTCTGTCTCTGACCACTTCCAGCAGGTGATAGTATTCCGTTTGGAAGGTTTCCACCGCAGCACCTCTGTCGTTGGTACCATGGTTGATGACGATATAATCGGCGTTTGCGCTTTCCATGGGACAGTTTTCGCTGTAGTACGGATAGGAATCTGCTGCTTTCGGAATCTCTCCTGCACCGGGTCTTGTGGTTCCCAGACTGCCGTAGCCCATGGTGATGGGACGCAAATGCAGGGATTTTGCAGTCAGCCAGGCATATCCGGCTGTGGAATCGTCCCAGAACACCATGTCCAGATGGGAACCGTAATGGGTGTATTTGCCGTTATTGTCGATGGAAATCCCTTCCGTGATGGAGTCGCCCAGGAATTCGATGGTTTTTCTTGTGTCTTCCTGCAGGGGGAGAAATGTATCTGCTTCCAGTGCCCGGATGGAAGTTTTGGACTGGAGGGGATGGTGCCACCGGCGCTGGGTTTCCACGGAGCCTTTCAGAATGATCTGTACGGTATGGTTCCCTTCTTCTGCGGCGATGCGGATATATTTTTCCAGCGGCACTTCGATCCGGGCACCGTTGTCCACAGCAATGTACACATGGGGGAACGGCGGTACACAGTCTTCAATGCCGAAGGTAATCACGGCGGACTCTCCCGCAAAGGCGAATTCAGCATAATTGCCGTTGGCCGTGGATACGGCTTCCTGTTCTGTGACATTCCAGCGGCCGGTGTACCGGATACAGGGATGGTTGGGCTTTATCAGCATAATTGGCCTCCTGATTTTCAGATGTATACAGTATAGCACATTTTGGCGGAAAAAGATATGGATATACCAAAAAACAAGAGCACCTCCCCACAGGATTGTACGGAATTTCCGAAAGGAATTGACAATGGCACGGGTTTGTGGTAGAATGCAGTTACCGAATACTGTAGGATACGGAGATTGCTTATGGAAGAAAAATATAGAAATCTGCTGCAGAAAGCGGATGCCTGGATCGAAGCACACAAGGAAGAATTTATCACAGAGCTGCGTGGGATGGTACAGATCCCCTCTGTGAGCCGTGCGGATCTGGCAGAACCCGGTGCGCCCTTCGGCCCGGACTGCCGGAAAATGCTGGACTATTCTCTGGAACGGGGACGGGCGTATGGATTTGACACGGCGGATCACGACGGGTTTGCCGGGTCGGTTTATATGGGGGATCCGGAAGATTCTCTGGGGATCATTGCCCATATGGACGTGGTACCTGTGGGAGACGGATGGATTTACCCGCCCTTTGAAGGCACCTATGTTCCGGAACAGGATGTCATGATCGGCAGAGGGGTCGGTGACAACAAGGGGCCTGCTGTGGCGGGACTGTTTGCCATGCGGATGCTCCGGGAGTTTGGCTGACCGCTGCGTCATGGAATCCGGCTGATCTGCGGGTGCAGTGAGGAAACCGGGATGCAGGACATGAAAGCGCTGCGGGACAATGGGATGGTTTTCCCGAAGCTTTCTCTGGTGCCGGACGGAAGTTTTCCGGTAAATTACGGACAGAAAGGTTCCATCGGCGGTGAACTTTCCATTCCCTGCGGTGCACCAGATCGGAAGAGCA
>JAFQGY010000382.1 GCA_017415325.1 Clostridia bacterium
ATACAGCGAAATGCAAGGGGCCATGTCCTCCCCCGATTCCGTGCTGTTTGAAACGCTCCAGCAGCAGATGTTCCCGGATACCACCTACGGCATCAACTCTGGCGGCGACCCTGCTGTGATTCCCACCCTGACCTACGAAAACTATCTGGATTTCCACCGCCGGTACTACCATCCCTCCAACAGCTATATTTTCCTGTGCGGGGATATGGACATCGAAGAACGGCTGGCGTGGATGGATGAACACTACCTGTCCGCTTTCTCCGCCATTGACCCCAAAACCGAAGTGGTGGGACAGAAGCCCTTCGGCTGTGTGAAGGAAATCACGGTGGACTACCCCATCGGCAAGGACGAAGATCCGGCAGGGAAGTCCTACTTTGCCTATGCGGCAGCCTGCGGGGACAGCGGCGATGTGATGGCCAATACCGCCTGGGATTTTCTCGGTGAAGTTCTGCTGGACGCTCCCGGCGCACCCATCAAACAGGCGCTGCTGGACGCGGGCATTGGCTCCGACGTATACGGCGGCATCGAAACCCACATGATCGAGGGGATGTTCGTCATTGCGGCCAAGGACTGCCGGGCGGAAGACTATCCCCGGTTCCGGGAAGTGATCCGTGCCTCTCTGGAAGACCTGATCGAAAACGGCATTCCGGAAAAGGCAATTCTGGCCGCACTGAACCGTAGCGAATTCCGGTTCCGGGAAGCAGACTACGGCGGAAGCCCCAAGGGTCTGCACTATGCTATCAGTATGCTCCAGAGCTGGCTGTACGACGAAGACAAGATTTTCGATAACCTGTACGTGCTGGACGTATATGCCGCCCTGCGGGAAAAGGTGGGTACCGGATATTTTGAAGACCTGCTGAAGAAGTACCTGCTGGACAGCGAACACGGTCTGTGGCTGCACCTGTCCCCGAAACCGGGCATGAACGAAGAAACCAGCGCAGTCCTTGCCGAAAAGCTGGCGGCCTACAAGGCGTCCCTGTCTGCGGAAGAAATCGAAGCCATCGTGGCGGAAACCGCAGCACTGCGGGAATATCAGGAAGCGGATCCCACTTACGAAGAACTGCACTGCATCCCCGTACTGGACAGACATGACATTCCTTACGACACCATCCCCCTGTCCAATGAAGAGAAAACCATGGGCGGCGTGCCTGCTGTGGTGCATGATGTGGAAACGGCCGGGATCACCTACGGCAGACTGTGCTTCCGTGTACCGGAACTGCCGGCGGAATACCTGCCCTATCTGGGTCTTCTGACGGAAGTGCTGGGCAAGATGGACACCGACGCCCACAGCTACAGCGATCTGGTACTCGAAATGAAGATGTACACCGGTTCCCTTGGCTTCGGGCTCCCCAACTACCGGAAATGGGAAAGCAAGGAATACCAGCCGCTGTTCACCGTATTCTTCCGGGTACTGGCAGACAAGGTGGGCTATGCACTGGAAACCGCCTCCGAGATTCTGCGGACGACCCATTTCGGCGACCTGAAACGGCTCCGGGAAATCATTGCGGAAACCGTATCCGGCAAGCAGCGGCAGATCCAGAACAGCGGCCACAGCATTGCCCTGTCCCGTGCCCAGTCCTACTACCTGCCCTCCGCCCTGTTCAACGAATGGACCGGCGGGATGGACTACTACTGGTTCCTGCAGGATGTGCTGAAAAACTATGAGGAAAAGGGGCCTGCGGCGGCGGAAAAGCTGGAAAAACTGGCGGCATATCTGTTTGACCCGGCAAGACTGTTTGTCAGCGTGGGTGCGGACGAAGCGGGATACAGGGCCATGGAAGAAAACCTGCCTGCCTTCTGCACATCCTTTGACGGCATCTGCCACGGGGAGCTGGGCCCGGCGGAACCTCTTGTACCCGTGAAGAAGAACGAAGGGCTTGCCATTGCCTCTCAGGTAACCTATCTGGTGCGCTGCGGGGATCTGGCGGAAGCGGGACAGCAGTATGCCGGCTCCATGCGGGTGGTGCGTATAGCCGCAAGTTATGAATACCTGTACCAGAAGATCCGTGTGTCCGGCGGTGCCTACGGCTGCGGCTGCGGATTTGACGATGCGTCCGTGTACTTCTATTCCTACCGTGACCCCAAGCTGGCGGAAACGGATGCAGTATACTGCGGCACCGGCAAGTATCTCCGGGAAACCGATCTGCCGGAAGAAGAACTGAACCGGTACATCATCGGTACCTTCGCCTCCATTGACCGTCCTTCCTCCCCCGCCGGCAAAATCGACCGTTCCTTCTCCTGCTGGATGACAGGCCGCAGCTTCGACGGCATTCTGTCCGACCGGAAAGAGACCCTGGACATCACCGAAGAGACCTTCCGCCGTGTGGGGGATGTAATCGACGCCATTCTGCCCCAGGAATACATCTGTGCCGTAGGCAGTGCGGAAAAGATCCGGGCAAACGAAGGAATGTTTATGGAGATCCGCACGGTGGAATAAGGCAGATAAGAAATCAGAGATAAGAGATAAGAAATATTCAGAAGGAAGTCTTCCGGGGCAGTATGCTGCGGGGGCTTTCTTTTTTCTTTCGCC
>JAFQGY010000383.1 GCA_017415325.1 Clostridia bacterium
ACGATATTCATCGCACATCTTTGCCATCCATGCAAAGTTCTCCTCAGTGGGATGGGGACGGTCAGGACGGTCGGTCCACCACCAGCTGCCAACATAACAGGGTGCATAGGAAGAACGGGTAGCATATGTATCTCCCATACGCTTGCACACGCCTCCCGAACAGGGTACCAGGCGGTTATAGCCGAACATCTGGGTCTGAATGGCATCGGGATCCAGATTGGCCTCACAGAAAGCATCCGTACGCCAGATGGGAATGGCACGCTGCAGGCTTTCAATATCGATACGCCGCCCGCCGGACGCACAGTTGTCAATGACCAGTTCGGGATATCTGGCACGGAGATCGTCCCACAGCCGGTAAAGATTCATGATGTACCGGATCTCGTTCATACCGCCTCTGTCGATTTCATCGGTAATGCGCCATTCCTGCAGCGGTTCCATGTTGAAGTCCTGCCGGAAGCATTTGATGTCCAGTCTGTCGATGAATTTACAGATCATGCGGAACAGATACTCCCGTACCTCATCCTTTTCCAGCCGCAGCAGCAGATAGAACCCGTCCAGGGGATACAGCCAGTCGGGATGTTCCACGGCCAGATCTGTTCCGGGATATGCCCGTTCCGGTTCCATCCACAAAAGGAACTTCATGCCGGATTCCTGTACCGTTCTGACCACATCCAGAAGACCGTCCGGATGCTCATCGGGACGCACCTGCCAGTTGCCCACCTGCTTGTACCAGTCTCCCGCACCGGGGGTACCACCCTTTCCGTACCAGCCCGCGTCGATCCAGTAGTAGTCTGCCCTGACACCGTGATCCCGGAACTGATTCAGATGGTACAGATGCCGCTCGGTGCTCATTCCCATGCCTTCCAGAGCGAATGGATACTGCTCGGGTGTAAAGGGACACAGCTCGTTTTTGATCAGTCGCCGGAAAAGATTGCTGCCCTGTACCCGGTTTCCCTCATAATCCATCAGCAGTATGGAGGAGGTACGGATGCGTTCTCCGGGATGGAGTCGGAAAGCGGTGTATTCCAGCCCTGTCCGGATCTCCAGCGTATCTCCGATGGCATGGGCGAAAGAAGCACGCCACTGCCCTGACCAGCCCACAGCGGCAAAAAGTCCGCGGTTCTGCGTATGGAATTCAAAGAAGGGCATCATGCCGCTGGAGGAACGTCCTCCCATGGGATGAAAACTGCGGGACGCTCCCTCTGCAAGTCTGGTTTCATGTACCTTACATTCTTCGGAAATACGGTCGGCATGCAGATACGTTTCGTAACCTGCGCATCCTTCTGTGTCGAACAGAAACAGGGGCGGTGTGCTGCCGGAAGTATCGGTAAAGCTCCATGAGGAATCGCAGTCCAACAGATCACTGATCAGGCCGCTGTCATATTCTCCTTTGTTTTCGAGCCACAGCATCCATTTGACAGCGTTGTACGCAGGATACTCCTGTATATGCAGTTCGATACGTAGTCCGTCTGCCAGCTGGTAGCATCTGCCGTACGCAGCAGGCGTCACACGGGCATCTTCCAGGTGAAAAGGTTTTCCGTTGTATTGAAATGAAAAACGAGGTAGGATATTCATAGTCCAGGCCTTTCCGTATAGTATATTTTCTGTTTGCTTAACCGTAGTTTACAGAGCCATACATGTATTATATACCGAAACCAGGAAAATTGTCAAGGCGGAAATTGCACCGGACATTTTTCTCTCCGTAGCAAACAGCAGTTTTTTGCCTTGCAAATCCTATTGTTTTCTGCTATACTATTGATAATCCTTTTTGGCTGCGTTTGTCTCTCAATTTTCCTCTCTGTGAAAGGAACTTTTCTATGAAACTGTGTGACATCCATTTGCGCGATCCGTTTGTTTTTGCGGAAAATGGCGTGTATTATCTCTACGGTACCCGCCGCGGTGCCTCGACAAAATGTATTCCCTGGCAGGGGCTCGATGTGTATACCTCCACTGACCTGATCGAATGGAGTGAACCGCACGAGTGTTTCACCCGTCCCGATGATTTCTGGGCTGACCGTGACTTTTTTGCCCCCGAAGTCTATCATTACGGCAGCGCCTACTATATGTTTGCCAGTTTCCGCAGTGAGACAAGGCTCCGCTGTTCTCAGATTCTGAAAGCGGACAGTCCCATGGGGCCTTTTCTTCCCTTCTCTGCCGGTCCCATCACCCCCGAAGATTGGGTCAGTCTGGACGCCACATTCTATATTGACGAAAACGGTACGCCATGGACAGCCTTCTGCCACGAATGGACACAGGTCGGTGATGGAACCATTGACATCATGCCGCTGACTTCCGATCTCACTGCACCTGCCGGAAAACCGCAGACCATCCTCCGGGCGGGAGATGCCAAATGGTCGTATTCGCTGGTAGATCCCACATCCCGCAACTATGTCACCGACGGCCCCTTCTTCCGGAAAGGCAAAAACGGAAAACTGTATATGCTGTGGTCAGGATTTCATGCAGGTCCCCAGTATTGGTACGTTCAGGCTCTTGCCATCAGTGACAGCGGTTCCATCCATGGCCCCTGGCGTCATGCCGAAAACTTCATTTATGACGAAGACGGCGGACATGGTATGCTCTTCGACGGTTTTGACGGAAATCTGTACCTCATTCTGCACAGCGCAAATGTCAATCCCAATGAACGGCCCAGGCTTTTCAAAGTCCAGGAAACCGATGATGGGTTTGAAATTATTGAGCGCATAGACTGCATTACCTAAGAGAAAGGAGAATATTCGCATGGCTGATATGATCAAACAGGGACTGCACGGATGCAGCAAAGAAGATTCCTATGTACGCCCGACAGATCCGCTGATTCAGGAACGGCTGGAATGGTTCCAGGATCAGAAACTCGCGCTCATGATGCATTACGGAGCGTATTCCCAGATGGGGCTCGACGCTTCCTGGGCACTTTCCGACGGAGATTCTTCCTGGTCCCGGAAAGATGTGGACTGGGAATCCGATCCCGAAGCATTCCGGAAACAGTATACGGAGCTGTACAAAAGTTTCAATCCGGTACGGCTGCAGCCTGACAAATGGGCTGAATTTGCTGCCGAAAACGGCTTCCGGTATCTGATCTTTACCACCAAACATCACGACGGCTTCTGTATGTTCGATTCCCGTTATACCGATTACAAAGTCACAAGCCCGGACTGTCCGTTCCATACACACAGGTATGCCAACATAGCCCGGGAAGTTTTTGACGCCTTCCGGAAAAAGAATATTGCCATTGCCGCCTATTTCTCCAAGCCGGACTGGAATTGTCCCTGGTACTGGGCGGAAGGTATGGAACACCCTGTGGGATATAACCGCAATCCTACCTATGACACCGGAAAGTACCCTGAAATCTGGGAAAAGTTCACGGAGTTCACCCACAATCAGATTATG
>JAFQGY010000384.1 GCA_017415325.1 Clostridia bacterium
GAACTGGCGGGTGTCGGCGTGGTATTCAAGCTGCTGTGCGCCATGGAATCCGTACTGCATCCGGAGCTGCCCATGACTGCCTGCGTACTGCGGGTATCCAAAGCATACGGAGATCTGGTTGCCATCGGAACGGTAGCGGACGTCATGCCTATCCGGGACGAAAACCGGCTGATTGTCAGTTATGGCCTGCAGCTGATGGAGAAAAATCCCCGGCCCGGCCTGATTGAACTGCTGGAAGCCACCCAGACAGAATCCAGAGCCACTGCCAAAAAGAAGATTACAGCCACACTGATAGGCTATACCGTAGCGCCCCGTATCAATGCTGCCGGACGGATCCGGAATGCGTCTCTGGCTGTGGATCTGTTTCTGGCGGAAGACTGTGAAAGTGCCCGTCCCATTGCCAGACAGCTCTGCGATATCAACAGAGAACGGCAGAACGAAGAAAATAAAATCGTAGAGGAAGCCTACAGACAGATTGTGGGCGCTCATGATTTTGAAAAAGAGCCTGTAATCGTGCTGGACGACGAAACCTGGCACCATGGTATCATAGGAATCGTAGCATCCCGGATTACGGAACGGTTCAACTGTCCCTCCATCCTGATTTCCTTTGAAGGCGGAGAAAACGTACATACACCCGGGGAAGCAGGGTACATGGAGGACATCGGCAAAGGCTCCGGCAGAAGCATCAAGGGGATGAATCTGGTGGATGCCCTGTCTGCCTGCGGGGATCTGCTGGAAAAGTTCGGCGGCCATGAACTGGCGGCAGGTCTGTCCATCAAGCGGGAGAACCTGCCTGTTTTCCGGGAAAGGCTGAACGAATATGCCAGAGAATGTCTGCGGGATGTGGACCGGCAGCCTGTGGTGGAAGCGGAATGCGAACTGCTGCCCTCCGACATGACCATGGAGCAGGCGAACGAGCTGTATTATCTGGAACCATACGGTGTATCCAATCCCACGCCGCTGTTCTATATTGACAAAGTACCGCTGGTGGATCTGCAGATGGTGGGCGGCGGCAAGCATACCCGGATGAACCTGAAGGTCGGCAAGACTATGGTTACCGCTATGTTTTTCCGGAAAACCGTATCCGATATTGACCTGTACCCCGGTGACCTGCTGGATGTGATTTTTACACTGGACATCAACGAATTCCAGGGAAACCGCAGTCTGCAGATGATTGTCAAGGATGTGCGGCTACACGCCACCCATGCAGAAGCGGAAACCAGCGAACGGTTTATGTATACCACCATCCGGAACCGGATCGGCATGTGTCTGCGCGGTCAGGAATGCCCTGCAGTGCCTCTGTCTCTTGCGCAGATTCTGGCCTATGTGCCCACCAGACAGGATTTTGCCACCGTATACAGCACTCTGAAACGGGAACTGCAGATGCAGCATGAGGTGTTCAGTCTACGTGCGCTGCGCCATGATCTTGTAACCACCAACCCGGGATTCCAGATCACCTATGTGAAGCTGCGGTTTATTCTGGATATCCTGCGGGATCTGTCCCTGATGGGTGTGGAAGAGTCCCAGGGAGAAATTTTTACCTTCTCCTTCATTCCGGCACAGGGCAAAACCAATCTGGAAACCTCCCGGATCTATAAACAGCTCCTGACCGATTATCCCATCGAATGACGATGTATATGTTGTTTTTCCCGGAATACGGGAATCCAAAGCGAAAGGAAGCGTCAACATGAAAGCAGAAAATCTGCCTGCCGACTGTCCGAACATTGACAAGCTGCTGCAGGTACTGGAAAACAGTGAGAAAAATTATGATCTGGAAAAGATTCAGCGTGCGTTTATCTATGCTGCTTCTCTGCACGCCGGGCAGTTCCGGGTCAGCGGGGATCCGTATATCTCCCATCCCATCGCCGTTGCGGAAATCGTAGCCGCACTGGGACTGGATACGGATTCCATCTGCGCTGCCTTTCTGCACGATACGGTAGAAGACTGTTCTGATAAGACCAATCTGGAAATCATCAAAGCCAAGTTCGGGGATGATGTGGCCATGCTGGTGGACGGGCTCACCAAGATGAACGACATCAACGTGGAGGACAAGGAAGAAGCCCACATGGAGAACATCCGCAAGATGCTTTTCGCCATGTCCAAGGATATCCGCGTCATCTTCATCAAGCTCTGCGACCGGCTGCACAATATGCGTACCCTGGGCGTGAAAAAGGAAGCCAAACGCCGTACCACCGCTCTGGAAACCATGCATGTGTATGCGCCTCTTGCCCACAGACTTGGTATGCAGAGGATCAAGCAGGAACTGGAAAACCTGGCGCTGTCCTATCTGGATCCCATCGGATACAATGAAGTCAACAGCGACATCGAGCGCAAGTACGGCCAGAACCAGAATTTTATCGAAAACACCCGTGCCATCGTATCGGAAAAGCTGAACGAATACGGAATCAATTTCACCCTGGAAGGCCGTGTGAAAACCGTATATTCCATCTACCGTAAAATGTTCAATCAGAACAAGAGCTTTGATGAAATCTACGACTTCTACGCCATCCGGATCATCGTGGATACCGAGCTGGAATGCTATACGGCGCTGGGGGTAATCCACGAAATGTTCCGCAGCATCCCCGGCCGGTTCAAGGACTATATTTCCACCCCCAAGCCCAATATGTACCAGTCTCTCCATACAACGGTCATCGGGCGGGACGGAATTCCCTTTGAAGTGCAGATCCGTACCCGGGAAATGCACCACATCGCAGAATACGGTATTGCCGCCCACTGGAAATACAAATCCGGCGACAGAACCAAGGAAGAAATCGATCAGAAACTGGAATGGGTATCCAAGCTCATTGATGTGGAAACCGGCGTGCTGGATTCCGAAGATTTCATGCACACCTTCAAGATCGACATCTTCAGCGATGAAACCTTTGTGTTTACCCCCAAGGGAGACGTTATTGCCCTGCCCATGGGCTCCACCATCATCGACTTTGCCTACGCCATCCATACGGAAGTAGGGAACAAGATGATCGGCGCCAAGATCAATGGTATGATCGCACCCATCGACAAGATTCCCCAGACCGGCGAAATTGTGGAAATTCTCACATCCCAGTCTTCCAAAGGGCCCAGCCGTGACTGGCTGAAGATCGTCAAGACCGGGGAAGCCAGAGCCAAGATCCGGCAGTGGTTCAAGAAGGAACGGCGGGCGGAAAATATCCTCATCGGCCAGACTGAACTGGAAAAGGAAATGTCCAAGTATAAAGGACATCCCACCGACGCACAGAAAGAGGAAATTGCCGCCGGTGTTGCCAAGCGTCTGGGGATGAAGGAAACGGACGACCTGTACAACGCCATCGGCTACAGCGGGATCGCCATGAC
>JAFQGY010000385.1 GCA_017415325.1 Clostridia bacterium
CAGGGAGAGAAAAATCCAGTTTGGTTTATGGAGTTATAGAGATATATAGAAATCTTTTTTACTTACAGACAGGTATTCTACATATCCTGCACCTCTAACGTACAAAACCTCTTATTCCAAGTCAGCGCAATCACTCAGCCAAGCGCTTTAAGCCATGTAACTCCCGGCGTCGCACCCCAACAACCGCAGAGCCTGGATGAGAGGGGTGGGTGGGAGGTCTCGGAGGGTAGGGAGGGGAGACGGAGCGGCGTCTGAGCACCGACCTCTCCCCTCCCTATCCTCTGAGTCCCGTCCGGAAGGACACCCCCTACGATGGTCATCGTACCAACTACACCGCTGTAAGCATAACAAAAACAATCCTCATTCCATGAGTACAGAAATCCCATCCACGCCGCAGGCAAAAACAAAAGAGCAGAAAGCACAGAAAAGTAAAGGATGTTGCCCTGAAAATTCACCCTTCTGTTCTTGTATTTTCTCCCGGAATATGGTAAAATACAGGGTAAACGATTTTTGATGCATTCTGAAAGGATCTGTACATCTATGGAATATACGTTTTCTGATAAACTCTCCGTCATGAAGCCCTCCGCCATCCGGGAGATCTTCAAGTCCCTCACCGACCCCACCATCATCAGCTTTGCCGGCGGGAACCCAAATCCCCTTTCCTTCCCCGTGGAAGACATGGCAAGACTGTCCGCCGATATTTTCGCCAATGACGCCGTAAAGGCTCTCCAGTACGGGATCACCGAAGGGTATGTGCCGCTGCGGGAAGCCGTGGCCGCCAGAATCAAGGCAAAGTTCAATGTGGGTACCGAAAACGACACCACCATCATCACCACCGGCGGTCAGCAGGGGCTGGAACTGGCCTGCAAAGCCCTGTGCAACGAAGGGGACGCCGTGATCTGCGAAGAACCCAGCTTCATCGGTGCCCTGAACGGATTCCGTTCCAACGGCGCCAGAACCCTGGGTGTGCCGCTGAAGGCTGACGGGATCGACGTGGAAGCCCTGGAAGCCCTGCTGCAGACCGAAAAGCGGGCGAAAATCCTGTATGTCATCCCCACCTTCCAGAACCCCACCGGCATCACCTCCACCCTGGAAAACCGCAAAGCCGTATACGAAATCGCCCGTCGTCACGGTCTGATCATTCTGGAAGACAACCCCTACGGAGAACTGCGCTTCGCCGGGGAAGACGTACCCACCTACAAGTCCTTTGACGAAGACGGCCGGGTGCTGTACTGCTCCTCCTTCTCCAAGATTCTCTCCGCTGGGATGCGTATCGGCTTCCTCTGCGGCAACAGCGAACTGATGTCCAAGGTGATCGTGGCCAAGCAGGTGGAAGACGTACACACCAACCAGTTCTTCCAGATGCTCTGCTACAAGTTCATGACCGAATGCGATCTGGACGCCCATATCCAGGGAATCCGCGAACTGTACAAGGACAAATGCACCCGTATGCTGGCGGCACTGGATGAATATATGCCGAAGGAAATCAAGTACACCAGACCCGAAGGCGGTCTGTTCCTGTGGTGCACCCTGCCGGACGGAATGGACTCCTCCGCATTCGTGAAGGAAGCCGTTGCCTGCAAGGTAGCCGTGGTAACCGGCAGCGCATTCTGCTGTGACCAGGACGGAAAATCCGATTCCTTCCGCCTGAACTACTCCATGCCCTCCGACGAAGACATCGACCGCGGCGTGAAGATCCTTGCCGATGTAGCCCGTGAAATTCTGGCAAACCGGTAATCCCCCATCTCTTATTTTACAGAAAGACAGGCTTGCCCCATATGAATATCTGGCACGACTTTTCCCCGGAAAAAATCACCCCCGAATCCTTTTACGCTGTCATTGAAATCACCAAAGGCAGCAAAATCAAATACGAACTGGACAAAAGCACGGGGCTTCTGAAGCTGGACCGGATCCTGTACACCTCCACCCACTACCCGGCCAACTACGGCTTCATTCCTCTGACCTATGCGGACGACGATGACCCGCTGGACGTGCTGCTGATCTGTTCGGAAGAGATCGTTCCCCTGACGCTGGTACAGTGCTATCCCATCGGCGTCATCAAAATGACCGACGGCGGGCGGCTGGACGAAAAAATCATCGCCGTTCCCTTCACCGATCCCTACTACAATACCGTGAAAACCATCTTTGACCTGCAGCCCCATGTATTCGAGGAAATGCGCCATTTCTTCTCCGTATACAAGACGCTGGAAAACAAGGATACCGTAGTGGATGAAATCGGCAGCCGGGACGAAGCCATGGAAATCATCGCCCACTGCATCGAAAACTACAAGATCAATCACTACAAATTGGTCAACAATCTCACCACACACGGAGACTGAACCATGTTTATCGACAAAATCAAAATCTATACCAAAGCCGGCAACGGGGGCAACGGGGTTGTTTCCTTCCGGCGGGAAAAATATGTGGCCAAGGGCGGCCCGGACGGTGGTGACGGCGGAAACGGCGGGAACATCATTTTCACCATCGACGAAGGAGCCAATACCCTGCTGGCCTTCCGGTACAAACGGAAATTCATTGCGGAAAACGGCAGTGACGGTGCGGGCAGCAAGTACCACGGCAAAAACGGTGCGGACGTCATCATCCCCGTTCCCCGCGG
>JAFQGY010000386.1 GCA_017415325.1 Clostridia bacterium
ACACCAGCGCCCTGTCCAATTTCAACGGCTACAACCAGATCTACCGTTCCTTTGCCGGGGATGCAACCCTGATTGGTTATCCCACTACCGACGAAAACAGCAACGGTGCCGTGATTTCCCCTTATCTGGAACTGGGGATCTGCGCCGCTTCTCCCAACCGGGACAGCGCATGGGTCTTCCTGAAATATCTGATGACCAGTGAGGAATACTTCAAGGAAACCTATGGTTTTGTGATTGATAAAAACTGGATGGAAAAGCAGCTGTCCGAATCGGAAGAAACCTATAAAGACTGGTATTATGAATACAGCGACGAAGACTGGGAACGGCTGGAAGAGCAGTACAGTGCGGAGTACGTCGATTATATGAAGAAGTCCCAGATGAAGTACCAGCTTGCCCATGGAGAAATGATCTATGATCTGGTGAAAGGCGCCACGACGGTACAGCGCAGCAATGAAGACCTGATGAATATCATCAATGAAGAACTCAGCGTATTCTTCGGCGGAGCCAGATCCGCTGCGGAAACGGCAAAGATCATCGACAGCCGTGCACGGATTTACATTTCCGAAAACAGCTGAGCACAGTTCCCATATCAGAAAGCAGACCGGATAGCCTGAAAAAAGGTACCCGGTCTTTTTCTTTGACAAAATATTCCGAAATATTGGCGTTCGTTCAAAGTATGGACACAAATATATGGTATACTGTTACTTCAATGAATACAACCTGTAGATAAGGAGTGTCTGATGGAACAGTATACCCTGCAGATGCAGATACCTGTCCGGGGGCAGTATGATGTGATTGTGGCAGGCGGCGGTGTGGCCGGAGCTGCTGCGGCGCTCAGTGCTGCCCGGTGCGGAAAAAAGGTTCTGCTGACAGAAAAGAGCACCATGCTCGGCGGGCTGGCCACCATGGGTCTGATCAATTATTTCGAACCCCTGTGCAACGGCCGCGGCAAAAAGATCATTTCCGGTATGGCGGAAGAATTTCTGCTGGAATCCGTGAAATACGGCTGGAACACGATTCCTCCCCAATGGAAAGACGGGCAGTCCAAGGAAACCACGGCAAGATACATCACGCATTATTCACCCTACATATTTGCTTTGCAGCTGACAGAAATGCTCCATAATGCCGGTGTGACCCTGCTATTTGACTGCAATGCGATGATTCCTGTAATGGAAGGAAAGCACTGTGCCGGTGTGATAACAGACAGCAAATCCGGACTGGAACTGTATCCGGCCAAGATGGTGGTGGATACCACAGGGGATGCCGATCTGCTGCGCCGTTCCGGAATGCCTACGGTTACCGGGCAGAACTATTTCACCTACATCGGCAGACAGGTGACGCTGGAAGGCTGTCGGAAAGCCCTGGAAACAGGAGAAGCCAGACAGGCGGTCAGCTCCATCTGCGGCGGCGGCGCCAGTCTTTATGGAAACGGACAGCCGGAAGATGTACCGCTGTTCACCGGCACTACGGCAGAAAGCGTCAGCGAGTACCTGATCCGGAACCAGAAAGTCATGCTGGACAAACTGAAAAAACAGGACAGACTGGCAAGGGAAGTTACCACGCTGCCCGCCATGCCCCAGTTCCGTACCACCTGCCGCATCGACGGGGACTATACCCTGCGGGAAGAAGACAAGTACACCCATTTCCCGGATTCCGTTGCGGCCATCTGTGACTTTGACAGGCGAAATTTCCTGTACGAAGTTCCGTACCGTACGCTGACCCGGGCAGGCTACGACAACCTGATCACCGCCGGACGGAGTGCTGCCGCTGTCGGATATGCCTGGGACATCCTGCGGGTGATTCCCCCGGCCATCATTACGGGACAGGCGGCGGGAGAAGCGGTCTGTCAGGCCATAGACACCGGAAAAGCCATCTGGGATATCGACATTTCCCATCTCCAGAACACGCTGGAAACCAGAGGGGTCATGATTCATTTTGACAACAACGACATTGTAAAGGAAGATTAAGCCATGAAAAAAGCTCTTTTTAACGGTATTGCCGCAGGTCTCATGATCGGTATCGGAGCCGCCGTGTTCCTGTCCTGTGAAAACAAAGTGATCGGTGCGGTGCTGTTTGCCGTAGCCTTGACCGTCATCTGCCAGCTGGACATGATGCTGTTTACCGGGAAGATCGGATATATTGTCAACGCCCATACCAAAGCAGATGTGCTGGCAACCCTGTTCTGTCTCATCGGCAACGCCATTGGTACCTGTGTCTCCGGTCTGGCCATCGGTTTCTGCCGTCCTGCACTGCCTGCTGTGGCCACGGCTATGACCGACACAAAGCTGACCCAGTCTCTCCCTGCCGTACTGGTTTCCGCTGTTTTCTGCGGAATTCTGATGTACAGTGCCGTGGCCATCTTCAAGGAAAAAGGCTCCATGGCGGGGATTGTGTTCTGCGTACCGGTGTTCATTCTGTCCGGATTTGAACACTCCATCGCCGATATGGCATACTTCTGGGTAGCGCTGAACGGTGGTTTTCAGGCAGTTCTGTTCACCGTTGTGGTGATTCTCGGCAATACCATCGGCGGCTGTCTGATTCCCGTGCTGAAAAAGCTGGCCGGCAAATAAGAGGAATACAGCAGTATGTGCGAAAAAAACTATCAGGACATCAATGCGGAGACCATCGACCGCTGGATTGAAGAAGGCTGGGAGTGGGGTATTCCCATTGATCACCAGACCTATGCAGATGCACTGGCGGGAAAATGGGATGTCCTGCTGACGCCCACCAAACCGGTACCCCGCCAATGGTTCGGAGAACTTGCGGGAAAGAAGCTGCTGGGTCTGGCAAGCGGCGGCGGACAGCAGATGCCTGTATTTGCTGCAGCCGGTGCAGACTGTACGGTGCTGGATTATTCCGTGAAGCAGCTGGAAAGCGAACGGATGGTGGCAGAGCGGGAAGGGTACTCCATAAAGATTGTCCGGGCAGACATGACAAAGCCCCTGCCGTTTCCCGACGAAAGTTTCGATATGATCTTCCATCCGGTGTCCAACTGCTATATCCGGGAGGTGGATCCGGTCTGGCGGGAGTGCTACCGTGTGCTGAAACCCGGCGGAATTTTGCTGGCCGGATTGGATATGGGCTGGAACTTCGCCATCGACGAGGAACGGGACTGCAGACTCTGTCCTCTGCCGTTCGATCCGTTGTCCAACCCGGAACAGCGGAAACAGCTGGAAGAAGCCGGTGACGGCATGCAGTTTTCCCATACGGTTACGGAACAGATCGGCGGTCAGCTGAAAGCGGGATTTATCCTGACCGATCTGTATGAAGATACCAACGGAATCGGAAAGCTTCACGAATATGGGATTCCTGCTTTTACAGCGACAAGGTCTGTGAAGCTTGGGCAAAACATCTGAATAGAAAAAATCGGTAAGACGCAAAATCCTACCGATTTTTGTTTTGTTTTCAGCGGCTGCCCATTTATTGGAACAGCATACATCCCTGTTCCCGGAAATGCCGGATTCTCTCCCGCATATGTTCTTCTGTGGTGCCGTAATACACCGCCAGACAGGTGATGCACATGAACTGTACGGAACCCCGGTTGATCATTTTCTTATGCAGACCGATCTCGTCATGGGTCAATGCTCTGCCGCATTCCATACAGTGTTCACCGTCTCCGGGTGTCATGGAACGTTCCAGAACGGATTTTTCCATGTTATCTCTTTTCCAGAGTACCGCGGAAGATCTTGCAGTCGTGGGGTTCCAGGCGTACGTTCATGTATTCTGCCTTGAGACCGATGTCTTCGCCGGTGAAGATGTCCCGCAGATGCAGACCGTAACCGGAAGCCGCAGTCAGACCGAAATCATAGAATTCACAGGTTGCGCCCCATTCGCCGTTGGAAGCGTTGTCGGTGAAGTTGAAGAAGGCCAGAACATATTCGCCGTTTGCACAGTGCTTGAAGAAGATGGGCCGTTCTCTGTCGGCGTTGACCATCATGGGCGGACGGGCTTCGGGGTCCTGGTTGATGGCGATCAGTTCCTTGTTCTTCATCAGATCCAGGTTGTACTGGTTGCAGACAGACAGGTCGGAGCCGATCATCAGAGGAGACTGGAACAGGCACCACAGTGCGAAGTGAACCTTGTATTCGGTATCGGTGCAGCCGCCGTTGGCCACATTGCCCTTGCCGTGCATACCGCAGATCAGCATGTCGATGTCGTTGTAGCATCCGGGAGCGGAATAGCCCAGCTTGTCTACCTGGCTCATGGCGATTTCCTTGAAGCTGCGGAAGCTGTCGTTTACGTCGCCGGTGGAACGGTACATATGTGCGCCGGTGGAGCGGATCCACTTTTCCACTTCGTCGGAACCCCAGTTGCAGGCG
>JAFQGY010000387.1 GCA_017415325.1 Clostridia bacterium
CACCATCACCGACCCCACCGTAGGCGGCTATACTACCTGATGATGAGGCACTGCCGTGATTGATCCCCGGCGGCTCATAGGGTACCCGAAATACAGATTCTTCTCACGCCGCGGTCGGTATGACCGTACAAGGTCCCGGCCTTTCCGACACAGAAAGCATAAAAGATAACGCATCAGCGAGGGCTGCACCGTATGAAAAGCCTGTTTGACAGGGCGAGTGATCAGTAAAAACGAAACCGGGAGCAGGTTTGTTACACACATTGATGTGACAAACCTGTTCCCGGCTTTTTCTTTTGCAATGAAATATAAAATTAAAAATGTAATATTTAATCGATGTTCTTTGGAAAAGAGCAGAGTGCGAATATCTATCAGATTTTCAACTGGATCATTGGGAAAACATCACTTTGGCAATGTTATGAGAATTGTTGTACCCGAACCAACTTCACTCTGTAGACGGATCTTACCGTGGTGGATTTGAATTGCATGTTTTACAATCGACAGACCCAGCCCGGTGCCTCCGGATGCTTTTGAATGGCTCTTATCAACTCGATAGAAGCGCTCAAAAACACGTTCCTGATGTTCAGCAGGGATACCAATACCGGTATCTGTTACAGTAATGGACACATCCGATTGTGTTTCTTTGAATGAAACATTAACATTACCGCCTTCTTTATTGTATTTGATACCGTTTTCACAGAGATTGTACAGTACCTCATACAGAAGACGACGAACACCATTAACCTTTGCTTCTCCTTCAGCGGTCAGGGTAACATTTCTTTCACGTGCAGTGGATTCCAGTGAAGAGAATGCATCTTCAGCCAGATAGCGAAGATTCACATCTTCCATTGGCATACTTCCACCTTCATCGAGTTGAGAAAGACGAATGATATCCTCAATTAAGGAAACCAGTCTTGTTGCTTCCTTACGAATATGACCGATGAAACGAGGCATGTCTTCTTTCTTCACAATGCCATTTTCCATGAGTTCTGCGCTTCCGATAATAGATTGAAGCGGTGTTTTCAATTCATGGGATACATTGGCTGAAAACTCGCGGCGCATGCGTTCCGCTTCTTCTTTTGCTGTAATGTCAAACAGTAAGAGAACAGTACCATGACGCACACCGTTGATTTCAATGCAGCTGATATCACACTGATATGTGTGGGCGTTTCGATTCAAAAGGATTTCATCATGTCCGTGTGTTTGGGCTTGACGGATCGCATTTATCAGATCGGGCTGACGATCCACCAGAAGAAAATCATTGCCAATACAGTGTCTGTCAGCAGAGAATAATGTCATGGCAGCAGGGTTGATGCTGAGAATGATGTCCTCAGAGTCAAGCAGTACAAGACCTTCCTGCATGTTTTCTGTAATGTGATCAAATTCATCCTGCCGGTGCTTCAATGTGTTCATCTGCCGATCGATTTTCTGATGCAGATAATGAATATTGTGCAGGAGAGGAGAGAGTTCTTCATAAGCTTCGTTTTCAAGCGGGTGCTCAAGATCCAGCTTATTCAGAGGCTCTACAATTCGCTTTGCCATTCTGTCTGCAAGAACACCGGAAAGAATAGCTGCTAAAAAAATGATAAAGCATACGGGCTGCAGAAGGCCAAGAAGCAGTGCACCTGTAGTGGAGTAGCTCGTAGAAATACGAAGAACGGTTCCATCCGAAAGTTTCTTTGCTTCGTAGAGTGTTTCTTCGGTTAATGTTGTAGAGTATCTGGAACTGGAACCTATCCCGGTGGCAAAAGCTTCTTTGATTTCTTCACGTTCTGCGTGGTTATCCATTGTATCTGCAGTAGTTTTACTGTGTGTGTCATACAACACATCGCCCGATGGTTCAACCCAGGTCAAACGATATCGGTCGGAAGAAAGCTTTTCCAGATAATCCAAACCAATGGACTCAACAGCCACTGCAGCAATGTTCAATTCATCACGAAGTTCATCTTCCTGAATTCCGCTGAAGTAGTCGTGAAGAATAGCAGTTGTCATCAGAAGGGCCGCAAGAAGAATAATCAGGGAAGTAAAGAGAATGGAACGAAAGATTTTCCAGGTCATTGAACTGCCTCCAGTCGATATCCGACATTTCGGACAGTTTCAATGAAGCTTCCATATGTTCCAAGTTTCTGGCGGAGCGTTCGGATATGCATATCCAATGTACGGGTATCACCGATATAGTCTGTTCCCCATACTTTGGAGAATATCTGATCTCTTGTGAATGCTATGCCTGGATTTGCCATAAACAGCTTCAGCATTTCATATTCCTTGTAAGTCAAAAGGATTCGTTCGCCATCCGCTGTTACAGTATGTTCATTCAGATGCATAATGAGGCCGCCTATCTGATAAGCAGTATCATCCTTTTTAGGCTGACAGCGGCGCAGTACGGCTTTGACTCTTGAGAGCATTTCCATCATACCAAACGGTTTTACAAGATAATCGTCAGCACCGAGATCAAGACTTTGCACCTTATCATATTCCGCACCCTTGGCTGTAGCCATGATAATCGGAATATCGCTGAATTTGGATGAACTTTTTATCTTTCTGAGAAGTTCTACACCGTCCATTCCCGGCAGCATAACATCGAGAATGATAAGCTCAGGAAGTGTTGCTTCTGCCTGCAGAGCATCCCAAAAGGAAGTACCGTCTTCATAACCTTTCGCTTCGAACCCCTGTGAGGTAAGTGCATAGATTTCAATATCGCGAATACTTGCATCATCTTCCACGCACCAAATCATGACTGAACCTCCTTATGCATACCCGTAACGGAGAAAATTACCCATTCTGCGATGTTGACGGCGTGATCTCCGATCCGTTCCAGATATTTTCCGATCATCAGCAGATCAATGGCGAACTCTCCGCTGTCTGTATTATTTTTCAGAAGATCAATCAGATTCTGCTTGATCGATGCGAAATACCCGTCGATGATGTCGTCACGTTTGATAACCGATTTTGCCATGTCGATATCCTGCTTGACATAGGCATCTACGCTGTCCGTTACCATGCGGATTACCCCGCCTGCCATTTCTCTGACGGGAATATTGTCAGGCAGTTTCCGACCGGCAAGATACGGCAGGATTTCCGTAATATCTTCCGCCTGATCGCCGATCCGTTCGATATCGGTAATCATTTTCATGGCAGCTGAGATCACACGCAGATCTTTTGCCACCGGCTGCTGCTGGAGAAGGAGCTTCAGACAGCGGGACTCGATATCCCGTTCCATCTGGTCGATATTCTGAGACAACGGTGCCACTTTTTCGGCAAGGGTCATATTGCCTTCGGTCAGGGCACGTGCTGCAAGGGCAATGGCTTCCTCGCACATGGCACCCATTTCGATCATTTCTTTTTTCAGGAGAGCAAGCTGCTCGTCGAATCGGCTTCTCATTATCCGAACCTCCCTGTAATGTAGTCTTCGGTGCGCTGATCCTTCGGCTGGGAGAACATTTCCTCCGTTTCACCGAATTCCACCAGTTCACCCAGCAGAAAGAACGCCGTGAAGTCGGAGATTCGAACTGCCTGCTGCATATTGTGGGTTACAATGACAATCGTATATTTTTCTTTCAGCTCCATGGCAAGCTCCTCAATGCGGGATGTGGAGATCGGGTCAAGTGCAGAGGTGGGTTCATCCATCAAAAGCACTTTCGGCTCTACGGCAAGGGCGCGTGCGATGCACAGTCTCTGCTGCTGACCTCCGGATAAACCAATGGCGTTTTTCTTCAGCCGATCCTTCACTTCATCCCAGATGGCAGCGTCCCGAAGAGACCGCTCCACAATTTCATCCAGTTTCGCTTTGCTTTTAATGCCATGAGTTCTCGGTCCGTAAGCGATGTTGTCATATATGCTCATCGGGAAGGGATTGGGTTTCTGAAAAACCATTCCCACTTCCTTCCGAAGGGCATTGACTTCGCTTTCAAAGATATTTTCTCCGCCGTAACGTACTTCCCCTGTGATTTTTACTGTGGGGATCAGATCGTTCATGCGGTTCAGAGTTTTCAGAAAGGTGGATTTCCCGCAGCCGGACGGACCGATCAGCGCTGTGATGCTTTTTTCGGGAATTTCCATGGTAATATGTTTCAGAGCCTGGGATTGTCCATACCACAGGTTCAGATCGTTTACGGTAATAATCGCATGATTCATGCTGCGTTCCTCCTTTGATGGTGTTTCGAGATCATGGATGCCGATAAATTAATCAGGAATGCCAGCACCATTAGTATGGATGCGATGGCAAATGCCACACCGAATTCGCCTCGTTCCTTTGCGTAAACGTACAGAGCAACCGTAAGTGTGGAACCGGATTGGGTAAGCCCGTCAAAGAATCCATATGCAACATGGGCAAAACCGGCAGTGTACAGAAGAGC
The DNA here is from genome assembly GCA_017415325.1 of Clostridia bacterium. GTDB lineage: Bacteria > Bacillota > Clostridia > Oscillospirales > CAG-272 > UMGS1696. The sequence goes on from JAFQGY010000387.1 coordinate 4,353, forward strand.
CGCAGATTCCCCGAGAATTCGTCCGACGGAGAGAATACATCCGGTAATGACACCGTCGAGACAACCGGGGAGAACCACTGTGCGGATCACACGCCATTTACCGGCACCAAGTCCGAACGCACCTTCACGGTAGCTCTGCGGAACGGTTTTCAGGCTTTCCTGTGTGTTACGCATAATGGTGGGCAGGTTCATAATCACCAGCGTCAGCGCACCTGCAAGAAGGGATGTACCCATATTGTTGGAGAATATCAGCATTCCCACAAGACCGTAGATGATGGACGGAATTCCGCTGAGCGCTTCGGCGGCGTATTCAATGATTCCGACCAGTTTTTTACTGGCAGCGTATTCGGTCAGATAGATTGCTGCACCGACGCCAAGAGGAATGACAATGATGAGCGTTGCAATCACGATGTAAACGGTATTGAGAATGTCGGGCAGAATGCCGATCCGTTCGCTGATATAGCTGGGGCTGGTAGAAAGCAGTTCCCACGAAATATTCGGAAATCCTTTTATCAGCACATATCCCACCAGAAACAGGGTCAATGCTGCTGTGATGCCCGTTGCCAATCCCATCCCGATCCGGACAGCCCAGCGGAAAATTTTACGTTTGGTACTCATTTTGTCCGGTCTCCTTTCAGGAAGAAGTTCAGGGTGGCGTTAATCAGCATGATAAACAGGAACAGCACCAGCGCAATGGAGAAAAGTGCGTTCCGATGGAGACTTCCGGGAACAGAGTATGCCATTTCGCTGGCAACTGCCGTTGTAAGAAAGCGCACACTCTGGAAGATGGAGTCGGGCATATTGGGGACGTTTCCGGCAACCATCATGACCGCCATAGCTTCTCCGATGGCACGTCCGACACCAAGCACTACCGATGCCGCAATGCCGCTTTTTGCTGCCGGAACGGATACACGGAAGTAGGTTTCCTCCGGTGTGGCACCAAGCGCGAGGGAGGCGTCCTCAAATTCTTTCGGTACAGCTTCCAGTGCGGTTACGGACATTTTGATAATGGACGGCAGGATCATGATTGCCAGAACAATGATCGCCGCAAGCAGACCGGAGCCGTCGGGAATACCGAACAGCTTACGGATGCCGGGGACAAGTACTATCATGCCGACCAGACCGTATACTACGGACGGGATTCCTGCAAGCATACTCACTGCCTGCTGTATGACGGCTTTCACTTTTTTCGGAGCCATTTTTGCAAGATATACTGCTGTCAGGAAACCGATGGGTACTCCAATAATGATGGCTCCTGCCGTTCCGTAGATGCTTGTGAGAATGAAAGGAAGAATACCGTATTCCGGTTCTGCTGCGGACGGTTCCCATGAACTGCCGAAGAGGAAGTCTGCAATACCGACTTCCAATATAGCAGGCAGACCGGATAGGATCAGGTATACACTGATGAGCAGTACACATCCAACGGTTATCAGCCCGAGGATCAGGAAGATTCCGTGGATGATATGCTCAAGGGATTTTGTTTTATGTTTCATAAATATTTTCTCCATGCCGAAAACGACTCCTGGTAGTACAGCAGCCGTTTGTTCGGATTTGCTCAGGTAGCGGGAACTACACCGGCTTTGATGATCAGGTCGTTTGCTTCTGCGGAAGTGGCGTAGTCAAAGAATTTCTGAGCGGTTTCGGAGAGTGTGGTGTCTGCCTTTGTTACCAGCACGAAGGGACGCTGGATGACATAACTGCCGTTTTTGATATTTTCTTCATTTGCCGTAACACCGGCAACAGTCAGTGCCTTAACGGAATCCTTGAGGGATGCAACGGATGCGTAGCCGATGGCACCGGGATTGCTTGCCACAGCAGTGATAACATCACCGGTGGAGGTCAGTTCCTGACGGTATTTGCAGGCGTCTTCGGTGTCGGTGATGGATTCAAATCCGTCGCGGGTACCGGAGTTTGCTTCACGGCCGATGAGAACGATTTCGCTGTCATTGCCGCCAACCTCGGACCAGTTGGTGATTTCGCCGGTGTAGATCGCTGCAATGGTGGCAACATCCAGGTCATGTACAGGATTTTCGGGATTTACGATCACGGCAATGCCGTCATAAGCCAGAACGGTTTCGGTCAGTCCGTTCGCTTTTTCGGAATCCTTCAGAGAACGGGAGGACAGGCCAATATCGCATCTGCCTTCGGTAACTGCCTGAATTCCTGTTCCAGAACCGGTGGGATTGTAGGTGAAGGTCACTCCGGAGTTTGCGTTCATGAAGCTTTCGCCGAGGGCACCGATCACCTTTTCCATGGAAGTGGAGCCGTCGGTAGATACGGTTTTGCCGGAGCTGCCGCAGGAAGTGAGTGCGGTCAGGCTGATGATTGCAGCGAGTGCGAGTGTGATAATTTTTTTCATAACATGAGTTCCTTTCTCATTTGTGTTTATTTTTTCCTTGGAACGATTACAGTATACCGCGGCGATGTCAAATGGAAAAGGATAGTTATGTAAAATCTATGTCAAAAAGGCAGGAGTGTTCCATACACAGTATAGCATGAATCTTTAAAAATTTCAATAAAACATTCTATAGGTAGTATTATGAGTAACTGTATAACTGATATCAAAACCATCCACAGATTCCTGACTCTCACGGAAGGCAACTGGCGCAATTCCATTTATATCGAGTGTAAGACCTGTAAGTATGAACCCCATGAGGGCTGTGGTGATTATCTTTGCGTTCCCGATGAGAACGGTGCGCCGGTGCTGCTTCCTGTAAGTGATGCAAAGGTGCTGTTCACGAAGTATATAGACCCCAGTGACTGTCTGTTATGGATCCGTCACAACCGGTTTCTGGCGATATATCGTGCGTGGGACAGGAGACATTGTGCGGAGCAGGATAAATGTCCGTTTACTTCTGTCGTGTAAGAGGAGACGATTTCCATTTTGGTACGAATTTGTGCAAAAAAGATTGAAAAAACCTCCAAAATACCCTTGAA
>JAFQGY010000388.1 GCA_017415325.1 Clostridia bacterium
CTGTGTGCTGGAGATTCCGGCAGACGCAGAACCCGGCATATATCCGGTGACGCTGACCTTTACCCAGGGGGACACTATTGCTGCAGAAGCCACTGTGCAGGTGCAGGTACTCCCCGCCGTACTGCCGGAACAGTCGCTCATCGTGACCCATTGGTTCCACTGCGACTGCCTTGCCAGCCTGTATGAGGTGGAGGTTTTCTCCGAAGAACACTGGGCGATCATCGAAAGATATGTCCGTCTGGCCGTAAAGACCGGCACCAACGCCATCACCACCCCCGTGTTCACCCCGCCCATGGATACCGAAATCGGCAAAGAGCGGCCTACGGTACAGCTGGTGGATATGCGGCTGGACAAGGACGGCTGGCATTTCGGCTTTGACCGTCTGGAACGCTGGGTGGACATGTGCAACCGCTGCGGTGCGGCATATTTTGAAGTATCCCATCTGTTCTATCCCCGGTGCGATCTGGTAGTACCCAAGGTCATGGCCACGGTGGTTTCGGATGACGGTACGGAAGAATATAAGCGGGTCTTCCCCTGCTTTACCGATCCCCGCTGTGATGCGTACCAGGATTTTCTGCGGGCTTTCCTGCAGGCATTCCTTGCCAAAATGAAATCCCTTGACGGGGCAGACCGGCGGTGCATCTTCCACATTTCCGACGAACCCTATCTGGATCGTCTGGAGATCTACCGCACCCTGCTGTCCCATGTGGAAGACCTGATTGCCGGATACCGCCGGATCGACGCCATTTCCGATGTGGAATATTTCACAGAAGGACTGACCACGGTTCCTGTACCGGAAACCATGTCCATCGAACCGTTTCTGGCCGCCGATGTACCGGAGCTCTGGGCGTATTACTGCTGTGATACCATCGAAGGGACTTCCAACCGGTTCTTTTCCATGTCCGGTGACCGCATCCGGATCATCGGGCCGCAGCTCTGGCGCTGGAATATCAAAGGATTCCTCCACTGGGGATTCAACTTCTGGTATTCCTGCGGTTCTACAGAAGTGGTCAATCCCTATTCTGTTACCGAAGGCAACTATTTCGGCCCCGCCGGAGACGCCTTTTTGGTCTATCCCGGCAAACACGGCCAGCCGGAGGAAAGCATCCGTCTCCACTACATCGCCGAAGCCTTCCAGGATGTCCGTGCGCTGCAGTACGCCGAAGCCCTGTGCGGCAGAGAAGCGGTGGAAAAGCTGGTGGACGAATATGGAACGCTGACCTTCCGTACCCTGCCGGATGTACCCCAATACTGTCACAATCTGCGGCAGAAGATCAATGCTCTGATCGCAGCCCACACCTGACCTCAAAAAGGAGAGAACAATCATGCCCGTACTCATCAAAGCCATCCCGTCCAGCGAAAAGTGTTTCATGGATCAGTGCATCGACTGCAAGCCGACCCTGACCGCCGACACCGTTCTGCGGGGCGAAGAATACCATTTTGAAGTTGCCTACACCACCACCGAACCCGGTCACGACCCCAAGTGCCAGCTGATTCTGGATGCCCAAGGCGGTTTGCCCTTTACCGTGGAAACCGTGGAACAGGTACCCGTCCGTGTGCCCTGCTACCACAACCGCAACGACGACAACTACCTGCGCAAGGAACCCGGCCTGTATCCCGACCTGCTGGTTCCTGTGGAAAACGGCGCCCGGGTATTCGTGGCCTACAAGGAACTGCGGTCTTTCTTCGTGACCGTGAAGGTTCCGGTGAACGCCGCCGCCGGAGAATATCCCTTCACCATCCGGCTGAAAACCAACGAAGGAGTAACCCATGTAGAAACCACCGTTACCCTCCGTGTCATCGCCGCCACTCTGCCGAAGCAGGATCTGAAGGTAACCGAATGGTTCCACAGTGACTGCATCGCATCCTACTACGAACTGGAAGTTTTCTCCGAAAAGCACTGGAGCTACATCGAAAACTACATCCGCACCGCTGTGGAAAACGGGATCAACATGATTCTGATGCCCGTGTTCACCCCGCCGCTGGATACCGCTGTGGGCGGGGAAAGACCCACCGTACAGCTGGTGGACGTGGAAAAGACGGAATGCGGCTGCTGGAAGTTCGGCTTTGACCGTCTGGAACGCTGGGTGGAAATGTGCAACCGCTGTGGGGTGGACTATTTTGAAGTATCCCATCTGTTCACCCAGTGGGGGGCAAGGCACGCTCCCAAGATCATGGCGAAAGTGAACGGCAAGCTGGAAAAGGTATTCGGCTGGGAAACCGATTCCCTGTCCGAAGAATACACCACATTCCTCCGGGCATTCCTGAAGGCATTCCTTGCCAAGATGAAGTCTCTGGCCGGTGCGGACAAGCGCTGCATCTTCCACATTTCCGACGAACCGGGTCTGGCCCATCTGGAAGCCTACAAGGCAGCCAAGGCCTCCATCGCCGATCTGCTGGAAGGCTATACCATTATGGACGCTCTGTCCAACTTTGAATTCTACAAGACCGGCGCCCTGACCAATCCCATTCCCGCCAACAACCACATCGAACCCTTCCTGGAAGCGAACATTCCCGGCCTGTGGACATACTACTGCTGCAGCCAGGGTGTGGACGTATCCAACCGGTTCATTGCAATGCCCATGGCCAGAACCCGGATCATCGGCGCCCAGATGTGGAAGTACAACATCGAAGGGTTCCTGCAGTGGGGCTACAATTTCTGGTACTCCCAGTATTCCGTGGAGGAAATCAACCCCTACTACATCACCGACGGTCAGTATTTTGTTCCGGCAGGGGACTGCTACGCCGTATATCCCGGCCCCAAGGGTCAGCCCTACACCTCCCTGCACATGAAGGCATTCACCGAAGCCCTGATGGACAACCGTCTGCTGAAGCTGGCTGAGTCCCTCTGCGGCAAGGAAGCCGTTCTGGCAGCACTGGAAGAAGGGATCGAACCCATCACCTTTGCCCGGTATCCCCATGACGACAGCTATCTGCCCGGTGTGAGAGCCAAGGTTCACGCCATGATTGAGGCGGCACTGGAAGCGTAAGTTACTTGTACATTAAAGAAGGATCTGTGATTTCCCCTCCGGTTGGGAAGAGACACAGATCCTTTTTTACTATATATGTTTCCGCATTGCCCACTTTTCACAATATTCTTTCCGGTAGCCAATTTTCTCATAAATATGCAGCGCATTATCATTGCCATCTTCACAGTAAAGATGCGGATTAGAGTAGCCACGCCGGATACTTTCTTGTGTCAGGAATACAGCAAGCCGTGTTCCCAGTCCTTTCCCTGTATATGCAGCATCGACAGCAAGCATGCCAATGCCATCTCCTTCACTGAATAACCCTCCGATGCCAACAATTTTATGATCTTCCTCGATTACATATGTAACTTCTGCAAACTCCCGATAATCATTCCGATCATCTTCTGTCAGTATTTCCGGTTCCACATCGGGAAGCCCAAGCCGTTTATGCAGATTGGCATACTCCCGATTCCAGATCTCAGGTGCCGCCGGAAAATCTGTTTCTTCATGATATGGTCGGATACCCTCTGTTAATAACTCCGGACACCCTCCTGCATATACCATATGATAATTGGAATTGACAAACTCCGCCCCCATACGCCTTGCAAACGGATCCGCCGCCTCCATTTCCGGATACATAACCCACCATCCGCCGGTATACCCTTCCATTTTCGTTTTCGTATACCGGAAAATTTCTGTGCCAATCCCTTGTCTGCGCCAAACTGGTGCCACATACACAAATACATAAACATCATACTGCTTGTTATCCGGGAGATTCATATATAACCAGCCAACAGGCGTACTTTCCTTGTAGACCAACATTGTCTTTCTCTTATTGATCTCCACCCTGGAAGATCTATACAGCGGTTCTGTTATTTCCAGAAAAACGTCATCATTGTCTTCCGTCAGCGGTCTATAAATCAGCTCCATAAAATCACCTCATTTCTGACAACATTATATCATTTCGCATTTCATTTGTCAAGATAAAAAAACAAAAAAGGAGAGACCCGCAAAGGATCCCTCCCGATTTTTTATTGTGCTGTAGAATTACAGACCTTCCGAGGCTCAAAAACCTCGTGAGGATTAAAGACCTCTGGGAATGTAATGGGTGTGCAGCAGTTCGTGAGCCTTGTGGCTGTTGGGTTCGCCCAGGAATTCTTCGTAAACCTTCTTAACGATCGGGTTTTCGTGAGACTTTCTGTAGCCCAGCAGGTTGGCGTCGGCATTGTACAGGATGGAAGCACGAACCTTTCTCAGGTCGATGCTGTTCCGTACAACGGCGGGCTGGATGGGCTGACCACCACCGTTTACACATCCGCCGGGACAAGCCATGATTTCGATGAACTGAACGTTGTAAGTACCGTCCTGAACACCCTTCAGCAGCTTGGCAGCGTTGGCAGTGCCGGAAGCAACAGCCACGTTAACGGTCATGTCACCAATCTTGTAAGAAGCAAACTTGATACCTTCGGTACCGCGAACTTCTTCAAAGTCGATCTTTTCCAGGGGCTTGCCTTCCAGAACTTCAGCAGCGGTACGCAGAGCAGCTTCCATTACACCACCGGTAGCACCGAAGATAGCACCTGCACCGGAACCGATGTCGATGGGAGAATCGAATTCAGCGTCAGCCAGGGACTTGAAGTCGATACCGGCCTGTTCGATCATGCGGCCCAGTTCACGGGTGGTAACAGCGATGTCCACGTTCGGCAGACCATCGTTGGACTGACCGTCACGGCCTACTTCAAACTTCTTGGCAGTGCAGGGGATGGCGGATACGAATACGATATCCTTGGGATCCAGACCCAGCTTTTCTGCGAAGTAAGACTTGTACATAGCACCGAACATCTGCTGAGGAGACTTGCAGGAAGACAGATTTTCGATCATGTCCGGGAAGTAGTGTTCGCAGTACTTAACCCATCCGGGAGAGCAGGAGGTAATCAGAGGCAGAGCGCCGCCGTTCTTTACACGGTTGATGAATTCATAGCCTTCTTCCATGATGGTCAGGTCGGCGGTGAAGTTCATGTCGTATACGCCGTCAAAGCCCAGAGCCTTCAGAGCAGCAACCATCTTGCCCTGTGCGTCGGTACCGGGTTCATAGCCGAAGCATTCGCCGATAGCGGTACGTACGGAGGGAGCGCAGCAGATTGCTACGTGCTTGGTGGGGTCGTTGATGGCATCCAGGATCTTCTGGGTGTCGTCCTTTTCGTACAGAGCGCCAACGGGGCAGGCAACGATACACTGACCGCAGTTGATGCAGGAGGTGTCAGCCAGAACCTTTTCAAAGGAAGGAGCGATTTCGGTGTCGTAACCACGGTTGGTAGCGCCGATAGCACCGATACCCTGCAGCTTGTTACAAGCAGCTACGCAGCGGCGGCACAGAATACACTTGTTGTTATCACGCAGAATAGAGGGAGAGGACAGGTCCAGAGGCTTCTTTTCTTCCTTTTCGGAGTAGCAGAAACGATCTTCGTCAACCTTGTATTCCTGTGCCAGCTTCTGCAGTTCGCAGGTGGTGGAACGGATACAGGTCAGGCACTTCTTTTCGTGAGCGGACAGAACCAGTTCCAGGTTGGTCTTTCTGGCTGCACGGATCTTTGCAGTGTTGGTCTGGATTTCCATACCGTCTGCAACAGGGTATACACAGGCAGCAACCATACCGCGGGCACCGGTAACTTCTACCAGGCACAGACGGCATGCACCGATTTCGTTGATGTCCTTCAGGTAGCAAAGGGTGGGAATATCGATGTTGGCATACTTGCAGGCTTCCAGAACGGTAATGCCGGCAGGTACGGAATAATCCACACCATTGATCTTCACGTTAATCATGTTCATACTGTGTATCCTTCCTTATTTCTTAGAGATAGCGCCGAACTTACACTTTTCGATACAAGCACCGCACTTTACGCACTTTGTAGTGTCGATAACATGGGGTTCCTTAACCTTACCGCTGATGGCACCGGCGGGACAAACTCTGGAGCACAGAGTACAACCCTTACACTTGTCAGCGTCGATTACGTAAGACAGCAGCTTCTTGCACACGCCGGCAGGACATTTCTTGTCAACGATGTGAGCAATATATTCATCGCGGAAATACCGCAGAGTAGAGAGTACGGGGTTGGGAGCAGTCTGACCCAGACCACACAGAGATGCGCTCTTGATGTAGCTTGCCAGTTCTTCCAGCTTATCCAGGTCTTCCATTTCGCCGTTGCCGTCGGTGATCTTGTTCAGGATTTCCAGCAGACGAACGGTACCGATACGACAGGGAGCGCACTTACCGCAGGATTCGTCAACGGTGAATTCCAGGAAGAACTTGGCGATGTCAACCATACAGGAATCTTCGTCCATAACGATCAGACCGCCGGAACCCATCATGGAACCGATCTTGATCAGGTTGTCATAGTCGATGGGAGTGTCGATCAGGGATGCGGGGATACAACCGCCGGAAGGACCACCGGTCTGAGCAGCCTTGAACTTCTTGCCATTGGGGATGCCGCCGCCGATTTCTTCAACAACTTCACGCAGGGTGGTACCCATGGGGATTTCAACAAGCCCGGTGTTCTTGATCTTGCCGCCCAAAGCGAATACCTTGGTACCCTTGGAGGTTTCGGTACCCATGGAGGAGAACCATTCTGCACCGTTCATGATGATCTGTGCGATGTTGGCGTAGGTTTCTACGTTGTTCACGATGGTGGGCTGGCCCCACAGACCCTTTACTGCCGGGAACGGAGGACGAACACGGGGTTCACCGCGGTTGCCTTCGATGGAGGTCAGCAGTGCAGTTTCTTCACCGCATACGAACGCACCGGCGCCCAGACGGATGTGAATGTCGAAGTTGAAGTCGGTACCGAAGATGTTCTGGCCCAGCAGACCGTATTCTCTTGCCTGTTCCAGAGCGATGGACAGACGCTTAACGGCGATGGGATATTCCGCACGAACGTATACCCAGCCTTCGTCTGCACCGATTGCATAACCGGCGATAGCCATAGCTTCGATCAGGGCATGGGGGTCACCTTCCAGGATGGAACGGTCCATGAATGCACCCGGGTCACCTTCGTCGGCGTTACATACAACGTACTTCTTGTCGGATACGCTGGCCTTTGCAAACTGCCACTTACGACCGGTCGGGAACCCACCGCCCCCTCTGCCGCGCAGACCGGAGTCAGAGATTACCTTGATAACGTCGTCGGGAGTCATTTCCTTCACAACCTTAGCCAGTGCGAAGTAACCGTCCATGGCGATGTATTCTTCGATGTTTTCGGGGTTGATAACACCGCAGTTCCGCAGTGCAACTCTCTTCTGCTTCTTGTAGAAAGCAGTGTCGTTCAGAGAAGAAGCAGCAGCGGCGTCTTCGTGTTCCACGCCATCCTTGTAAACCAGACGGTCAACAATACGACCCTTCAGCAGGTGTTCTTCTACGATTTCCGGAATGTCTTCTTCGGTAACCATGCTGTAGAAGGTTCCTTCGGGGTAGATGATCATGATCGGGCCCAGAGCGCACAGACCGAAACAACCGGTCATAACGATCTTGACTTCGTCAGCCAGACCCTTGGCAATCAGTTCAGCTTCCAGCTTGTCGTGCAGCTTGGCACTGCCGGAAGAAGTACAACCGGTACCGCCGCAAATCAATACATGAGAACGAATCATAACTGTTTATTCCTCCTGAAGTTAAATCTTTGCAGCGCCGATGGTGTAATCGGTAACTACTGCGCCGCCCTTGATGTGCTTTTCGATTACTTCCTGAGCCTTCTCTGCGGTCATCTTAACGTATGTAACCTTTTCCTTATCCTTCTGGTAGATTTCTACAACGGGTTCGTACTGGCAGATGCCGATACAGCCGGTCTGGGTTACGGTTACATTTTCAGCCAGCCCTGCAGCGGTAACGCCTTCCACGAAAGCGTTCAGCACAGGACGTGCGCCGGCAGCGATACCACAGGTTGCCATACCAACTACAACGCGGATTTCATTGCCGTCGGCCTGACGAACAGCTACCTTATCAGCCATCTTGGCCTTGATCGCCATCAGTTCTTCTAAAGACTTCATACTATTAGGATCCTTTCTGCTTTTTATATAAATAAATGGTAAACGGATTGGATATAGGGATTATGCCTCTTCGGTTCCCGCATACTGCTCTTCCAGGTACCCTCCGATCCACATCAGGATTTCCGGTTCCGCCAGAGAGATTTCCTCACACAGCATGGCGCGCAGTTCTGCACATTTCAGTTCCACATGTCCGCCGGGGAAGGTGTGTATGTAGGTGAAGTTGATTTCGGGAGAGCCCTGGATCAGGGTTTTCACGGTTTCCACCATGTCTCCCAGAGGGATAAAGTCCAGGTGATTTCTGCCGAAGGTACCTTGGATGGTTGTGCCGTGGCAGGGATTCACGCTTCCGTCCTCGTTTTTCTCGGGGACAGAGGTGATCTTCACGCCGCCGCCGGTCATCTCGGCAAGCATGGTCAGAAACGGCACGCCAAGCCCCACCTTCCGGGTTTTCCGGGTGGTAAAAAAGGGATTGGAGAGCTTTTCCACCTGCTCCTTCGACATCCCGCAGCCGTTGTCGGTTACGGTAAAGGTAAGCCAGTCGCCGTCCTCCGCCAGAGAAACGGTAATCTCATCCGCACCGGCCCGGACAGAGTTCATGGTAATATCCAGAACATACAGGGAAAATTCATCCATATTTCTATCCTTTCCGCCGTTTCGGCTGCCGGATCACTTCTCCCCCCGCAGATACCGGAACAGACTGCGCCTGACCGTGTCGCTGCTGTAGGGTTCGTCATCCAGTTCCAGGGTATTGACCCCTTCCGACAGCGTCCACAGATTGTGGGCATCGGAGTCAATCACTCTGGCCATCTCTTTGATGTGGGGGAACATACTGGTGTAAATGGGCACGGAAGTGGGGTCGTTCAGCTCATATGCCGTGAAGGCCGGCTTCTTCGGAAACGCACCCAGCACCGCCACCATTCCGTTGGAGGAACGGTCGATATGGGCCGGATAGCAGATTCCGTCGTAGGGCTTCACCAGCTCGAAGGCCTCCTCAATGGAGATTGTCGTGGCGTTGATGAGCAGATCCTCTTCTTCCCTGACCACCTGATCGTTTTCGTCCATGACCCACTGATTGCCGAAGATTTCCGTTTTGTTTCTGATCCGGATCCGTCTTGTTTCCACCACTTCTCCGAAAGCCATGGCAGCTTCCAGCGTGGGGAACAGGCAGACCACATGGACATCTTCCGCCGTTGTCAGCTCCATACCGGCCACAGGGATCAGACCCTGTTTCTTCGCCTGGGCATAGAAGGCCGGACAGTTGGCAGTGGTGTTGTGGTCGGTGAGGGCTACAATCTGCAGTCCGTTGATCACCGCCATCCCGGCAATGTTGGCAGGGGTCATATCGTCGTCACCGCAGGGAGAAAGGCAGGAATGCACATGCAGATCGTAGGTATACCGGTTCATGTTCCTCCTCCTCCTTTCTGTTTCTGCGGATTCAGTTCAGCATTGCTGCAATTCCGGCGCACAGTTCGTACACCGTTTTATCGGAAGACAGAACGCAGATATCCTTTTCCTTTGCTGCTTCCAGAGCTTCCGGCACCAGCTCAACGCCTTCTGCCAGAAGTACGGCCGCCGCTTCGGTAAGGCTTGCCACGGCGATCACGTTCATGTTGTTCATGATGGTGATCCACAGGTTGTCTGCTTCCACATGGCTCATGGCACGACTCAGCAGATCCCCGGCATATACGCCGTCAAAGGATTCCACCGATCCGCAGACCGTTTTCAGTTCCAGTGTTTCCAGCAACTGCTTACCGTTCATTGTTTGTCTCCTGATTCCGGGGTTGTCCGTTTGATGATCTTGTCCGCTGGGAACGCATCCGCCGGAACCCCTTCTTTACGTTTGTTCAGATATTCGTGGAACAGCATCCGCATATTCACGGTGCATTCGTCCGCATTGGTTTCGCCCTTCACGATGTCCTCCGCAAAGGCCATACAGGTGGGCGCCCCGCAGGAACCGCAGTCCGTCCCGGGGAGACATTCGCAGATGCTTTCGATCTCCGCCATCATGCGCATGGCTTCCGAACGGTTGTTGGACAGCCGGTTGTAAGGGTTGTACTCCACCATTTCGGGGGAGAACGCAGCGTCGGGAATGTATCCGTCTCTTTCCGGCCGGTTGGGGGATACGGGCAGATACCGTTTCAGAGACTGGAGTCTTGCCTGGGCGATGTAGGGATTGGCCACGGTCATGGCGCCGCCCACACATCCGCCGGAGCAGGCATTCAGTTCCACGTATTCCAGATTGTTGATGCCTTCGTTATCAATCTGTTCCAGCACACGGATGCAGTTTTCGATGCCGTCCGCAGCCAGATAATGTTCATTGAAGATGGCGGAAGACTCACCGCCGGTGGAAGCCCAGCCGATTCCGATCATGCCGGCTTCGGTGGATTCCGCAGGCTCGTCGATCCGCTTCATCACGTCGATCAGCTGGAAATATACATCCCGTACGGAGAGCACATAGTCCACTGCATTCCGCTCGCCGGCCACGCCGTTCTTGACGTAGCTTACCTTGGCAGGACAGGGAGAAATGAAGAACACGCCGATGTCCTCCGGTTTCAGATCCGGATGTTCCTCCATAGCTTCCTCTCTGGCGATGTTTGCGGCCACCTCGATGGGCGGGAGCAGGGGAATGATATTCTCGCACAGGAAGGGATAGTTCATGCTGATAAGCCGGGAAATGACGGGACAGGCAGAGCTGATGACGGGCTTGGGAATATCGTCCCGTTTCAGGTAGGATCTGGTATACGCCGACACCAGTTCCGCGGCTCTTGCCACTTCAAAGACCTTGTCGAACCCCATTTTGTGCAGACCTTCGATGATATAGCCAATGTTGTCCATATTGTCGAACTGACCGTACAGTGCCGGGGCAGGCAGGGCAATTTTGAAGGAAAACTCCGCCATTTTGTCCAGCGGGTCGTGGGTCGCTTTTTTGGCTTTATGGGAGCAGACTCTGATACATTCGCCGCAGTCGATGCACCGGGCGGAATGGATTACCGCATGACCGTCCCGGATCCGAATGGCTTCGGTGGGGCAGCGTTTGAGGCAGGCCGTACATCCCTTACACTTGCTCACATCCAGTGAAACCGAATGTTTGTATTCTTTCATGCTTCACCTCGTGTTTTTCTTTTCTGAGGCGGAACATTTCCGATTCGGAGCCATATCCTTTATCAGATGTTGACCCGCATGGTAATGGTGGTACCCACGCCGACTTCTGTATCAATGTGCATATAGTCGGTGTATTTCTTCATGTTGGGCAGACCCATACCGGCACCGAAGCCAAGAGCTCTGATATTGTCTCTGGCAGTGGAATACCCTTCCTGCATCGCCAGATCGATATTGGGAATCCCGGGGCCCTTGTCGGCCAGAACGATTTCTATGTATTCGTCTTCCACGGTAACATCAGCACTGCCGCCGTCTGCGTGGATGACCATATTGATCTCGCCTTCATACATAGCGATCGAAACACGGCGCATCACATCGGGGGGGAAGCCCAGCTGCCGGAGTTTCTTCTTTACCATGACGGACGCTTCACCTGCCGAGGAAAAGTTTTCGCCGTCTACATTAAAGTGAAATTTCACGGGTTCGTGCATACCGTCTCCTCCTTATTGTCCGGTCAGGCTGTTCAAGCCGTGGGAATACAGGATTCCGCAGGCTTCGTAGGCCCGTCTGGCGGAGCGCATGACAACGATTCCGCATTCTTCTGCCAGGATCAGCATTTCTTCCGTGGGAATCTTGCTGCGGACAAACACGATGCACGGCATGTCCATCATGGCGGCAGTGCGTATTACCTGAGCATTTACCAGACCGGTGAGCAGTACGCCCTGATCCTTGACGAAGGCCAGCACGTCGCTCATCATATCGCTGCAGCAGGCGGAATCCACATCCCCGTCAAGGGCGTCATTCCCGCACAGCAGCTCTGCCTGCAAAAGATCTTGAATTTCTCTGATTTTCATAAGCGTGATATATCCTTCTCCGGGGAAATCCCGGTAAAAACATGAGCTTTATCGGATATGTAGGGTGGGAGCCGGGGAAATCTGCGGGGGAATTTATGCTTCCTGGTACTTCTTCAGGATTTCAGGCAGCTGGGAGGGTTCCAGACGGCCGTATACGTCTTCACCGATGGTCAGAACGGGAGCCAGACCGCAGGCGCCAATGCAGCGGGTTGCGTCCAGAGAGAACTTCAGGTCGGAGGTGATGCCGCCGTTACCGATGCCCAGCAGTTCTTCCAGCTTTTCCATCAGGATGCCGGAACCCTTTACGTAGCAGGCAGTACCCAGACATACTGCAACCGGGTAGGTACCCTTGGGGCTCAGCAGGAACTGGGAGTAGAAGGTAACAACGCCGAATACTTCAGAGTAGGGAACGCCCAGACCCTGTGCGATGGCCTTCTGTACTTCTTCGGGCAGATAGCCGTAGATGTCCTGTGCCTTCTGCAGAACGGGCATCAGAGCGCCGGCCTTACCCTTATAATCTGCAATCAGTCTGTCCAGAGCGATCTTCTGCTCTGTGGTGCCCTTGAAGGGCAAAGAGGTCATAGACTTTTTCATAACTTTGGATTTCCTCCTGATATATTGTGATTACTTGTTGGCTACAAATTTTTCCACGCTGTCGGCAACGGCATCCATATAGTCGTTTTCCATCAGCTCGATGATCCCCTTGTCGCACAGAGCGGCCAGCTTGGGATCGATGGGAAGTCTGCCCAGGAAGGGAATTTCGCATTCCGCAGCCACTTCCTCTGCCTTGGAGCTGCCGAAGACGTTGATGGCCTTCCCGCAGTCGGGGCATACCACATAGGACATGTTTTCCACCAGACCGATTACCGGAATGTTCATCATGGCGGCCATGTTCACAGCCTTCTTGACGATCATGGAAACCAGATCCTGGGGGGTGGTCACGATGATGATGCCGTCCAGGGGAATGGACTGGAATACGGTCAGCGGTACGTCGCCGGTTCCCGGAGGCATATCGATGAACAGGAATTCGGTGTCATCCCAGACAACATCGGTCCAGAACTGCTTTACAGTGCCGGCAATCACAGGCCCTCTCCATACAACAGGACGGGTCTCTTCTTCCAGCAGCAGGTTTACGGAGATCATTTTGATGCCGGTCTTGGTTTCCAGAGGCAGCAGACCGTCGCCGGTGGACAGGATATCGCCTTTGGCGCCGAATGCCTTGGGAATGGAGGGGCCGGTGATATCGGCATCCAGAATCCCTACGGTGTGTTCTCTGCGGCGCATGGTGGTGGCCAGCATAGAAGTAACGATGGATTTGCCCACGCCGCCCTTACCGGATACAACGCCGATCACATGCCCGATTTTGGAGTCCTTGTGAGGAGCTTCAAAGGTGGGAGCGCTGCTTCTGGAAGAACAGTTCGCACTGCATGTGGAACAGTCGTGGGTACAGTTGGTGTTTTCTTCAGCCATACTCTTACAGTTTCCTTTCTATTCACTAACAATATAGCTTCATGCATTCTCTATTATTATACTCCAAATCCCCGGAAATTACAAGAGATATTTCAAGATTCCCCTGTCGAATTTTTGTTTTTGCAGGAAGTTTATGCACATTGATGAAAATTTTTACTTCCTGCACAATGCCTGTCCGTCCCCCCTCTGCATACCTCTGTTCCTGTATGCATTCTTCCATGCATAGTGTACAAATGCCCTTTTTTCTCTCCCTGCAGAAAAATCCCCCTCCGGAATATGGATTCCGAAGAAGGATTCTGTCCTGTTTATTCTGCCCTGCCGTCCGTGTCCGTCTCTCCGTTTTCTCCGGTTTCCGGGAGCGTTTCCGCCGCAGACGCAGGCTCTGTTTTCTGTTCTTTTTCCACTTTTTTCCGTTTTGGTTTTCTCTGCCGCAGCTTCCGGATTTCCCACACGGCAACCAGTACCGCCGGCGGAATCAGCGCAAGAAAATACGCATACCACACCATGGGTTCCAGCAGCAGATACACCGCAGATCCCAGAATCGCCAGAGCCGCATACAGCACATAGGCCACATGGAAACGGCACCGGAAGAAAGATTCTCTGTGTCCCACCGTTCCGGAGAACAGAAGCTGGGACAGCAGAATGGAAGACACCAGAATTCCCATATAGGGTGCTCCCAGTAGACCGCACAGCAGGGGAAGTCCCCCTTCCGCCAGTCCCCAGAGAAGGCCCAGTCCCGTCAGTCCGAAGAAAGCGCCTTTTCCCGATGGCAGACCCAGCTGCGTTTCCGGAATGGTCAGTGCGTCTTCCGGCACCCGGATGAAGGCCATCACCAGTACCGCCGCAAAATCCATCACCAGCCCGATCCCCAGAAGGACGGCTGTCTGCGGCATCGTGAAGCCAAAGATCACCGCAAAGAGCAGCAGAACCATCCGGGAAATCTGGGATGCACCGAGGTACACCGCCGCACACCACAGATGATACAGCGCCCGCCGGGACTGGCACATGGCTTCCACAGATTCCGCCAGCCCGCCGTTGCCGCCCGTGGGATAAATGATCACGTCTGCTCTGGCTTTCAGGGGCTGGGGCAGAGGTCTTGTGTCAGAATCCCCCACCGCTACCGCCACATCTCCCAGCGTCAGCAGTCTGGCGTCCAGCACATTCCGCACCAGCACCGCCGTATGCTTTGCCCGTCTTCCTTCCGGATCGGTACAGGGAGCCAGCAGTGCTTTCAGCCTTGTATACCGGGTCCGGGAATGGTTCACGTTCCGGGAAAGGGTCGGCGTCTGCACCGGCGGCATCTCCACAATGGCTGTCCCGCCCTCCGGCAGACTTCCCCCGGCACTCTGAGACAGCAGTTTTGTCTTTTTGTCAAACAGACCGATTTCGTGTCCGTAATACAGATCCCGCTCCGGGTCGTCGGACAGCAGGGTCAGGGATACCCCCGCCTTTTTCAGCTGCCGCACCGCATCCTTTACCCCCTCCGCAGGCGGTTCCGCAATGGCGCAGAAACCTACAAAGGTCATGTTGGACTGGAGCAGGGACAGACGGTTCAGGGTGGTATAAGGAGAACTGCGTCTGGCACAGGCGATTACCTTGGCTCCCATGAAGGTCAGTTTGGCCGCCTCTGTGAAAATCTTTTTCCGCATGGCTTCATCCATGGGCATGGACTTTCCCCGTTCGTCCTCCCAGGCATTGCAGCACTGCATCACCTGCCGGATCTCCCCGGAAACCACGGCGAAAACATCTCCCTTTGCCGGATCCTGCAGCAGTACGGTATCCAGTCCGCCGGCGATTCCGGTTTTCCCGTCCACCGAATCCAGTGCCGTGAAGGAAAAATCAATGGGCGTACCTGCGTGTTTCGTATAGGTATCCGCCGCTTTGTGCAGCATGGTGAACTTCTCGGGCATGGCCGTGATGGCACCGCCGGAAAGAGCGGTATGCATCTGCTGTCCGCCTACAGTAGCAAGAAGCAGCCGCAGCAGGCCTGCCAGATGTTCGTTCTGTTTCCCTTCCGCCGCAAATCCGGCAAATTCCGTCAGAGTTCCGGCAGAAAACCAGCTGTGCAGCGCCATTTCCCCCGATTTCAGGATCCGGATGTCCGACAGCACCAGCCGCTTTACCCCGGCGATCCGTTCCACCGCTGTGGTATCGTTGATGACAGCGGCTTTTTTCTGCTTTTTATCCCGCTGTCCGCCCCGTCTTCTGCCGGTATCCTGCATGGCTACGGCAATGATGATGTAGGCAATGGCTGTCAGGTATTCGCTCATGGACGCCACAGCCAGTGCCATGGACGCAAGGAAGGTTCCCGTAAAACCGTGCCCCAGAAACAGTGCCAGTGCCGTAATCACCAGCACACAGGCCAGCATCACCAGCGAACTCATCCGGCACCACCCGGTCAGCCGTTCCATCAGCGGCAGGTTTTCTCCGGCACTGACCCGGATCCCGCCCTGTTTCCGCACAATCAGCGTTTCCGCACCGGTAGCAGTGACCACCATTCTGGCCTGCCCCCAGAGCACCGTAGACCCGGCGTACAGCAGGTTGGAGCGGTATTCGGCAGGAATCGCGCTGCCTGCTTCGTCCGTGCGGATCACCGTTTCAAATTTATGTACCGTGTCCCGGTTGGCGGTAATGCCTCTTTCGGATACGGCAAGGTCATCCCCCGCCACAATCCGTCCGTCTCCGGGCACCATGTCTCCGCCTTCCAGAAATACGATATCCCCCGCCACCAGCTCCGCCGCCGACAGCAGCAGCATCTTCCCGTCCCGCAGTACCGAGCAGGTGGGAACCCCTTCCGCCGCATTGTCTTCCAGCACCCGTCTGGCTTTGCAGTAGGTAGCCGTACGCAGTGCCGCACCGAGAATCAGCACCGCCACAATGGCCAGCGCCGACCGGCTTTCCTCAAAGACCGCCGCAAACACTGCCGTGATTACCAGCAGCAGCGTTGCCAGATCCGACAGGCAGGCGATGACGGTTTCCCGCACCGATGTCCGGTGGATGTACCAGATCCGGTTTGCGCCCTCCCGTCTTCTCCGAATGACCGCTTCTTTGGCGGAAAGGCCGGTATACATATCCGTTTTCAGTTCCGCGAGGACAGAATCCGCCTCCCGCAGATGCCAGTCATTTCTTTCCATAGATCAGCTTACAGCGATGCCAGCGTGATTCCGTCTGCCGAAGCATCCACGGAAATGGCTCTCACCGCACCCTTCTTGCTTATGATTTCCCCTGCAATGGGGTCTTCGATTTCCTTCTGGATGAACCGGCGCATGTTTCTGGCCCCGTAGGTTTCCGAGAAGGACTTTTCGGCCACATAGGCCACCGCCCCTTCCCGGAAGGTCAGAGCAATACCCTTCTTTTCCAGCTGCTTTGCCAGATCTCCCAGCATGATGCCTGCAATATACCGGAAATCCTCCACGGTCAGGTGGCGGAAGGTGATGATCTCGTCCACCCGGTTGATGAATTCGGGACGGAGGAAATCGTTCAGTGCCTTTTTGGTCTTGTCTTCGTTCGCTTCCTGGGCACTCATGGTGAACCCTGCGGTGGCTGCTTTCCCGGTGGAGCCGGCGTTGGTGGTCATGACAATCACCGTATTGGAGAAGTCCACCTGCTTGCCGTGGGAATCGGTGATGATCCCGTCGTCCAGAATCTGCAGCAGGATATTCATCACATCCGGATGGGCTTTTTCAATCTCATCGAAGAGCACCACGGAATAGGGTCTGCGGCGGATCTTTTCGGTGAGCTGTCCGGCATCGTCATAGCCCACATATCCGGGAGCAGAACCGATGATCCGGGAGACGGAGTATTTTTCCATGAATTCGCTCATGTCCACCCGCACCAGTGCATCCGGCGTGGAGAACAGATCTTCCGCCAGCACTTTTACCAGCTCCGTCTTCCCCACCCCGGTAGGCCCGGCAAAGATGAAGGACACAGGCTTGCGCTTATAGGACACCCCGGCACGGTTCCGGCGGATGGCACGGGATACGGCTTCCACCGCTTCGTCCTGGCCGATGATCCGCTTTTTCAGCCGCAGTTCCAGCTCAGCCAGGCGGGTGTATTCGCTTTCGGTGATGGTGGAGGCAGGCACGCCCGTCCAGATCTCGATAACGTCCGCCAGATCCGCTTCGGTCATGGTAATGGCGTCGCAGATGGGTTCCAGTTCCCCCAGCCGTTCGTCGATCCGGTACTGCTCGGCTTTCAGGTCTGCCAGCGCCTTATACCGTTCTTCCAGTGCGCCCTCGTCATTTTCCTGTACATCCGCCGCTTCCAGTTCCGCATGCTTCTTTTCCACGAAAACCCGTCTGTCTTCCAGCATATGCCGTTCGGTCAGGGGGGCGGAGTGGACGGAAATATGGGACGCCGCTTCGTCGATCAGGTCAATGGCCTTGTCCGGCAGGTACCGGTCGGTGATGTACCGTTCGCTCAGTACGGCGGCAGATTCCAGCACGGCTTCGGGAATACGGATGCAGTGGTAGGCTTCGTAGTATTCCTTGATGCCCCGCAGGATCTCCACGGTATCGGCAATGGAGGGCTCGTTTACGGTAACAGGCTGGAAACGCCGTTCCAGAGCGGAGTCCTTTTCGATATATTTCCGGTATTCGGTCATGGTGGTGGCACCGATCACTTGAATTTCTCCCCGGGACAGGGCGGGCTTCAGAATGTTGGCAGCGTTCATACTGCCTTCCGCGTCTCCCACACCCACCAGATTGTGCACCTCATCAATCACCAGAATCACGTTGCCCTGGGCTTTCACATCGTTCAGCAGACCCAGCACCCGGGATTCAAACTGGCCCCGGAACTGGGTACCGGCCACAAGTGCAGTCAGATCCACCAGATGAATGGCGGCGTTTCTCAGCCGGTAGGGTACCTCTCCTCTGGCGATCCGCAGGGCAAGGGCTTCCGCAATGGCGGTTTTCCCCACGCCGGGTTCTCCGATGAGGCAGGGGTTGTTCTTCTGCCGTCTGCACAGAATCTGGATAACCCGTTCCAGTTCTCTGTCTCTGCCCACCACCCGGTCGATGCCGCCGGACGCTGCTTTTTCGGTCAGGTTGGTGGTATACTGCTTCAGGAATTTGGGTTCCTTGTCTTCTTCCTTTTCGGCTCTCTTTTTCCGGGGTTCCTTCTTCTCACCGGCAGCACCGTTCTGGTTCCGCTCCCCCTGGTTCATGAGCTTTTCAAAATTCAGGAAGGGGGTTCTGGTCTGGGGTTCGTCCCCGGCCGGTGTCATACCGCCTTCGTTCATGCTTTCCATGAAGGCGTCCATTTCTCCGTTGAGCCGTTCGATGGCTTCATCGTCCAGTCCCGTCTGGGCAAACATATCGTCCAGAGGCTTGATCCCCAGCTCCTTGGCGCATTTCAGGCACAGACCTTCCGATTTGGTCTCGCCGTTTTCCATTCTGGTCAAAAAGATTACCGCCACCCGTTTGTGGCATCTGGCACACATGGTCATTCTATCGTTTCTCCGTTATCTCCTCTGAGGAGTGAATTTTCATATAGGCATTCGTGCATTCTTCCGGACTGTCAGCCCCGCAGCACATCTGTGATCCATGTAAATATATTGTTTTCCGTGATGAATTTGCAGATCACCGTATTCTCCACCACCGACGGGCCGAAAAGGGTGCTGTCAATAGGCCCCATGGCCGTCATCAGCTCTGCACCGACAACGGCAATGATATAGGCAAAAAACACCGCTTCGATACAGCCGAAAACAAACCCGGCAAAGTGGTTGGCTTCCGACAGCACCGGCAGATGGAAGATCAGATCACACAACCACGCCGCCAGGGACAGGACCACATACGCCCCCAGAAACAGCATGGCAAAAGCGGCGGCAGAGGCCACAAGAGATGCACAGGGTTCGGCTATCTGGGTGGAATAGTCGTAGATCATCCCCTCATCCGCCTGGGTAATGCCCGCAATTTTAGCCGTAAAGCTGGGGATGTCGATACCGTATCGGTTCAGGATGGCGGTATAGGCTTCCGGCAGGTCCGCTGCCACCCGGGAAAGGTCATAGGTCTGGGTTTCCAGATTCAGGGCCAGGGATCGCAGGGTCTCCGAAATCCCGTCGGCAATCTGTCCGATGATGTAGTTATCCTTGATGGTATCCCGCACCACGGGGGTATAGGCCCAGGCCGCCAGCAGGGACACAACGCCCTTCACCAGCCCGATGGCTGCGCGGATAAAGCCCTGTCTGGCACCGGTGATGATACACCACAGGGCACAGACAAGTATCAGTCCGTCCAGCAGTAAACTCATGCCGCTCCTCCTTCCGTTTCCAGAGCCTGTTCCATATCGGTAAATACCGCCGGATACATGCAGTCCTTGGTACAGACCATAACGCCGCCGGGGATATGCCGGATGGTCAGTACATCGTCATCGTCCAACAGGCACATGGACTTCACGCCGTTTTCATCCATGGAAAGCACAGCCCCCGGCGTCAGGACAGCGCACAGTGTATCCTCGTCTTCCCCCGTAACGCAGACCTGCCGCATACGTTCTCTGTACATCTGGGACAGCAGTACCTCCCCCTTCCGGTTCAGCACCACCACGCGGTTTTCACTGCCCAGTGCGTTTTCCGCCCCCAGCAGCGCCACGTATCCGTCCGCCATATCGGCACTGACCAGCGTCATCCCGGAAAGGGAGAAGCGCTCCGTCTGGTTCCCGTCTTTGTCGAAGAACAGCACAGCCCCGTCGCAGATCACACTGAAGGAACCGTCCGGGTGGAAAGCGGCATCCAGAGGCATCAGTCCGCCGAAAGCAGCAGTCATCAGCGGTTCCGCCTGCCCTTCTTCACACAGGGAAACTTCACACCCGAAGTCCGTCTGCCCGGGAACAGCCGAAACAATCACAATCCGTTCCCCGTCATCCCGCACGGCCGCATCCAGGACGTAATGATCCTTGTATACGGACATGGTGTGGTTCAGGGCTTCGTTATACAGTTCCACCACATACTTGGTTTCGTTGGAACGGGTGACCATCACAAAAGCCCCGCAGTCGCTCATATCGGCACACAGGATCTTGAATTCTGTCTCCCTGCGGATCACTCTGGTGAGGGTATTGTACACCGCATAGTTCTTTCCGCCCAGATCATAAGTCAGGACATACTTTTCCGAGGCATCCATGCAGGGTGTGGTATAATTCAGCGTATCCTCCGACAGGACAATCCCGGCAGAATCAAATATGGTCAGCACGTCGCTCCCCGCCACAGCCATTCCGGATTTATAGGAAGCAAACTTCATGGTTTCATGTCTGGGGTAGGAGATCACGGAAGCGGCTTCCCCTTCGCTGCGGACAGTCAGGTCAAAGTCTCTGGCCAGATAGGTCAGGTTATCGTAGGTAATGTATTCACTCCCCAGCGCCAGCACAGCCAGACAGAACAGCACCAGGCAGATGCCCGTTACCGCTGCCGCCGTCCGGTACAGCACCGCCACTCTGGCATAATACCGGTTTGTCTGGGGCTTTATCCCCCCGGCTACGCTGATGTTCGTTCCGGGTTCAGTTTTCATTTTCGGCATGTCCGGCTCCTTTCCGTCAGAATGATATGGCCGCCGTTCTTTCTGATCTCTGACTTCTCACTTCTTGATCTATTCGCATTTCCACTGCACGCCGTACGCTTCCGGATATTGCACCGATTCCAGATACAGTCCGCAGGCGGGAGCAGTTTTTCCTGCCAGATTCCGGTTCTGTCCTGCCAGAATTTTCTCCATTTCCGGCACCGGCGTGTTGTTCTTTCCGAATTCCCACAGGGTACCGGTGATGATCCGTACCATATTATACAGGAATCCGTCCGCCGATACCCGCAGTCCCACGGTATTTTCGTCCAGCCTGGCTACGGTCAGTCCGGTGATGGTTCTGGTGGGGTCGGTGATTTTGGAACCGGCAGCCATGAAGGAAGCAAAATTGTGCTTTCCCACAAGGATCTGTCCGGCGGCATGCATATGGGCAATTTTTTCCTCTGTCAGGGGCAGATAGGTCTCCCACACCCGGTCGGTGCAGAAGGGGTCATGCCACGGACGGTCGGAAAATTTATACAGGTAGGTTTTGCCTGTCACGCTGTAGCGGGGGTGAAAGTCCTCCGGCACCATGCAGGCTCCCGTGATGGCGATATCCTCCGGCAGTACCCGTCTGGCGGCTCTGTGCAGCTTTTCCGGGGGGATGGACAGCCAGTTTTCCCCAAGGGGTTCCTTCGGTTCCACGGCGGCACAGAATCCCACGGCATGTACCCCGGCGTCGGTTCTGGAGCATCCGGTGACGCTGCAGGGGATCCCGATGGTGCCGGACAAAGCTTCCGTCAGGGCTTCCTGAATGGACAGACCGTTGGCCTGTTTCTGGAAACCGCAGTAGTTTTTGCCGTTATAGGCGATTCTCAGGAGTAGTTTCATGAATTCTTTTCGCCTCTTTCTTCGCCTGATGCAGTTCCACCATGGAGACAATCCAGTTGCCCAGCAGTCCCGCCATGCAGGTATAGGCAAAGAACCATGCCACGGTAAAATCGGGTGTCTCCGGTACATACAGAGTCAGCGCCAGTCCGACAAGCCCCAGCACGGCAATGATCACACAGGTAACCCGGCACTTAAACATGGTCACACCCTCCCGCAGCGGATTTCATACAGTCTCGCAGGACGTCCGTCGTCCCCGTTTACCATGGTCAGAAATGTCCAGCCGTACCGTTCGTAAAAGGACGTATGATCCGTCACCAGATACAGCTTTTCATATCCCATCCGGCAGACCTCCGACACAGCCCGGGCAAGCAGTTCTCCGGCAATCCCCCGGCAGCGGAACTCTTCCTCCACCCACAGGGCACAGAGGTTGGGCGTCAGATCCGGCCGGTCGTGGAAATCGTTGGCAATGATCCCGCAGCCGCCGGCAATCCGATCCCCCTCCATGGCAAGATACCACTTCGGAATCCCGGCATCCGCCCGCAGCCCCTCCGTCATACTGTCCCGGTACGCTTCCGCCGGAATATGCCACCGGGCAGAAAACCACTGAACCGCATCTTCCAGCATCGCCGGACAATCGTTTATGGAAACAATCCGCATAAATATACCTCTTACTTCTTATTTCTCACTTCTTACTTTTCTTCACATCGCCAGTCCGATACCCGGCACAAGGATGTTCAGCACCACCACGGCAGCACCCAGCAGCACCACCGTACCGATGGCGGCAAAATCCTTCCAGTCGTACCGCAGCACGCTCATTCTCGTCCGTCCGGCACCTCCGGTATAGCAGCGGCATTCCATAGCGGTGGCCAGCTCATCCGCCCTCCGGAATGCCGACACAAACAGTGGTACCAGAATCGGGATCAGCGCCTTAGCCCGCTGCAGAAGATTGCCTTCCGTAAAGTCTGCCCCTCTGGCTTTCTGGGCATTCATGATCTTTTCCGTTTCCTCGATCAGCGTCGGAATAAACCGCAGGGCAATGGACATCATCATGGCAAATTCATGCACCGGCACGTGAATTCTGTTCAGCGGTGCCAGCAGCTGTTCAATCCCGTCGGTCAGGGCGATGGGCGTGGTGGTGTAGGTCAGGAACATGGAGGTACAGATCAGAAGCAGCATAATCCGCAGTACAATCAGCACCGCATTCACGATTCCTTCCAGATACACTTCCACCGGCCCCAGCGCAAAGAGAAGGGTTTCTCCTTGCATCCAGAATATGTTGATCACGGCAGTAAAGATGATGATAAAGGTCAGCGCCTTCATGCTCCCCAGCACAATCCGCGGGGAAATCCCGGACACGGCCACAAGACCCGCCGAAAACAGCAGCAGCAGCCCGAAGGACGCCACGCTCTCCGCCAGAAAAATCACCACAATATACAGTACCGCCAGTACAATTTTCGCTCTCGGATCCAGTCTGTGCAGCAGGGAATCCCCCTCACAGTACTGCCCAAACGCAATATCAGATTTCATACGTATCTATTACCCCGGTGCCCCCGCCCTTCTGTCAGCAAAAAAGCGTTCCGCACCCAATCCAGTACTTCTTATCTCTTATTTCTTACTTCTTAGTTTATCAAACGCCCAGTCCACGGTATACACATCCCGTCCGATGTCCACGCCGTACTGCCGGAGCATATAGGCCACTCTGGTGATCTGGGGCACATCCAGTCCCACGGCGATCAGCTCGTCCGCCCGGGAGAATACGTCCGCACAGGGGGCATGCATCAGGATCTTCCCCGACGCCATCACCACCAGATCGTCGCAGTACATGGCCATGTCTTCCATGCTGTGGCTGACGATGATCACGTTGGTGCCGCTTTCTCTGGCGTACTTCTTTACACCGCCCAGAATTTCTCTGCGTCCGCCCGGATCCAGTCCCGCCGCAGGTTCATCCAGAATCAGGATCTTCGGAGACATGGCAATGACCCCTGCCAGCGCCGCACGCCGCTTCTGCCCGCCGGACAGCTCAAAGGGGGATTTGGCCAGCAGATCCGGGTGCAGTCCCGCAAATTCCGCCCCCTGCAGAACCCGTTTTTGCACTTCGTCTTCCGACAGACCCATGTTCCGGGGACCGTAGGCGATGTCTTCCTCCACGGTTTCCGCAAACAGCTGGTATTCGGGATACTGCATCACCAGTCCCGCCTTGAACCGCACCTGCCGGATCTTTTTGGGTTCGCTCCAGATGTCCACTCCATCGATGAGCACCTGCCCCTCGGTGGGCTTCAGCAGGGCGTTGATCAGCTGCATCATGGTGGACTTGCCGCTGCCGGTATGTCCGATAAGGCCGGTGATGCCCTCGCCCGTCATGGTCAGATTGATATTGTCCAGTGCTTTGGCTTCATAGGGGGTACCTTTGTTATACACATAGGAAACGTTCCGCAGTTCCACGGTTGCCATCAGCTCCGCCCCCTTTCCAGCGCCTGTGCAATGATCCGGGCGCACTGTTCCGGCTCAAACACATCCAGCGGCACATCATATCCGTCTTTTTTCAGCTTGTACAGAATCTCCGTGGTCTGGGGCACATCCAGTCCCACTTCCCACAGGGGTTCCGGTTGGCTGAATACTTCTCCGGGAGTACCGTCCGTAAGAATCTTTCCTTCGTTCATGACGATGACCCGGTCGGCCATGGCGGCTTCGTTCATGTAGTGGGTGATGATGAGCACCGTGATCCCGTCTTCCTTGTTCAGACGCAGGATGGTGTCCATGACTTCCTTCCGGCCCAGAGGATCCAGCATGGCGGTGGATTCGTCAAAGATGATGATTTTCCGCTTCATGGCAATGGTTCCCGCAATGGCTACCCGCTGCTTCTGTCCGCCGGAGAGCTTATGGGGCGCATGTCTGGCATACTTCCGCATTCCCACAATCTCCAGTGCTTCGTCCACCCGGCGGCGGATTTCCGCAGAGGGTATCCCCAGGTTCTCGCACCCGAAGGCAACGTCTTCCTCCACCACGGTAGCCACGATCTGGTTGTCCGGATTCTGGAACACCATCCCGATTTCCCGTCTGGCGTCCATGATATCCTTTTCCGTGATTCCTTCCGCCGTCATGTCCCGCCCGTTCAGGAGAATCTGTCCCGCAGTGGGCTGATAGATCATGCACAGCAGTTTGGCAAGGGTGGATTTTCCGCTGCCGTTATGCCCGAGGATGGCCGTGAATGACCCTTCCTCAATGGCAAAGGAAACATCCCGCAGGGCAGACACAGGCTTAGTATCCTCATCCCCGGGGTATTCAAACGATAGGTTTTTCGCTTCTAAAACGATGTTTTTCATATAGCAGTATATCGGTAATACTTTCTTACTTCTTACTTCTGATTTCTGACTTAAACCTCTCTCCACCACCGCACCGACGCGCCCGCCGGCAGAGCCAGTCCGCTGTTTGTCACCGGGATTCCCAGTTCTCCCGCTTCCGCCTGTCCGTTCAGTCCCTTCGGCAGTGCCAGAGACAGCAGATACTGCATGGTAGACGGAGACAGGCCCGTTGTATAGGAGTTGATCAGGAAGAACAGCGGGTCGTCGGAGAGTACTTTGGCTGTCAGGTCAATCAGATCCGCCGCACAGTCTTCCAGCTTCCACACTTCCCCGCCGGGTCCTCTGCCGTAGGAGGGCGGGTCCATGATGATCC
>JAFQGY010000389.1 GCA_017415325.1 Clostridia bacterium
GAAGACGGCACCATCACTCCCGCCGACGAAAAGATCAAGCTGAATGTTCTGGCCGCTCTCAACGAAAAGTACGGCATCGTGGAAGCCGACTTCATGAGCGCAGAACTCACCATCGTACCCGCAGGAAACGCACAGGATGTGGGCCTCGACCGCTGGCTCATCGGTGCCTACGGCCATGACGACCGTGTCTGCGCCTATACCGAACTGACTGCCCTGATTGACAATAAGGACACCGAACACACCGTGATGATGGTGCTGGCCGACAAGGAAGAAACCGGCTCCAACGGCGTTTCCGGGATGCAGGCCCATATCTTCATGGATCTCATCGATGAACTGGCCTGCGAACTGGGCGCCAACCCCTCTGTGATCCGCGCCAACTCCAAGTGCCTGTCCGCAGACGTTACTGCATGTTATGACCCGCTGTATGCAGGTGTGAGCGAAAAGCGCAATACCGCTCTGATCCACTGCGGCGTGGGCATGGCCAAGTATACCGGCGGCGGCGGCAAGGGTGGTACCAGCGATGCTTCCGCTGAATTCGTAGGCGAAATCCGGAATCTGCTGGACGAAAACGGCGTGATCTGGCAGACCTCCGAACTGGGGAAGGTTGACCAGGGCGGCGGCGGCACCGTGGCTATGTACATCGCCAACATGAATATCGATACCGTGGACCTGGGCGTGCCGGTTCTGTCCATGCACGCTCCCTTCGAGATCATCTCCAAGCATGACCTGTACGAAGCATACCGCGCTTTCGCTGTGTTCTGCAAATAAAGTGAATTGATAACCACCGGGACTGGGGAAATGTTTCTGCAAAAGAGGCGTTTCCCCTATCGGAATTTATTCCCCTGTTTGTGTTTTGCAGGGAAATGCTGTCCGGATAATGCCGTGACGGCGGAATGGAGGAAATTATGACTGCTCAGAAATGGATGGACGCCAGACTGCGGGAAATGGGTCTTGTGCCTGTTGTGAAAATTGACAACGCCGGGGACGCTCTGCCCCTTGCCGATGCACTCTCGGCCGGAGGGCTGCCCTGTGCCGAAATCACCTTCCGTACTGATGCGGCCGCCGATGCGATCCGGAGTATCCGGGAAAACCGCCCCGGTATGCTGGTGGGTGCCGGTACCGTGCTGACCATGGAACAGCTTGACAGGGCCATTGACGCCGGTGCACAGTTCATCGTGTCTCCCGGACTGAATCCGAAGATTGTAGAAGCAGCGCTGGCGAAAGATATGCCCGTGTACCCCGGATGCGCAACCCCCACAGAGGTGGAAGCCGCCATGGAACTGGGTCTGACCACGGTGAAATTCTTCCCGGCAGAAGCGGCAGGCGGTATCCCCATGCTCTCCTCTCTGGCCGCTCCTTACCAGAGCATCAGATTCATGCCCACCGGCGGCATCGACAAGTCCAATATGAACAAATACCTGGCTCTGCCCAACGTGATTGCCTGCGGCGGCAGCTTTATGGTGAAGTCCGACTGGCTGAAGGCAGGGGACTGGGACGCTGTACGGACGGAAACCGAAGCCGCTGTGAAGACCATGCTGGGTCTGGAAATGGGGCACTTTGCCATCATGGCGAAAGACAAAGAGGATCTGACCACCAGCTCCACGGCACTTGGAGAAATGCTCTGCCTGCCTGCCAATATCAATCCCGACGGACGGGGAGCCATGGTGGGCGGTGCCTTTGAAGTGCTCAACAGCAGGGAAGAAGGCCTGTACCCCCACGCGGCGCTGCTGACCAATGACCCCGCCAGAGCAAAGGCATGGTTTGAACGCCGGGGATACAGCTTCCGGGAAGAAACCTGCCAGTACGACGAAAAGGGCAATCTCAAGGTTGCGTATTTCGAAGGGGAATGGTGCGGCATCCGGATGCATCTGCTGAAAAAAGTGCAGGGATAATAAAATAGGCAACTGCCTAAAATAATAAGACAGGAACCGAAATAACTATGCTGACAAAACTGCAGGACGCCGAAAAGCGTTTTGACGATATTGAAGCCGCTCTGGCCGACCCGGAAACCATGGCGGATATGGAAAAATATACCACTCTGATGAAGGAACGGAAGAATCTGGCGCCCACCATCGAGAAATACCGGGAATATAAAAAAGTCTACAGCGATACCGAAGAAGCCAGAATCCTCATGGAGGAAGATGCGGAAATGCGGGAGATCGCTGCGGAGGAATACAAGGCGGGGAAGGAAGCCCTGGTGCGGCTGGAGGAAGAACTGACCATCCTGCTGCTGCCGAAAGACCCCAACGACGACAAAAACGTGGTGGTGGAAATCCGTGCCTGTGCCGGCGGGGACGAAGCGGCGCTGTTTGCCGGGGTGCTCTACCGGATGTACTCCATGTATGCGGACATGCGGCGGTACAAGACCGAAGTGGTCAGCATGAACGAAACGGGTCTGGGAGGCTACCGGGAAATCACCTTCATGGTGTCCGGGGAAGGGGCCTACTCCCGGCTGAAATACGAAAGCGGCGTCCACAGAGTACAGCGGGTGCCGGAAACCGAAACCGCCGGACGGATCCATACCTCCACCGCCTCTGTGGCCGTACTGCCGGAAGCGGAAGACGTGGAAATCGAGATCAACCCTGCCGATCTGGAAATTGAAACCATCAAATCCAGCGGTGCGGGGGGACAGCACGTCAACAAAACCGAATCCGCCATCCGCCTGCTGCACAAGCCCTCCGGCATCGTCATCGAATGTCAGGACGAACGGAGCCAGTACAAGAACAAGGACAAGGCCATGAAGCTCCTGAAAACCAAGCTGTACGACATGAAGCTGCAGGAGCAGAACGATAAAATTGCCAGCCAGCGCCGTTCTCAGGTGGGTACCGGCGACCGCAGCGAACGGATCCGGACATACAACTACCCCCAGAGCCGGATCACCGACCACCGCATCGGCCACACCATTCACAGTCTGGAAGCCTTCCTGAACGGGGAAATCGACGATATGATCGACGCTCTGGCTACGGCCGACACGGCGGAAAGACTCCGTTCCAGCGGAAACAATGAATAAGGCGGATGCCTAAAATGCTGTAGGTCACCTGCGGCAGAACGGAATAAACGAAATTAGCTATGAAGACTGAAATTTACTCACTGGCAGGCCCGGAAAAGGACTCTGCCATAGAAAGGGCAGCTGCCTGCATCCGGGAAGGAGAACTGGTGGGGATTCCCACGGAAACGGTGTATGGACTGGCGGGAAGCGCTCTGTATGCCGATGCCGCCCGGAAGATTTACGCCGCCAAGGGCAGACCCGGGGACAATCCTCTGATCGTGCATGTGGCGGAACCGGCGGAAGCGGAAGCCATTGCATACACCACACCGCTGTATTATGCACTTGCCGAAAAATACATGCCCGGGCCGCTGACCATCATCCTGCCGAAACGAGACGTGATTCCCGATGCGGTGTCCGGGGGACTTGCGACCGTGGCTATCCGCTGTCCCGCCCATCCTGCGGCAAGGGAACTGATCCGGATCTCCGGCCATCCCATTGCGGCTCCCAGCGCCAACAGCTCCGGAAAACCCTCCCCCACCACGGCAGCCCATGTGTATGACGACCTGCAGGGGAAGATTCCGCTGATTCTGGACGGCGGGCCCTGCTCCA
>JAFQGY010000030.1 GCA_017415325.1 Clostridia bacterium
GATTCCCGACGTACCCACCCTAAACGGTGCGGTAGGCGAAATCCGGGACAAGCATTCCAACGACAGCAGACTGGTTGCCTACGGGTACGGTGACGGCGGCGGAGGCCCCACCTACGGCATGCTGGAATACATGAAGCGGGTGAAGGATCTGGACGGTATGCCCACCATCGAACCCACCACCGTCAGCGGATACATGCAGAAGCTGGAGGCAAGACGGGACAGACTGCCCCTGTATGACGGAGAACTGTATCTGGAATACCACAGAGGTACCCTGACCCAGATGCACGATGTAAAGAAGAACAACCGTATGGCAGAAATCGCCCTGCGGAACATGGAACTGTTCGGTGTGCTGTCCGGCAGAACCGATAAGGCTGTCCGGGACGAAATGTACAAGATCCTGCTGAAGAACCAGTTCCACGACATTCTGCCCGGTACCAGCATTCCCAAGGTATACGAAATTGCCTTCCCGGAAATGCGCAGGCTCATCGCCGATGCTGACGGATATACCGCAGACTATGCCGAATCTCTGGCAAAGGAACAGAATGGTACCGTCTCCCTGTACAACCCCCTGTCCTTTGACAGAAACAGCGTAACCGTACTGGATGGTGAGCTTTCCTTCGCCGATACACTGACCCAGTCCTACACAGACGCTGACGGTGCGCCGAAGACTGCTGTAGCCGCAAAGATTCCCGCCATGGGTTCTGTAAGCCTGAGTGCTGCCGACGCTGCCTGTGCCGCTCCCAGCGCATTCAAGGCAGAAGGCAATATGCTGACCACCCCCATCTATACCGTAACCTTTGACGATGCCGGATATATCTCCTCCCTGATCGACCGCAGAGTGAACCGGGAAGTGAAGAAGGCATCCGGTGCGGCGCTGGGTACCCTGTGGTTCGGGGAATGCCTGTGCACCGACTACGACAACTGGGAAGTGGAAGACGATATTTTCCGCAAGCTCTTTGCCGTAACCGATATACTCTCCCGGGAAGTGGTTTCTGACGGTGCTGTGGAATACCGTGTACGCACCTCCTACAGACTGAGCAAAAACTCCACCGCCACCGTGGACACCGTATTCTATGCGGATGACCCCAGAATCGACTACGAAATGAAGCTGGACTGGAAGGAAAGCCATGCCCTGCTGAAGGCCGGATTCGATGTAAACGTACGTGCCGGATTTGTGAAGAACGAAATCCAGTTCGGTCACGTGGATCGTCCCGCCACCCGGAACACTTCTCTGGAAGCCGCCAAGTTTGAAGTCTGCAACCACCGCTGGTCCGACCTGTCCGAATCCCGGTACGGCGTGGCTATCCTGAACGACTGCAAGTACGGCATCTCCGTGGAAGAATCCGACATGCGCCTGACCCTGCAGAAGGGCTGCTACCGTCCCGACCCCATCTCCGACAACGGCGTACACTACATGACCTATTCCCTGCTGCCCCACATCGGTGCTTTTGCGGCGGAAAATGTAGTATACCCGGCGTACGAGCTGAACTACAAGCCTGTGGCCGTGAACGGTGTTCTGGACGCCTCTCCTCTGTTCACCATTTCCGCTCCCAACGTACTGTGCGAAGCTGTCAAGGCTGCGGAAGACATCGAAGGTGCTTTTGTCCTCCGTCTGTACGAATGCGAACGGAATACCACAAACTGTGAAGTGGCCATCCCCGGTGCCAAGCGTGTGACTGTGACCAATCTGCTGGAAGAAGACGGCGTGGAAATCCCTGTGGTGGACGGCAAGGTTGCCCTGGAATTCCATCCCTTTGAAATCAAGACTCTTGTTGTGGAAAAGTAAGACTGTATAAAATCCCCATACACCGACAGAACGGCTCCGGAGACCTGAAAAATCTCTGGGAGCCGTTCTCTGTATTTACGTCTTATTTCTGACTTCTTATCTCTGATTTTTTACTGTGCCGTCTGCTGCAGGGCTTCGATCAGGGTCTGCAGTTTGGTGTCAATAGAGGTTGCCAGGGATTCCATCTTGGACATATAGGTATCCTTCCCTGAAGTTACCAGATTGAAAGGTGCGTCCGCTACGCCGGAAAGAACCGTACCATAGATGAAGAAGGGGTCGATATAACAGGTTTCCATCACCAGATCCAGCATTTCGCAGGTGTCCTCATCACGGGCTGCCTTGGACTTCAGAATGGTGTCGTAATATGTGGGACGCACATCACGATAGCTGTAGAAGTTCTGGGCTTCCAGCACCACAGCAGACATTTCCGTATCCTTGGCCGTGATCGGAATGGCAAAATAGGAAGAACCGAAATTCCGGCTGCGGTATCCGGTTTCATCGTCATATTTGGAGAAAGGTACAATCCCGAAGTCTGCTTCCATGTCTCTGTATCCCACAGCATCGCCGACAGCCTTCATATTGAACATAATCTGATCGCCCATAAACAGTCTGGAAATCAGGCCGCCGTCTGTAGTATACAGATTGCTGTCGTCTTCATAGAAACTGAGCGCCATCTTGAAGATATCGTAGTTCTTCTCGGAAGTCAGAGTGGGAACCAGCGTACCGTCTTCTTCCTTCCGGCAAAGCTCCATCCCGCTGCTCCAGAGAATAGCACGGCCTGCCTGCAGTTCGGATACGGAACCGTACAGGTCAGCGTCTGTCATTTCTCCGTCCCCGTTCAGATCCTGTGCCGCAGTGGTGCTCATCTGCCGGAACAGATCCATGGTCCACTTACCTTCACGCACCGTATTGTACAACCCGTCCAGTCCAAATGTATCATCCAGCCCGGCAGCGGCGTACAGGTCTTTGTTGAAGAAGACCACGTTCATGTTGGAGATCATATCCAGTGTGTACCAGCCAACCGCACCGGGCAGCATCCCCTCCACAGTAGCCGCTTCATTCCAGCCGCCGCACCACCAGGGCTGATCCAGCGCCAGCACGTCGATGTCCGTCAGATTGAAGAACCATCCGTTGACTTCAGAGCCCCACCAGTAGTCGGGGGTGATAATATCATACGCCTGGTCCTGGGACATGATACTCTGGCTGATGGCCTCATTGAAAGTTTTCATATCACTGACCACCGGCACAAATCCCAGCGTTACGTTAAATTCTTCGGTAACCTTGGTGTTCCGGTCGTACACAGAGTCGTTCAGCGGTTCACCTGTGTATTCTTCCGCATCAAAATGGGTCATTTTTTCCTGCCGCACCATGGCAACATAATCCACGCCGCCAAAATCGTAGGTTCCAAGACCATGGGTCAGCTCGGTTTCCGTTTCTGCTGTGGTTTCCACGGCCGCCGCAGTATCTGCCGCAGTTTCCGTTTCTCCGCCGCCGCAGGATGCCAGCAGGGATGCAGTCATCAGAATCGCCAAAAGCATGGTTGCTGATCTTTTCATAAGTAATCCTTCCTTTTCCATGTCGTAATTATCCGCTTTCAGTATACAGCATATCTGAAACAATTGCAAGTATTTTTTTAGATATTCACAAAAAAGAGCCCGCCGGCCCATAGGTTTCCCTACAGACTGACGGGCATTCTGCACTTCCGGCGATTCTCAGTTGCAGCAGCTGCAGAACAGGATCAGCAGCAGAATGAGAATCCAGATCCATTCGTTGTTCTCAAAAATATTGCAGAAGCATCCCATAGTTTTATCCTTTCATTCCGGCTGCGCGGAACCGGATTCACAAATTCAGCCGCCGTATGGTCTGGCGGAGAGCAGCTTCCCCGGAGTCTCACGGAAACCCCGCCGCTCTGTTATCAGAATATGCGGATGGAACCTGGATGTGCAATATATCTTTTACGCATTCTTTTCAGGTCAGATCCAGCCGGACGCAGTTCTCCAGAAAATCGTTGGCCTGGGTCAGACTGCCGGTGGGGATCTCCACGGACGCCGCACAGTTTTTGCAGGTCACACGGATCATGTCCGCCAGAATATCCACCACATATTCCCCTTCGCCTTCCGGGCAGTGGCAGTGCACCGCACCCTCGTCCTGCAGCTCCTGGATGACGTAGAGTACAATATCGTATACCTGCGGATCGGTCAGCTCCCCTCTGGTCCCTCTGGCGCCGGCATAGGTTTCAAAGTCCGTGTCTCCCAGCAGTTCCAGCAGTTCTTCTTCCGCTTCCTTTGCGGCCTGCTGTAC
>JAFQGY010000390.1 GCA_017415325.1 Clostridia bacterium
CTTCCAAGGTACCGCTGCTGACTGTCCCCTGTCTGGGTGTGGCTTCCGGGCTGATCATGACCCTGCCGGAAATCGAATACCAGCTCCGGGGCAACAGCCCTCTGGGTGACTATCTCTGCGACAATATCAAGAACTGCGAACCCGCCAGCCATCCCGTATCCTGGAGCCGTGTGATCTGGGATATCTCCACCATCTGCTGTATCATTGACCCCAGATGCTACTGGTGCTCCGACCAGCCCCGGTTCTACACCGACGAAAAATACGGCTACCATCCCGGTCAGTACGAAGGTACCTACGAACATGTGGATGGTATGCACAGAGACCATGTATTCTCCATCCTGTTCGGCAGACTGAAAAAGTAATCCAAAACAGAACAACTTCCGGAAAGCCCATCCATCATCAGGGACAACCGGAAGTTGTTTTTTCAGTTCAGTTTTTCAGCCAGTCTGCTGCAGCCGTAAGTACTTCCTCCACCATTTCCGCACCGGTACGCACGGTACCATCCGGTCTGTCCGGAGTGAGTCTGTAGCCTTCTGAGCGCCGGAACCATGTCAGCTGCCGTTTGGCATAATTTCTGCTGGCCTGTCTGACCTGATCCGCCGCTTCTTCCAGAGAACAGAACCCGTCAAAATAGGGGAAGAATTCCTTGTATCCGATGGCCTGCCATGCTGTGCCGGGAACGGTACCCGGGTGTTCTTTTGCATATTTCCAGAGCATCCGTGCTTCTTCCAGAATACCGGCTTCCAGCATCAGACCCACCCGCAGATCAATCCGGTCATACAACACCTGTCTGTCCGCAAATTCCAGAATCACCCGGAATTCATCATACCGTTTTTCCGGCGTCATCTGCAACCGGTCCGTCTCTGTTTTTGTTTTTCCGGTGGTTCT
Organism: Clostridia bacterium; assembly: GCA_017415325.1. Taxonomy (GTDB): domain Bacteria; phylum Bacillota; class Clostridia; order Oscillospirales; family CAG-272; genus UMGS1696. The sequence continues at coordinate 889 of JAFQGY010000390.1, forward strand.
GTAAATCTCAATCGCCCGTACCACCCGCTTCACATTATTGGGATGGATGGTTTCCGCCGCTTCCGGGTCTATGTCCGCCAGGATCCTGTGCAGGGCATCATTGCCTTCGGATTCTGCGATCCGGAACAGTTCTTCCCGCAGGGCGTCGTCACGGTTATTTTCCACAAAGCTGCTGATATACAGAAGGGAATCCAGATACTGTCCCGTACCGCCGCAGAATATGGGAAACTTTCCCCGACCGGTGATGTCAGAAATCCACCCGTCCGCCAGCGCAACCCAGTCTGCTGCCGAAAAGGAATCCAGCGGATCGCATATCCCGATACCCCAGTGGGGAATCCCCTGCATTTCTTCCGGAGTCGGAGCAGCCGTCCCTACAGTCAGGCCGCGATAGATCTGCATGGAATCACAGGATATGATCTCCCCGCCCAGAACAGAGGCAAGACCGATGGAAAGTGCTGTTTTCCCGGATGCGGTAGGGCCGGTAATGGAAAGGATTTTATTCATTGGTCAGCTCCATAGGGAAGTATTCGGCCAGAATCATATTGGCTTTGCTGCTTCTGCTGTCAAAATCCGAAGGAATGGTACCGTTCGATGCGGCTTCCCGGATCAGGTTATACGTGCCGTTTGCAATATTGGGGTATGCCGTACCGAAAGCCGGCGCAAAATCAAATGTAACCGTATCCAGCAGCATATCCAGCATATTGACGGAATCGTTGTCCCGCAGTGTGTAGATCATGTTGTGCTTTACATAAGCATCATTCAGCTTATGCACGGATGCGGCATGGATAGCGGATAGCAGAACAGAAGAAAGTTCTGTATTGACGGTTCCGGAGGGAACTGTGAAGACCAGAGAGTTGTTGGATACCAGCGTTTTATACTTTCCGGATTCTGTCAGCTTCGGCAGGGGAAGCAGCCCCCAGTTGGCGGAAGCATTGGTGAGCCAGGAGGAGACGTATACATAGTCCACAAGGAAAAGGGATTCCCCGCGGCTGAAGCAGTTGGCAGCACCGGCAGAGCCGTCTGTAATTGCCCGTTCATCCCCGAAAATCCGACTGGCATATTCCATGGCAGGTGCCGCTGTTTCTGCTGTAAAGGAAATGGAAGGAATCAGCATTTCCCCTGACAGAACAAACCGTTCGTCGCAGGAAGCATATACCAGATCTGCCAGCCGGGAGGTGCTGTTCTGGGAAGTCACTGTGTAATACCGTGGTGTTTCCGACTGTCCGTTGAGGGTCTGGACAGCACTGACATAGGTGAAAAACATATCCCATGTCCAGCTTCCGTCTGTTACCGCGGCATAAGGCATATCCATCCCGGTTTCTTTTACCAGATCTTTGTTCACATACACGGCAGTCAGATCAGAGGGCGCCACAGAAGCATACCCGGACAGCCCCCATGTGGTATACCCGGCTGAAAAAGCTTCTGCGGAACTGCTGTAGAAGTACGGCTGGTTCAGATCCAGATAGGGAAGGGACCGGAGGTTTTCCAGCACACCTGCATTTTTGAAATGGCCCATCATATACAGAGGTACCAACAGAAAATCAGAATAATAAGATCCCGATTTCACGGCATTCTGTGCTTCTTCCAGTATCACGGCCGCATCCTTGGTGGAAGTGGAGAGGGAAATCTGATACCGTTCTTCCAGCATCCGGTTTCTTTCATACGCCATCTGGGAAACAGGTGTATCCAGCGTATCCGGTTCCAGATAGGTGAAGCTGGGGGAGGTCAGAAAAACGGTGGAGCCGCCAAAGGTCAGCGCGGGCAGTTCACTGAGATATTTCTCGATCTGTGCATCGTAATCTTTTTCTTCATAGGTGGGAGAAGTTTCTGCCGCAAGAGTTTCTTCCGGAACCGGAGCGGTGGTTTCTGCCGGTTCCGTGCTGGCTTCTGTATCGTTCTCCGCAGCGGATACA
>JAFQGY010000391.1 GCA_017415325.1 Clostridia bacterium
AGCGAAACTGCCCTGGTCAGCATGTCTGTGGCTGCCGGAACCGAATTTGGTGGCGTGGATCAGGCAGGCAAAATCGTTTTGGTTGTCCGCAAGGTCGGTGTGCATGGCGGCATATCCGGCTTCCGGGAACACCGCCAGATCGGATTCCGGCTCCGCTGTGATGGATTCTTCCTGAACGGGCAGGAAAGTGTCCAGCAGATGCAGGAGATACAGCTCCGGTTCCGGGGTTTCCCGCTGTCTTCTTTTGGCCAGTTCCGAGCCGAACCGTCTGGCATAAATCCCCAGCGGATCCTGCGCAAAGAATCCCGGCCATTCCGCATCTTCCGGATGACACCAGTATCCGTCGCAGAAGGGGTGGTTTTCCCGGTTCGGATCTGCGAAATGCACAAAAAACTTCGCCAGATTCCGGTAAAAAGGACGGGACAGGTAGCTCTTGCCGGTATACCGTTCCACAGCCGAGAAGAAGGGCAGGTACCATTTGGTATAGCTGGCAGCATAAAATACCCCTTCCGCCCAGCCGCCGTCCGGTGTGCCGTAATAGGGGAAAATCCCGCCGTATACATCTGCGGCATAGGTCAGCCATCTGCGGCAAACCTCCTCCGGAAGCACCCCGCTGTCCGAGAGCACCAGAGCCGCTTCCCCCAGATAGGCAGGCAGACGTCCGGCATGGGAGTCCCCGGGATTGGCGATAAAGTCCCTGCCCGTCAGCCGCCGTTCGCACTGGTATCCGTAGGCCATCACCACACCGGCGGCAAATTTCCGTTCACTGTCGGAAAGCAGGGGCCAGAGCAGATCGTACACAGCAGGCAGGCATCTGGCATTGGACAGGCCGACCTCGTCTCCACGGAAGGGACCGCACAGACTGCATGGGCCTTCGGGATTCCAGTCGCAGATGGTCAGAAACAGCGCTTTGGCAGCTGCCCCGGCTTTTTCGTCTCCCAGCAGGGCATACCCCAGAGACAGCGCCACCAGATTCCGGTCGCAATAGTCCCGGTACCGTCCGAAGTATTCCCGGTACGGCAGGGCATCGGGATCTCTGTGGTACATGGGCGGTTCGGGAAGTCCGTCTGCATACGCTTGTTCGATATTCCGGCGCAGTACCCGCAGTTCGGTTTCATGGGTGGCCAGAATCGCCGGGATTTCTTCCGCCGTGAACAGATGTCTGGGGTGGCATCCCGGTACAGCGGCAAGAATTTCGTCCGCAGTGGGACGGAGGAATTCCACGGCATCCTCCGCAATGGTAAAGGACTGCACGCCCCGGTGTTCGCCGTCTGCGGTCACATCCCATGTATAGTCCCCCGGGGGCAGAATTTTTTCCGGTACAGCGGCTGCCTGACTTGTTTCCCCCTGCCATACAATCTCCCCGGCGTGATTCCATACGGTTACGGCATAGGTGTGCTTTCCTTCCGCCAGCCAGGAAAAGGTCGGCGGGGTCTCCATCACAGTCTGTCCGGGAGCAGGCGTGGGAAACAGCTGTCCGATACGGGTTTGTTTTGTCAGAAATATAGCCATATATACACCTCAGGACGGATAAGAAATCAGATGCGGGAAGTACGAAGTACAGAACACACTGCTTCTTATCTCTGATTTCTTATCTCTTATTTTTCTTCCGGTTCGCCTTCCCGGGAATACCAGTGGTACTCACCTGTCACGGGATCAATGTACCCCACCTGTTTTGCGGGAATACCGGCCATGATGGCGTAGTCGGGGGTGGATTTGGTGACCACTGCCCCTGCACAGATCAGGTTTGCTTTCCCCAGCTTTACGCCGCCGGAGATCATCACATGGGAAGCCAGCCAGCAGCCGTCGCCGATAACAATGGAATCATCCCCGTCCGGTTCGGTTCTGCCGGAAAACCAGCCTGTGGCGGGATCGAATTTGTGGTTCCCGGCGGCAATGGAGCAGTGGGGGCCGATGAGGACATTGTCGCCCACGGTCACGTTGCCGTTGGAATAGCTGTACAGACCGAAATACACATTGGAGCCGATCTGGTCCACGGGAATCCGCACCAGCGCACCGGGAGCCACCATGGAGCCCTTGCCGATGCCGAGAATGGCCGCGCGGCGCAGTCCGTCTTCCCGGTTGTCCCGCCGGTTGCAGAATTCGGTGAGCATACGGTAGTCGTCGTCGTTGATATAGTAAGCCATATGGTTGTACCTCCGAATGGGGTGTTTTTTTCAGTATAGCATATTTTGGCGGGATATGCCAGTAGCGGACAGAAATTTCCACGGAGAAATTGCATACTTTCCTATGTTTATGCCAATACTGTTCCTGAAATCCAACCGATTCAGGAGGTACCCGCCCCTATGTCATTCCAGCCAAACGAAACCCATCTCAACCTGATGCGTGCCTTTGCCGGGGAAAGTCAGGCCAGAAACCGCTACACCATTGCGGCCGCCGCTGCCCGGGAGAAGGAACTGTACGTTCTGGAAGAAGTCTTCCTCTACACTGCCGAGCAGGAACGGGCGCATGCCAAAGTATTCTACGACTATCTGCAGGAAGCCGCCGGACAGACCCTGCACATCGACGGTGGTTTCCCCGTGGACATCGATCCCACCATCACAAAACTCCTGCAGATGGCCCACCACAATGAAACCGAAGAAGCAAACGATGTCTACCCTGCCTTTGCCGCCCAGGCGGAACGGGACGGATACCCTGCTGTGGCTTCCGCCTTCCGGATGATCGCCCGGGTGGAGGCCATGCACGCAGACCGGTTCCGGCAGTTTGAAACCTGGCTGTCCGGGGATACCCTCTTTGCCGACCAGAGCGAATCCTGCGTCTGGATGTGCCAGAACTGCGGGCATCTCCATGTGGGAAAGAATGCACCCGGTCTGTGTCCCGTATGTCTGCACAAGCAGGGGTATTTCCTCCGTGCCGCCATGTCCGCCTACACCGGCCTGCAGACCCTCTCCACTACCGCCGCCATGCCTGTATAACACAAAAGAAACCGCCCGGCTGTTGCATTGGCAGTCCCGAGCGGTTTTTTGTCAGCGGATTATTTTTCTCCCCATGCAGGATCTATGTATGTTTCGCCGGATGTTCCCCCCGGGATTTCTCTGCGCCCTTCACCGGATTCTTCTTTTTCCTTCCTCCGTTCCTCCTGCATCTCCCGCATCCGCATACATCCGGCGATGACCGATTCCACCCCGGCGGCTGTGCTGATGCCGGCAATGAGTGCGGCAGGTTCTTCTCCGGTGACAATCCAGCATACCAGACACAGGGCAAAGAAAATCCCCAGATACAGATATACCGCCGTCAGCAGCCGTTTCATGAACCGCATCTGTCCATCGCCTCCCACAGTTTCCGCCACAGCTCCGGTGCATACGCATATCTGTCCAGATACTCCAGCGTTTTTTCTTCCAGTCCGCAGGCATCCCCCACCATGGTTCTGTGGTACAGCCGTGCTGCATCATGATAGCCTGTCCGGTTGCCGATGCCCAGGGTGGGGGCGGGATCCACGGAGGTGCCGGTTTTGTCCCGGACTTCAAAGTGCAGGTGGCTGCCGGTGCTGTATCCGGTGGAGCCTTCCTTTCCGATGATCTGGCCTTTTTTCACGGATTCCCCGGCTTTCACCAGACGGCTGGCCAGGTGGCAGTAGTAGTGCAGCATGCCCGATTCCGTCCGGATACAGATATAGTTTCCCCACTCCCATGTCCGGTTTCCGGTGGATTTTTCCAGAATCCGGGAGAACAGCACCGTTCCGCCCTCCACGGCCACAATGGTTTTGTCCGTCCCCACCAGATCCATCCCCTTATGCATGGCGGTTTTTCCGCTGAGGGTGCGCATACCGAAGGGAGAACTCACCCGTACCGTTCCTTTGCAGTATGGCGTCATCTTCTCCCTCCGTTCTCCCGGCGGCAGATGTCCAGGCGGTTTTCCAGCATTTCCACTCTTTTTTCCAGTCTGTCCGCCCGCTCTCCCATGTTGTGCAGCTGTTCCTCCAGTACCGGAATCCGTTTGGTTGCACTGCTCTGGCTTTCCACTTTCTTTTCCAGCTGTTCCACCCGGTAAGCCGTCAGCTTGAAGCCGCTGAAAGACCCCAGTGCCGACCCGGCCAGCGCCAGAACCGCAATGCAGATTTCTGTGATATACTCCATTTTTCCTCCTCATATATGTATGGATGTATTGGAACCGGATCTGCCTTCCTGTCCCCCTGCATATGTTGCTGACGGAGGGCCGATCCGATTCTGCCTATAGTATACCACACGAAACATCCGTTTGTCGTCCGCGATTTCTCCATTTTTCACACGATGCCGGATCGCAAGGAAATTCCTTATGAAAACGGACTTGAAATTTTCCATATTCATCGTATTTCCACAGAATAGCCATTATTCGTACACAGAATTCCATAAATTTTACTTATGATAAAAGGGGAAAAGAAAACGGCGATCCTTCCCTTTCGGGATGAACCACCGTGTGTTCAATGCGGGAGACGGGACTTGAACCCGTACGGAGTAATCCACACGCCCCTCAAACGTGCGCGTCTGCCAGTTCCGCCACTTCCGCATGGCGACATTGTCTGTCACGCATGTTAGTATACCACAGTCCGCACCGTTTGTCAAGGGGTTTATGGAATTTTTTTAAGATTGTACCGTCTGGGATGCATGGTTGTACCGGGTCAGTCCTCCAGCAGAATCTTTCGGATCGACTCGATCTGTGCCATGGTCACACCCTGTTCCTGCAGGAAATTTTCCGCCCGTTCTTTTGCCGTGTTCCCATAGGGAGCGATCCCGTCCAGCACCGCCCGGAACCCATCCCCGTCCTGGCTGCGGCAGCCCCATACGGAAAGGGAGGTCAGTTCATAGTCCATGGCCAGATCTTCGCCGGACATGCCCAGGATGGATCCCAGCAGAAAGGCATAGGTACCTGTCCGGTCAGCGCCTCCCCAGCAGTGGTAGTAGATGGGATAGTTCTCCGGGTCGGCAAATACCGTGAAAATTTCCTTCAGATTCGAGGGATCGGAATAGAGCACTTCATATGCCGTGGCAGGCAGCAGGAAAAACCGGATATCCGCTCCCAGGGGACTTTCGGTTGTCACACCCACCGCTTCTCCCCGGAAGTCCAGGTCGGTACGGATGCCGATTTCTTCCCGCAGGGTGCGGATGCCCTTTTCGGTAATCACCGCATGGGGGCCGAACTCCGAACCCCGGAACAGCAGACCCTGCCGGATCCTTCTGCCGTCCAGCGTTTTCCATCCGCCCGCATCCCGGATATTGGTGCCGCCTTCCGCAAAAATCCAGCGGGGTGCGGTGTCTTCCGTGGTGAAGGTACCAATTTCGCTGTCCCCTGCCCGCCACCAGTATGTGGTTCCGATATAGAGGTTGTATACCTGACAGGTTCCTCCTTCTGCGGGGATGGAAACAGCATCGGTCATATCGGCATGCAGGGACAGCTCCATGGTGTCGGCATCCCCTTCCCAGGCAAAGGTTACAGGGGCCGGGTGGGAATTGTCCTTTTCGCCGGTGTGCACCAGATGGAGCCAGTCAATGCTGGAATGTACAGCCATTTCTCTGTGGTGTTCCCGGAAATATTTCTGCCGCTCGGTATGGAGCGTGACGGTTTCTCCGTTGGCGGGGGTGAGCAGTTTTGTCATCATCAGCACCTCGTTTGCTTCTGTTTTGTCCAGTATAACACGGACGGCAGGGATTTGTCAAGGTTTCCGGCAGTGCGGATTCCGCTATTCCCACTTTTCCGGCAGGATTTCACAAAACCCCAGCGCATCTCTTGACTTTTGCCCCATTTCACGGTATAATATAAGTTGTATGAGTATGCTTGTCAATCAAAACAAACAAACTGCCCCGGCCACACGGTTTACGCGATGGGATCTCTGTGTTCTGGTACTGGCCGTGCTCTGTGCCTTTGTGCTGCTGTTCTATCCCCGTGGGGAAGCCGGACAGATCTGTATCGTCTCCTGGGACGGAGGGGAAGTTGCCCTGCCGCTGACGGAACCGGACACCCTGATACTGGAAAGCGGCGGTATTTCTCTGACCATCCAGGTGGAAAACGGCGGTGTGCGGGTAACGGAGAGCGGGTGCCCGGACGGTGTCTGCATGACTGCGGGAGAGATCCGGCACGGCGGGGAGATCATCGTATGCGTTCCGGCAGATGTCGTGATCCGGATTCCCGGTGCCGGAGAGTCGGAGGGGGATTTTACCATTGGATAAACATATGCGCATCCGCCGGCTTACCGCAGACGCCATGTTCCTTTGCGCCGCCCTGATGCTGGCGTTTCTGGAGTCCCTTCTGCCGCCGCTGCCCATCCCCGGTGTGAAGCTGGGACTGGCAAATCTGGCGATCCTGTGCTGTGTGTATGGTATGGGACTGGCGGACGGTGCTGCTGTGGCGGTACTCCGCTGGCTTGTGACGGGGCTTTTGTTCGGCAGCGGGACATCCATCCTGTTTTCTCTGGCCGGTATGGTCTGTGTCCTTGCGATGCTCTGTCTGCTGCGGAGTACGAACCGGATCCACGGCGGGCGGCTGAGCTTTATGGGCATATCTGTCCTGACGGCGCTGGCACACAATCTGGGACAGCTGTTCTGTGCTGCCCTGCTGTACGGCTGGGGGAAAGAGATTCTCCTGGTGTACGGCGGCGGGCTGATGCTTTTCGGAACTGCCTGCGGCATGCTGACCGGATGGATCTGCAATCTGCTGTTCCGGCGCTTCGGGGAGTTCTCCCGGGGGCTGCTGAATACGTAAAAATCGGGTAGGTGAAACCATGAAAACCTTGCGGAAATTTTTGTCTGTGCTGCTGGCGGCATGGATGCTTCTCGGCCTTGTGTCCTGCGGAAAACCGGCGAAATCTGTTTATGCGGACTCCGTTTTCACCGGTATGGACACTGCCATCACCCTGCGTCTGGCAAAGGAAGGAGTGGACAATGCCATTCTCGGAAATGCTGCGGCGGAGGCAGAACGGATTGTGGCCCGGCTGGAAAAAATCCTGTCCTGCCACGACGAAACCAGCGAACTGTACGCCCTGAACCGGGATGTCCATCTGCTGATTGAAGCGGACGAAACCCTGCTGTCGGTGCTGGATACGGCATCCAATATCTGCGAACTGACGGGCGGCGCCTATGATCCCACCATCGGTGCCCTGACGGATCTGTGGAATGTTTCCCGCGGCGGCCCGGTTCCCAAGGAAGAAGCCATTGCCGAAGCCATGCTGCACATGGGAACGGACAAGCTGGTGATCGACGGTTCTTCCATCACCAAGACCGATCCGCTGCTGCAGATTGACCTGGGCGGCGTGGGCAAGGGATACGCCCTGCAGGAAGTGCTGTCCTGGCTGTCCGGTACGGGAATTTCCTACGGACTTGTATCCATGGGCGGCAATATCGGCGTGTTCGGGGAAAAACCGGACGGCACGCCTTATCAGATCGGCATCAAGGATCCCCATAATCCGAAAACCATTGTGGGATACCTTTACATTCCCAGCGGATTCGTATCCGTGTCGGGGGATTATGAACGCTTTTTCCGGCAGGACGGCGTAGTGTACCACCACATTCTGGACCCCGAAACCGGCTGGCCTGCAGATACGGGCATTTCCAGCGTAGCGGTACACACCATGAACGGCACTTCCGCCGACGCCCTGTCCACCGCCCTGTTTGTCATGGGTGTGGAAGAGGCCATGGCACTGTATGAAAGCGGCACCATCCAGTTTGAAGCGGTATTCATCACTTCGGACAACCGGATCATTGTCACGCCGGGGCTTCTGGAAGACGGCAGATTTGAGCTGACCTCCCAGGACTACACGCTGGCAGAATAAATTCAGAACTACAGGAACACAATACACATATGGAAAAACACAACGAAACAAAAACCGGCGCTTTTCTCTCCCCGGACGAAATCAAACGCCAGCTGACGGCAGCGGACAGGGTCAGACTCCGTTTTGCGTCTCAGGGAAAAGTGGGAGAAAATGCCCCCGGTTACTATATCCTGACCTTCGGCTGCCAGCAGAACGAAGCGGACAGTGAACGGCTGGGAGGACTCTGCGTCTCCATGGGCTACCGGCGGGTGGAAACCATGGAAGAGGCGGATCTGATTCTGGTGAACACCTGCGCCATCCGGGAACACGCGGAGAAAAAGGCCCTGTCCATCATCGGCTCCTGCAAGCATCTCCGGGAGAAAAATCCCGGTCTGCTGGTGGGCATCGGCGGCTGCATGGTCACCCAGAAGCACCGTGCGGACAAGCTGAAAAACAGCTACCCCTATGTAACCTTCACATTTGACACCGGTGCTGTCCATCTGCTGCCCACCCTGGTGGCGGAAGCGCTGTCCGGCGGCAAACGGCAGTTCATCCACAGCGAAACCTATGAAATCGCCGAAGGGATTCCGCTGGACCGCACCTCGAAGCATATGGCATGGCTGTCCGTCATGTACGGCTGCAACAACTTCTGCTCCTACTGCATCGTACCCTACGTCAGAGGCCGGGAACGGAGCCGCCGGATGGAGGATATTCTTGCGGAAGCTAAAATGCTCATTGCCGACGGGGCAAAGGACATCATCCTTTTGGGACAGAACGTGAACTCTTACGGGAAGGATCTGGCTGTGTCTGAAAATGACCCGGACTTTTCCGATGTGGTGCGGGCTGTCTGTGCGCTGGACGGGGATTTCCGGCTGCGGTTCATGACTTCCCATCCGAAAGATGCCTCTGACCGGCTTATCTCTGCCATTGCGGACTGTCCCAAGGTGGCAAGGCATTTTCATCTGCCCGTACAGTCCGGCTCTGACGAGATTCTGCGGCGCATGAACCGGAAGTACACCTCCGCCCACTATAAGTCCCTGATCGACCGGCTGAAAGCAGCAGTTCCGGACATCAGCATCACCTCCGACATCATCGTTGGTTTCCCCGGGGAAACGGAAGAAGATTTTGAAGCCACGCTGGACATGCTCCGGTATGTGCAGTACGACATGATTTTCTCCTTCATCTACTCCCCCCGTCCCGGTACCCCTGCGGCGGAAATGGAAAACCAGATTCCCCATGAAGTGTCCACGGCCCGGTTTGAGAGACTGCTGGCTCTGCAGAACGAGATTTCCCGGCAGCGCAACGAACGGTTCCTTGGGAAAACACTGCGGGTACTGGTGGAAGGGATCAGCAAAAACGATGAAAATATGCTCACAGGCCGGGGAGATCCGGTGCGTCCCATCCATTTTGCCGGCAGCCGGGATCTGATCGGACAGTTTGCGGAAGTGGAAATCGAAAAGATCACTCCCTTTACGCTGGAAGGAAAGCTCGTATAACAATCCCTGAAGAAATCCCTCACTATGCTAAAAAATATATCATATATAACAGGAGAACACCATTATGGAAGAAATTCTGACCCAGTCCATGAAGGACGCTGTTGCCGCCCTTGGCGAAATCATCAAGGCTGATGCCCGTCATGCCGCCATCCAGTCCGCTATTGCCGACTACGAACGGAGCGAAGAACTGAACGGCCTCATCGCCGAATACAACACCCAGCAGAACCTGCTTGCCGATATGTACGGGAAGACCGGCGGAGAAGCGGCAGACGAAGCAGGGGAAGACATGCGGGATTCCATCCAGGATCGGATCGACCAGCTGTACGAACAGATCACCGGCCATCCGGTGTACACCGCATATGTGGAAGCCAAGGAAGCCTTTGACGCACTGACCAACGAAGTATACGCCGAACTGCAGTTTGTGATCACCGGTCAGAGACCCTGCAATCACGACTGTTCTTCCTGCGGCGGCCACTGTCATTGAGTTTGCCATGCCTGACCAATGGGCGGGGGAGTTCTGTACCGGCACCGGGATGGGTCTCCCCCCTGTTTGGTTTTCCTGCCAATGCATCCGTGTTCACCGGCGGACAAAGTTTCTGTCTGTCAGGGAATGCGGATGGAGAGTTTTTATTTCCATCATACTATAAAGCGAGGTTTTTCCCCATGACTCCCATGATGCAGCAGTATTTCGAGATCAAGGACCAGTACCGGGACTATATCCTGTTCTACCGTCTGGGCGACTTTTACGAAATGTTTTTTGACGATGCCCAGCTGGTTTCGGCAGAACTGGAGCTGACCCTCACCGGCCGGGACTGCGGGGAAGACCAGCGTGCCCCCATGTGCGGGATTCCCTACCATTCCTGCGAGCCATACATCGGCAAACTCATCGAAAAAGGCTATAAAGTTGCCATCTGCGAACAGGTAGAAGATCCCAAAACCGCAAAAAATCTGGTGAAACGGGAAGTCATCCGGGTCATCACACCGGGTACCGTCATCGAAACCGACCTGCTGAACGACAAGTCCAACAACTATCTGGCTACCCTTTATGCAGACGGAGAAGCGGTGGGGATCTGTTTTGCGGACATCACCACAGCCTATATCTGTGCCACGGCATTCCAGATGAAAGGCGCCGAAGAGGCCATTGTCAACGAACTGTCCACCTACAGTCCGAAGGAAATTCTGATCAACATTCCTCTCCGCGGAATGCCCAAAGTGGCCGCCTACTGCAAGGAACGGACGGGAGCGCTGGTTTCCGAAGGGGTACCCCGGTACTTTACGGAAGAGGATACTCTGGAACGGACAGAAAAGCAGTTCGGGGCAGATCTGACCGACGGAAAACCGCGCTGTGCCAGAATTGCCGTGGGCGCTGCCCTGCGATATATCGAAGAAACCCAGATGCAGGATATTTCCTATATCAAGGAACTGCATTTCTACGATGCCAGTCAGTTTCTGGAAATGGATCTGGCCACCAGACGGAATCTGGAACTGTGCGAGACCATGCTGACCAAGGAGAAAAAGGGTTCCCTGCTGTGGGTGCTGGACAAAACCGAAACCTCCATGGGTGCCCGGATGCTGAAAAACCGGCTGGAACACCCGCTGACGAGTGCCAGTCAGATTCTGGAACGGCAGCAGGCGGTGGAAATGCTGGCAGACAACTTCATGCTCCGGGAGGAAGTCAGAGAACTGCTCCGCTCCGTACTGGATCTGGAACGGCTGATCACCAAAGTCACCTACGGAACCGCCGGCGGACGGGATCTGCGTGCCATTGCCCAGACGCTGTCCGTTCTGCCCGATCTGAAGGTGCTGCTGTCTGATGTAACCACGGGAGAACTTGCCGCCATTTACAGAGATCTGGACGATCTGGCGGATGTATGCACCCGGATTGACGAGGCACTGGTGGAAAACCCGCCCTTTATCGTCCGGGAAGGGGGCATGATCCGGGACGGCTACAATGAAGACGTGGACAAGCTGCGGTATATCATGACCAACGGGAAGGACTGGATCAAGGATACCGAACAGGCAGAAAAGGAAAAGACCGGCATCAAGAACCTGAAAATCGGCTACAACCGGGTATTCGGATATTACATAGAACTCCCCCGTTCCGCAGCAGAGCAGGCACCGGAAGGGTATGTCCGGAAGCAGACCCTGTCCGACAAGGAACGGTACATCACCGATGAGCTCAAGGACATGGAAGCTACCATCCTGGGCGCGGAAGATAAGCTGAAAAATCTGGAATATGAGCTGTTCGTGGCACTGCGGGACACCGTGGGAGAACAGGCATCCCGGATCCGGCAGTCCGCCGATGCACTGGCCCAGCTGGACGTGTATGTTTCTCTGGCAGAAGCTGCGGTACAGAACCAGTATGTCTGTCCCACTGTGGACTACAGTGACGAGATCCGGATCGTGGAAGGCCGGCATCCTGTGGTGGAACAGTTTGTGGCGGATTCCTACTTTGTCCCCAACGATGCCCTGCTGGATACAGGAGACAACCGGCTGATGCTGATCACCGGCCCCAATATGGCGGGGAAATCCACCTATATGCGGCAGACGGCGCTGATCGTGCTGATGGCCCAGATCGGATCCTTCGTGCCTGCATCGGAAGCCCATATCGGTATTGTAGACAAGCTGTTCACCCGGGTAGGCGCCTCCGACGACCTTGCCTCGGGCCAGTCCACCTTTATGCTGGAAATGAAGGAAGTGGCATACATTCTCAATAACGCCACCCGCCGTTCCTTCATCATATACGACGAAATCGGCCGGGGTACCAGCACCTACGACGGCATGAGCATTGCCCGTGCGGTAGCGGAATACACCTCCGGCAAAAAAATCGGCGCCAAGACCATGTTCGCCACCCATTACCATGAGCTGACTGCCCTGGAAGAAGCACTGCCGGGGTTTGTGAACTACCATGTTGCCGCCAAAAAGCGGGGCGAGGACATCACCTTCCTGCGGAAAATCGTGAAAGGTCCCACCGATGACAGCTACGGAATCGAAGTTGCCAAGCTGGCGGGAGTGCCGGGGGAAGTGACCAGACGGGCGAAGGAAATTCTGAAGGAACTGGAACAGGACGGAAAGGTCACGGAAAAGAAGAGCAAAAAATCCGCCCAGCCAGAGCAGTTCACCATGGAAACCCTGACCTTTGCCGACATGGCCGCAGACTCCATCAAGGAAAAGCTGCAGAAGACGGACGTGAACACCCTGACGCCCATCGAAGCCCTGAATCTGCTGTACGAGTGGAAAAAGCTGCTGTAAACGCTCTGCCAAATCATTCTGAATTCTGAATTCTTATTTCTGAATTTTCAAAAGGAGGGTCTCCATTGCCATCCATCCAAGTGCTGCCCTTTGCGGTAGCCAACCTGATCGCCGCCGGAGAAGTGGTGGACCGCCCTTCCTCCGTCATCAAGGAACTATTGGAAAATGCCATCGACGCCGGAGCTGACCAGATCACTGTGGAAATCCAGAACGGCGGGGTCAGATTCATGCGTGTCACCGACAACGGCTGCGGCATCGTACCGGAAGACCTGCCCACCGCCATCAAACGGCACGCCACCAGCAAGATCCGCACAGCCGCCGATCTGGATGGCATTGCCACCCTGGGGTTCCGGGGAGAAGCGCTGGCCGCCATCTCCTCCGTTGCCAGAGTCCGGCTTTTATCCCGGCAGACCGAGGCGGAAATGGGGGCACTTCTGGAATGCCACGGAGGCGAGATTGTCTCCCAGGCGGAAGCGGGATGCCCTGCCGGTACCACCATCGTGGTGGAGGATCTGTTCTACAACGTCCCTGCCCG
>JAFQGY010000392.1 GCA_017415325.1 Clostridia bacterium
ACCATCACCCTGCAGATCAGCAACAAGGAAGCGGCTATCGCAGAAGCGGAAGCCAACATTGCCAAGCAGGAAAAGGCGTTCCTTGACCGGATGGTAACCCTGTATGAAGAAGGGGAAGCCAGCTATATCGGCCTGATTCTGGGTGCGGAGGACATGGTGGAATTCCTGACCCGGGTGGATATGGTGACCTCCATTCTGGAATATGACCAGCTGGTGATATCCGAACTGGAAGAAAACACGGCCAATCTGGAAGCGGCTGTCACCGATCTGGAATATGCCCTGGAACTGCAGACCACGGCCATCGTTGACCTGGAAGACAATATTCTGGAAGCCAGAAGAATGGCGGATGAAGCACTGGCCTATATGCAGTCTCTGCAGGCAAACGAAAGCGCACTGCTGCAGGACTACTACAATGCCAAGGCACAGGAAGAAGAACTGAACAAAAAGCTGGAGGAACGGCTCCGTCAGCTGCAGGAACAGGAAAAGAAAGCCTATGTGGGCGGGGCTATGGGCTGGCCGCTTCCCATTGATGTGAAATATCAGGTGTCCTCCGAATACGGCTGGCGGAAGCTGTGGGGCGCAGACGATTTCCATCTGGGGATTGACTTGGCCTGTGCTGCCAATACGGCAATTTATGCTGCCAATGCCGGAAAGGTTATCGAATCCCAGTACCACTACAGCTACGGCAACTATGTGCTCATCGACCACGGCGGCGGGATTGCAACCCTGTACGCCCATATGAACGAACGGTGGGTTTCTGCCGGAGAACAGGTGGGCAAGGGACAGCAGATCGGGCTGGTCGGTACCACCGGATCCTCTTCCGGGAACCATCTGCATTTTGAAGTCCGGGAAAGCGGTAAAGTGCAGGAACCCCGGAATTATATCAACCTGCCGTAAGCCGACGTTTTTCACGGCTGCGGTATGGTATACTGGAGAATACAATACACATAAGGAAATAGTATGGCCAAAAAAATTTCCATAGGTGCCGCAGTGGCCATTACGCTGCTGGGCTGCCTTGTAACTTTTCAGGGAACCTACATCGCCCTGTACAACCGGTACGAAAAGAAATATGCCGCAGATTCCATCCAGGCTGTGACAAATGCTCTGTATCAGAACGGAACATCCGGCGGGGAAGCCAGTGGTGTGCAGCTGGAAGCGGATGATTTTCTGAACCGTGCCATGAACAGACTGGCGGAAGTGGACTACCTGTACCGGAACTATTACATCGGGGAAATGGACGACGAGCATCTGCTGGACATGATTCTGGAAGGATATGTGGCAGGCACGGGCGACGATTATGCCGCATACTACAATGCCGAGGATTTCCAGTCCTTCATGACTGACATGGAAGGGGAGATGGCCGGTATCGGGATCAATGTCATCTACAATACCGACTACAACGTGATCGAGGTGCTGAATGTCATGCCGGACTCTCCTGCGCTGGAAGCGGGGGTGGAAATCGGTGACCTGATTATCTATGTCGGGGAAGAGAAGGAACCGGTGGAAGTGCTGGGATACAACGGCGCCGTTGCCAAGCTGCAGGGTGTCGCCGGTACGGAAGCGGTCTTCACGGTAGCCAGAGGTGAAAACTATCAGGAAACCGTGGATTTCCGGATCACCCGGGCAAAGATCACCGAGCAGACGGTTATGTCCCATGTATATGAACCGGATCCCACCATCGGAGTCATCAAAATCACGGCATTCGACTCCAAGACGCCGGAACAGTTTGTGGCTGCCGTGGAAGATCTGACCGGGCCCAAGGGATGTGATAAGCTCATCATCGACCTGCGGTACAACCCGGGCGGCGAGCTTTCCTCCATCGTAACGGTGCTGGACTATCTGGTACCGGAAGGCCCCATCATCCGGATCTTTGACGCCGACGGCAATCAGGTGGACGAATACAAATCCGAAGGCACCGAACTGAATATTCCCATGGCCGTGGTGGTCAACGGCAGTACAGCCAGCGCCGCCGAGCTGTTCACCAGCACCGTCCGGGATTATGACAAAGCAACCATCGTAGGCACCACCACATACGGCAAAGGATGCATGCAGACTACGGTTCCCCTGACCGAGGGCGGCGCCATTTCTGTAACCTACCGTATGTACAGCCCGCCTTTCTCCGACAACTATCACGGTATCGGGATCATCCCGGATGTGGAAGTGGAACTGGACGAAGCACTGGCGGACAAGAATATCTACAAAATCACCGACTGGGAAGACAACCAGCTTGCAGCGGCTGCCGGAACCTTCGGAAACTAAACCTGTAAAAATTTATAATTATATAAGAGGTAAGCAGTTATGGATCAGTCTAAGACAATCAAGTATACCAAAGACGGGTATCAGGCCATGGTGGATGAGCTGGCGTACCTGAAGGGCGTCAAGCTGGAAGAAGTCAAGATCAGCATCGCGGAAGCCCGTTCCTTCGGTGACCTGTCCGAAAACAGCGAATACGACGAAGCCAAGAACGAACAGGCCAAGGTCGTATCCCGGATCGCCGAACTGGAAGGTCTGATCGAACATGCCGTTATCATCGACGAAGCCGAACTGAAGGCAGATGTGGTGAACCTGGGCTCCACTGTGAAGGTTCTGGACATGGAAGAAGACGAAGAACTGGAATACAGCCTGGTAGGAACCAACGAAGCCAACCCCATGCTGGGCCGCATTTCCGACAGAAGCCCCATCGGCAGTGCCATGATTGGTGCCACCGTTGGCGATATCATCACTGTAAACACACCCAACGGGGAAATCAAGATGAAGATTCTCTCCGTTGCCCGCACCAAGAACAATGCATAATTGACCACAGAAAGGCAGACAAACATATGGCAAACGAAAATGTAACAAATGTGCCCCAGGCTGCGGATGAAAAGGAACTGAGTGAAATTCTGCAGATCCGCCGGGACAAGCTGTCCGCACTGCAGGAAGCCGGGGCAGACCCCTTCCAGATTACAAAGTATGATGTGACCCATCACGGGCAGGATATCAAGGACAAGTATGACGAACTGGAAGGCCAGACCGCTTCTGTGGCCGGACGTATGATGTCCAAGCGGATCATGGGGAAGGCATCCTTCTGCCATGTACAGGATCTCTCCGGTACTCTCCAGATCTACGTTGCCAGAGACTCCATCGGCGAAGAAGCCTATGCCGGTTTCAAGAAGATGGACATCGGCGACATCATCGGTGTAAAGGGTACTGTGTTCAAGACCAAGACCGGTGAAACCTCCCTCCACGCCACCGAACTGACTCTGCTGTCCAAGAGCCTGCAGCCCCTGCCGGAAAAGTTCCATGGTCTGACCAACGTGGATATGCGTTACCGTCAGCGGTATGTGGACCTGATCACCAACCCCGAATCCAAGGATACCTTTATCAAGAGATCAAAGATCATCAGCACCATCCGCCGTTTCCTGGATGCACAGGGCTTCATGGAAGTGGAAACCCCCATGCTGGTAGCCAACGCAGGCGGTGCCGCAGCCAGACCTTTCACCACCCACTTCAACGCACTGGACGAAGACCTGAAGCTCCGGATTTCTCTGGAACTATATCTGAAGCGTCTGATCGTCGGCGGTCTGGAACGGGTATACGAAATTGGCCGTGTATTCCGGAATGAAGGGCTGGACACCCGCCACAACCCGGAATTTACCCTGATGGAACTGTATCAGGCATACACCGACTACCACGGCATGATGGATCTGACCGAAAACATGTACCGGTATGTGGCCAAGGAAGTACTGGGCACCACCACCATCGTATACAATGGCGTGGAAATGGATCTGGGCAAGCCTTTTGCCAGAATCACCATGGTAGATGCCGTAAAGCAGTATGCCGGTGTGGACTTCAATGAAATTCATACTCTGGAAGAAGCCAGAGCTGCCGCTGACGAAAAGCATGTGGAATACGAAGAACGGCACAAGAAGGGCGATATTCTGAATCTGTTCTTTGAAGAATACGTGGAAGAGCACCT
>JAFQGY010000393.1 GCA_017415325.1 Clostridia bacterium
AGTATATCCCCAGAAAAATACCGGTATCCGCCATATCCGGCTGTCCCTGTATCATGACACGGTCATAGCTTTCCGTGGGATTGATATACAGCAGTGTGTACAGCAGATATGTCCCGGGAGAAGTAAGCACGCCATACCGGAAAAACGGAACGGGCAGGAGTCCCAGAAGGAACCGCAGAATTTCTCCCGGCAGCATCAGCCGCAGTGCTTTCCGGGTCCACAGACGGGGATCGTCCGCCAGTGACCACATACCGGAGATCTTCTCATTGCCGGGAATCCGCACGCCCAGATGCCGCCATACCAGCCAGCCGGGGACAAAAAACGCCGCCGGAATGGTCAGAAGCACCTGCAGAAGCAGACCGGATGCACTGCCGCCCAGAGAAACGGCAAAGAAACGGTTGAGGCAGGTCACAAGGTAGTAGGCCGCAAACTGGGATACCAGAGAAACGGCCGTGAAGCGGAGAATGTGCATACCGGTGACCGGCTTCTCCGTATAAAAATCTCTTTGTATTATCTGTTGCTTCTGTGTCATATTGTCCTCATTTCATCTGTTCGGGATCCATACGGATGCGCACTTCGTTTTTCCGTGCTTCTTCGTATTGTTTCCATGCATATGCAAAAACAAAATACAGTACCGCAACTGTTATGATAAAATACAGGAAATATATTCCAAAAAAGACTGCATTGTCAGCAAAGGTGTATCCGGATTCCCAGATGTCCGCTCGACGGTTATAGGGTGTGATATAAAACTGATCGTATAGGAAATTTGGTGCAATGGCAAAGAATCCGTCCATGAACCGATACCCGAAGAAACTGCCGGGAGCAGTGGGAAGGGTTGCCAGAACCATTCTGAGAATCTCTGCCGGAAGAACCATGAACCAAAAATTGCTCCGCATCGTGTGTACAGAATCGTATTCTTCTGTGATCTTTGGTGTTATATCAGGGATTTTATACCGGAAGTACAGATATATCAGCAGTGCGGACACAGCTACGGCGATCACGGAACTTATGATCGTAATGCTGACATAATGTTCTGACGCTGCCGCCTGACCGATGGTAATCTTAAACAGATACAGCATCAGGATCAAAGCCACAGTTCCTGCAACATTGGCTGCGGCCATGGCGATGCAGTAAACAATACAATCCAGAATCGTTGCATTCCGCATGGTTTTCATGTGCTTTTCCTCCTGAATACATAATATGAATATACCTCGCCAAGATAGGAATAATCTCCGGTTTTGTGTTCCACAATCAGATAATCCTCACCGTTGTTCTGCAGGAAAGTATACTTCTCCGCCTTTTCGGATTCCGTATCCAGAATCACCCCGGAAGTGTACTGATACCAGTTTGTATTTCCGACCCTGATTTTGGCACATCGTCCGCGTTCATAAAACACCAGTCCCAAAATCCCTGGGAGAGTTTTGTTCCATTTATCTGGATTTGTGGTAAAGGCTGATGGGTCTTTTATCACATCCACGGCTTCCCATTCCCCCAGTACCCGCCCATCCGGTACAAACGGAAGATTCACATCGTCCCGGAATTCGTATGTATCTTTTTTTGTCCGGGCGTTTGTATCTACCTGCTGATAGACCCGCACTGTATCATCTGACTCCGGGTTCCAGAACCGTTCTGCCATAAAGTCTACTGTCATATAGACACTGTCTCCCTTTGTGAAAAGCCGATATTCGTTGGGAACTGTTGTGTTGTACGCAGACAGAGTATAGTACAGCTTTCCCTTCGTCCAGAAGTACATCCATACCGGACTTCCTCCCGGCAGAAAATACAGATTCTGCTGCAGAACTTCCCGTTTGTCCAGTGCATCCGTCCCCGTGAACTTCCGTTTTCTGTCCATATTCCCGCAATACACCCATTTTCCTACCACCGCAGGATCATCCTCAAAAGGGATCTCCAGAATCTGCTCGTTCAGTGAACGGTGTCCGGCATTCGGATTTTCGCAGGAATCGTCGATCTTCTGTATGATCTCTTTCTTTTCCCGCATGGACAGAAGGATCTCCTGCTTCTTTTGCTGATACATTATCAGCTGCTTCTCACGGGACACCTGCAGGAATTCCCGAATCTCGGAAAGAGAAAACTCCAGCGACTTGAGATGCACGATGGTCTGGTACTCCATCACCTTTTCCGGCGCATAATACCGGTATCCGGTCTCCGTATCCACCCTGTCCGCACACAGCAGGCCGATCCTGTCATAATACCGCAGGGTCTGGATATTCACACGGCAGATCTTGGACAGCTCTCCGATTTTTATCATCGCTTTCCCTCCCCTCTGTCCAATCATGGTGCTTTTATTATAACACTATAGTCCGGTATAGAGTCAATACCTTTTCCAAAAAATTCTATCATTTCTCCCCACAGAAAGGAGCCTCACCTCATGTCATACCTCCAATCCGAACTCGCCTATCGTGACCTTCCTTCCCTCCTCACCCACACCGACGGAACCCCTGTCACTGCGGAAAGCTGGCCCCGCCGCCGGGAGGAACTGCTGGAAATTCTGCGGGTCAACAGCTATGGCCGTACCCCTGCCGCACCGGAAAAGGTCTGGGCAGAAGTATTGCAGGAGAACAGGGACGCCTATGCCGGGAAAGCACTGCACCGGCTGGTGAAGCTGTGTTTCGATACGCCGAAGGGAGTCTTTTCCTTCCCGGTGAACCTGCTTTTGCCCTATGCAGCGGAAAAGGCTCCGGTATTTATCCACATCAACTTCCGTCCCAATGTGCCCGACAAGTACTGCCCCGTGGAGGAAATTCTCGATAACGGCTTTGCCCTGGCCCTGTTCTGCTACGAAGATGTCATCGCCGACTCCCATGACGGGAATTTCGATCAGGGTCTGGGGGCCATGTTCCGGGAAGCGGGTACCGCCAGAACGTCGGACGAATGGGGCAAGATCGGCATGTGGGCCTACGCCTGCTCCCGTGTCCTGGACTGGCTGATTCTGGAAGACGAAACCGACTGGCGTCATACCGCAGTGGTGGGCCATTCCCGGCTGGGAAAAACGGCTCTCTGGGCGGCGGCGCAGGACGAACGGTTCTGTCTGGCCGTCTCCAACGATTCCGGTTTCGGCGGGGCGGCCATTCACAAAAAAGGCACCGGCGAGCGTGTGGCGGACTTCATCCGGGCGGGCAGCTGGGAATGGTACTGCGAAACCTTCCTGACCTATCTGGACAAGGAGGACGTCAACACCGTCTACGACCAGCACATGCTTCTGGCCTGCATCGCCCCCCGGCATCTCTGTGTGGGCAGTGCGGAGCATGACAGCGGTGCGGATCCGAAGTCGGAATTTCTGAACTGCTATGCCCAGAACGAAGTGTATTCCCTTCTCGGCAGTCCCGGACTGGTCACGCCGGACGAATATCCCGCAGCAGACACAGCCCTGCAGGAAGGAACGATTTCCTACCACATGCGGAGCGGCACCCACTTTTTCAGCCGGACAGACTGGGGGTACTATATGCGGTACTTCCGGGGGATGCTGGATGGAGACAAGTGAAATAAATTTACATCTATTTGAAAGAATTTGCTTGCATATACAGGCATTTCGTGATATACTATAGTATACATCATGAAAGGAGATATGTTTATGACTACCATCAGTATCCGCCTGGATGATAAGGTGAAAGCAGAACTGGATGAAATCTGTGAAGAGATCGGTATGAATCTGACCACACTGTTCACTGTATATGCCAAAAAGGTAGCCCGGGACAGAGAAATCCCTTTCCGTCTTTCTGCACCGGCAGATCCTTTTTTCAGTGAAGAAAATCTGAAAGCGCTTGCAGAATCTGAAAAACAGATCCGCGAAGGAAAAGTTGTTATAAAAACCATGGATGAACTGGAGGCCATGGCACGTGAGTGAACTGCAGTTTTCAGAACAGGCATGGTCTGAATATCTGGAATGGCAGACGCTCGATAAAAAAACAGTAAAAAAAATCAATTCCCTGCTGACAGAAATCCAGCGCCATCCCTTCTCCGGAGAAGGAAAACCCGAACCGCTGAAAGGTACTTCCAACTGGAGCCGCAGAATCAATGATAAGGACAGATTGGTTTACGAAGCAGTTGGTTCTGTAATACTTGTTAAACAATGTAAAGGTCACTACAACGACAGATAACGGCACAAAAAAACAGGCCCGGAGTCCGTAACCACCGGGTCTGTTTTTGTTATGTTGTTATCTCAGCTTGTTTTCGTCTGAAAGCTCAGTGCTTCTTGGAAACAGCGTAACCAGCAGCAGAGATGATAGCAGCAACAGCGGCTACAACAGCTGCGTCGAAGGTAGCGGGAGCGGTAACGGTACCGTCAGCAGCTACAACTTCTTCAACCGGTGCGGGTTCAGCTTCTGCGAAGTAAACTTCGGACAGAGAACCGGACTTTTCGTTCAGGAACTTGAAGTATACAGAGTGTGCGCCTGCGGGAATTTCAACAGGAGCAGAAACGTAACCGGAGGGAGCGATATCCCAGCCGCCGGTCCAGCCGATGTCCAGGGTAGCGATGGGAGCGGATTCAGGATCGTCCAGATATACGCCAACCTTGGTAACAGAGTTGTCATCGTTGCCGTAGCCGAAACGAATGGTCATGAAGTCAGCGCCGTTTTCGCCGAAGTCAACAACGTCAAAGTAAACGATGTCGTTGGTGGAGGAGTAGCCGCAGCCGTAAGCGTCCATCAGCTGGATGGGCTGGCCGGAACCACCCTGATCCTGAGTGGTGTCGTCGTCGATTACGTCAGCCTGGGAGAATACGTCCAGAGCGATGTAGCCTTCAACGGGAGCGAGAGTAGCTACAGGGTAGTTCGGAACATCCCAGGGGCCCATACCGTTGATGGTGATGTTGGCCTGAGGGGTACCGTCGGAGAATACATCGTTGATCTGGTACTGCAGACCAATGTCAGAACCGGCAGATGCGCCGTATTCCTTCAGGTGCAGAGCCATTTCCACAGCGTAACCACCGTCAATTTCAGCAGCGGCAGCAGCAGCTACTTCGGGAGTAGAAGCATCGCCGTAACCGGAATCCAGGCCGCCTTCAACATACCAGCAAGCCCAGCCGGTCCAGTCCACACGTGCCTGGGTAGCGTCAACGGTATCCTTGTTGGAACCATCGATCATAACTTCCAGAGAGTCACATACCCAAGGCTGGGATTCCTGGTCAGCAGCGGAGGGTTCAACCATGTCTGCATCGCGAATTTCGCCGTATACATACAGGTACTCACCATCGTGAATAGCGTAAACAGTAGCGGTAGAATCGCTGGAATTGGCGAATGCCTTGCCAACTTCAGTAACCATAGCAGTGTCATAAGCAGCGTCCTTAACGGCGTCTACTTCTACATCTACAGGCACATAGGGAATTGTGCCCAGCTTGGTCTGTCCTTCCATAGCGCCGACAACAGCGGCCATGGATACGGTCAGCAGACCAGCCAGAGCCAGAGAAAGAATCTTCTTCATATCGTGTCAAACTCCTTTATAGATTTTTTGTTCCGTTACGGCGGAACTGTTGAGTTCATGCAGAACTCAGAGAAAATATGGATCCATACATCCTCATTTCTGGGCATGTACGTTTTTATTATACCTCTATTCCAAAAATAAGTCAAGACCATTTTCGACGGGAATTACATTTTGCAGCCCAATTGGTTCGCCTGTTCAACGAAATAATCGCTATTCTGCCATCCCGGCATGAAAAATTCCCCTTCCCCCTTTTCCCGATACATTGACAAGGCCGCCGCGCATATGATATAATGAAAAAAAATTCAATTCTGTTCTGCAGGAGGATATTCCCATGAAACTCCCTTACATACCAGACATTGCCGAACCCTTTGCCGCCGGGTACCTTTCCGCTCTGGAAAAAGGCCCCTACGCCGCCATGGGGGAAGGTCTGTATACCGAAGGAACCGCCTTTGCCATTGAATATGACGCAGATGTGGGGCTGTACCAGTGCGGCCGGCTGCTGGAAGGTACAGGATTCCAGTCCGGTTCCGGTCTTTTCTGGCGCGGAAACGTGATGCAGGAAAAGAAAGAAAAATTCCCGGAATATGCCGCCTTCTTTGATGCTGCTGAAAAAGCCCTCTCCGACCGTGATACCGGTTCCCTGATCTGGCAGAGCTTCACGGAAAACGAACGGGACTGTGCGGCCAACAAAACCGTCTGGGGCGGCACCTGGGCGGGACACACCGTACCCGACTACGGCGGACTGCTGGAACTGGGAACTGCCGGACTCCGTGCCAAGATCACCCGGTACCGGAAGGTGAACCCCTATTCCGAAGACTTCTACAACGGTCTGGAACGGGTGCTGGATCTGTTCGAGATGGTCGGACAGCGGGTGAAGGAAGACGCCGAAAAGAGAGCCGCAGAAGCGGAAACGGCCGAAGAAAAGGAACATTTCCTTGCTCTGGCCAAAGTCATGGAAACCTGTCCACAGAATCCGCCCTATGACTTCCTGTCCGCCGCCCAGTTCTTCTGGCTGTTCTTCTCCTACGACGGATACGATTCCCCCGGACGTCTGGACCAGATCTTCTACCCCTACTGGGTAAAGACTCCCTACGAAAAAGCCTTCGCCATTCTGGAAGGGATGTGGATCGGCTTCCACAAGCACCGCACCTGGAACATCTGCATCTCCGGCTCCAATGCGGACGGCACCGACACCACCAACGAAATCTCCTTCGCCATTCTGGAGCTGGTGAAAAAGCACCGCTTCCAGACCCCCAACCTGACCATGCGCTGCCATGACAACACCGACCCTGCCCTGATGCGCTCTGCGGCGGAAGCACTGGCGGAAGGCTGCGGTCTGCCTGCCCTGTACAACGACCGTGCTGTGTGCAGAATGTTCATGGAAGAGCTGGGGATTCCGCCGAAGGACGCCCACAACTACGCCATGAACGGCTGCAACCAGATTGACATTCAGGGAAAGAGCCACATGGGTCTGGAAGACGGGGAAGTGAACCTGTACAAGTGTCTCGAATACGTCATGACCCGGGGCAAATGCCTGACCACCGGCAAGACTGTGGCGGCGGACACCGGGGATCTCTCCTCCTTCACCACCTTTGGCGATGTGCTTGCCGCCTTCCAAAAGCAGGTGGAAGACATGACCGACATGGCCTGCCGGATGGCCAACAAGAGCCAGAAGATCCATGCGGAATATGCTCCCAACCTGTGGCATTCCATCATGATCCAGGGATGCATCGAATCCGGACGGGACTTCAAGGCGGGCGGCCCCCTGTACAACCACGGACAGATTCTGGCGGAAGGCCTTGCCGATGCGGTGGACTCCCTTGCCGCCATCCGGTATCACGTATTTGAAGCAAAGAATTACACCCTGCCGGAAATTGCCGCCGCCATGGAAGCGGACTTTGCCGGAAACGAACCCATGCGGAAGCAGCTCTCCGAAAAGCCCGCCCGGTTCGGCAACGGCGATCCTGCAACAGACGCACTGGCCGGGGAAATCACCGAGCATTTCTTCCGGTATCTGCTGACCATTCCCACCTACCGGGGCGGCTGGTACTCCGGCGGATGCTCCCCCTTCAGCCGGGCAGCCAGCTACGGCAGATGCGTTGGTGCCGGTGCCAACGGACGCCACTGCGCCGACCCCATCATCGCAGACAGCATCGGTGCGGTTCCCGGCAGAGACGCAGAAGGCCCCACGGCACTGCTGGATTCCGTCCTGCACCTGCCCCATCATCTGGCGGGAAGCGGATTCATCCTGAACATCAAGTTCGACAAAGCCATCTTCCGCACCGAAGCGGGCATGGAAAACTTCATGGCCCTGTGGAAGACCTTCTTTGAAAACGGCGGGCAGCAGCTTTCCGTGACTGTGGTATCCCAGGAAGACCTGCTGGACGCCAAGGTACATCCGGAAAACCACCGGAACCTGATTGTGCGGGTAGGGGGCTACAGCGACTATTTCGTGAATCTGGAACCCGGCCTGCAGGACAACGTCATTGCCCGGACGGGGTACGGAAGATAAGAAATCAGAGACAAGAGATAAGAAAGCGGGAATAGAATTATGATGACAGATGCCACGACACTGGCGTATATCAATCTGTACGGGATTCTGGGTGCCATTCCGGCCATGCTGGAGCTGTCTCCGGAAGCCAGAAAGATTCTCGGGAAGGGGGCCTGCTCCATCGGGTTTGCCGTGAAGGACGGGCCTGCCGCCACCCTCTCCTTTGCAGGGGGAAAATGCATCCTGAAGGAAGGGGCGGAGGACTGTACGGTAAAGCTCCCCTTCTCCTCAGCGGAAAAATTCAACGGTCTGATTGACGGAACCACAACACCTGTCCCCACCAGAGGATTCACCAAGCTGCCTTTCCTGCTGGGGAAGTTTGTGAAGCTCACAGACCTTCTGACAAAATACCTCCGGCCCACCGAGGAGGATATGAAAGACCCGGCATTTGCCAAGATCAGCACCACCCTGCTGTTCGGCGTCATCACCAGAGCCGTGGTGCAGATCTGCAACCATGACAGAGTGGGGAAGGCAAGCGCCTCCTACATCGTGGACGGGATCATCAAGCTCTGTGTGGCAGACGGCCCTGCTTTTGCCATTCAGGCGAAAAAGAACCGGCTGGCCTATCTGAACAAGGTACCGGAAAAGGTGACCTCCATGATGACCTTCCGGGATATGGACACCGCCCGTGCCCTGTTTGACGGAAAGATCAATGCCGTGGCTTCCATCGGCACCGGGGACGTGCGCATGGCGGGAATGATTTCCCAGATCGACAATGTGAACCGGATTCTGGACAGAGTTGCCCTGTATCTGGCTTAAGGAGACGGGCGTATGTCAAACGATGTAACCACACTGGTCTCCCGTCTGATTCTGCCGGAAAAACCCATGCGGATCAAGCTGCTGGGAGACTCCATCACCCATGGTGTAGGCGGCACCGGATTTCAGCAGAACGGCGAACCCATCACCGCAGGCTTTGCCCAGAATCCCGACGGATACTGCTTTGCCAACCTGTTCCGGGATCATATGGAAAAAGTGTACGGCTGTCAGGTCATCAACAACGCCTGCACCGGCACCACCATCGAATTCATCCTGCAGCACTTCGACGATCTGGTGTCCCCCGATGACGATCTGGTGATCTGCACCATCGGCACCAACAACCGGCACCAGTATTTCACATCCGGCCCGAAGCACACCCGACAGGAACATATGGAAGGCTTTTACAAAAATATCCTGCGCCTCCATGAAGCATTCCGGAACAAGGGCGTGGACGTGATCTTCAATGCCAACATCCCCGCTTCCCCTGCCAATGAACAGGACGGGCCGGATTACTGGCGGATTTTCCATATGTCCGATGTGCACGATCTGTACCGGAAAGCATCGGCGGAATGCGGCTTCCCCATGATCGATTTCTATACGGCATTTCTGGAATACTGCTCCGTCAGAGGACTCTCCGTGGATGCGCTTCTGGCGGACGGTCTGCACCCCAACGATGAGGGCCACAGAGTCATGTTCCATCTGCTGCTGCGGGAGCTGGGACTTGCCGGTACTGCGGAATGATTTTATATATAATGTGAGGATACACATATGCATGAAGTATATACATACCCCAACAGCCAGTCCCAGTTTCTGCGGGCGGCCAAGGTAATCCCCTCCGGGGTGTACGGTCATCTGGGCCCGGCGGAAGGCTGCTTTATTCCCATCGAAGCCTATCCCCTCTTCGGAGACCGTGCCCAGGGTTCCTATATCTGGGACATCGACGGCCACCGGTTCATTGACTACATGTGCGCCTACGGCCCCAACATTCTGGGCTACAACGACCCGGACGTGGACGAAGCCGCCCGGAAGCAGCGGGAAAAAGGGGACTGCATGACCTCCCCCTCCACCGTCATGATCGACTTTGCGGAACTGCTGGTGGACACCGTGGCCTCCGCCGACTGGGCCTTCTTTGCCAAAAACGGCAACGACGTGACCTCCATGGCTGTGATGGCCGCCCGGGCATACACCCACCGGAAAAAGATCGTATTCTTCAAGGGCTACTACCACGGCGTTTCCCCCTGGACCCAGAAAATCGACTACCCCGGCATCATCGAGGAAGATGTGATGCACAACATCTACATCCCCTGGAACGATACCGCTGCGCTGGAACGGGCCTTTGCGGAGAACCGGGGAGAAATTGCCGCCGTTATCGGTCAGCCCTACATGCACGGCAACTTCATGGACAATCAGCTCCCGGAAACCGGATTCTGGCAGAAGGTACGCAAGCTCTGCACCGACAACAGCACCGTTCTGATTGTAGACGACGTCCGTGCCGGGTTCCGTCTGGATCTCAAAGGCTCCGACCACTACTTCGGCTTTGAGGCAGACCTGATCTGCTTCTGCAAGGCACTGGCCAACGGGTACAATGTGTCCGCTCTGTGCGGAAAGGAATTTCTGAAAAACACCATTTCCTCCCTGTCCTACACCGGTTCCTACTGGCTGTCCGCCGTGCCCTTTGCCGCCGGGATCGCCTGTATTGAAAAAATGAAGCGCATCGACAGCCCGAAAATTCTGCTGGACAAGGGAAACCGGCTCCGCACCGAACTGATGAAGGCCGCCGTGGAATACGGGTTCGATCTGCGGGTCACCGGGATGCCCTCCCTGTTCTACCTGCGCCTGGCCGACGACGATTCCCTGATGCTCCACCAGCGCTGGATCGCCGAATGTGTCCGCCGGGGCGTATTCTTCACCAGCCACCACAACCACTTCATCAACGCCAGCCTCACCGACCGGGATATCGACGAAACGGTGGAAATCGCAAAAGAAGCGTTTAGCGAAGTAAGAAATCAGATGTAAGAAATAAGAAGCAGATTGAAACTGCAAAACGGCTTACAGAACGGTCGGAATGCCGGATTTTTGGTATCCTTCCGTTCGGTAAGCCGTATTTTCGTACAGACTACTTCTTATCTCTGATCTCTTACTTCTTACTTTTTCAAAATCCTCCGCTTCTGCCGCCGTGGGGTCTGCCGGAGGAACCTATGTGGATGCTGCCGCCGGGTCTGGGGCCGCCGCTTTTTGGGGGATCGTTCCGGGGGATGGGTTTCTTTGTCATGTTGCGGTAGAGGTACAGGTCTCTGGAATCGGTGATCCGTACACCGTCGGTTTTCTGATAGGGCACCGCACCCGTCTGCATATGTACCGTGTTCAGCTGGGATTTCAGTACACCCATGGGGATCAGGGCGATGAGAAAGCCGATCACCAGGGCAATGAGAATCCATTCTGCGCCGAAAGTACGTACCGTAATTTCCGGGCTGCCGTAGGACTCATACCGGATATCTGCCCCGGGATAGTATGGATCTATGTAGTCCGCCTCCGGTGTGATGCCGCCGTTTTCCGCCAGTGCAAACCAGGCGTCCGTCAGTTCGGCATACTGCAGGAAGGCCTCGCAGTAGTTCCCCTGACTGAGCAGCGGGATGACGTATTCCTCCATCTGATCCAGCGCACGTTCGGTAATGGCCGTGATGCCGAAACCGGTGGTGGTTACCGCCCACTGACGCTCGTCCATGGCCAGAAGGAACAATACACCGTCTTCCGTTCCATCCTGCAGACCGAAATATCCCAGTCCCGTATCATACAGATTGTCCGCATAGTCCTGTGCATCGGCGCCTTCCAGAGAATCCACGGTGGCTGCGACGATATTGGCACTGTGCGCCCCGCTGATTTCTGCCAGAACCCCGTTCAGTTCCGTTTCTTCCTCTTCCGTCAGCAGATCTGCCCAGTCCAGCACGTACAGCGCTTCTTCCGCAGAGATGCCGACCGTCAGAACAAGCATGCACAGCAGGACGGAAAAGCACAAAAGCATTCTTTTCATGTTCTTCCCCCTTACAGCATGATAAACAGCCATGCCAGCCCGTACACCACAGCCGACGCAATGGCACCGTATATGGCCCACCACTTCCACCATGCCTTCTTATCCATGGGCAGATTTCCCACGAATTTCCCGGTCTGGCCGTTCATGGCAAAGAGATAATCCTTCCCCTGCCAGCTGGTATGGAGCACCCACACAGGGTACAGGGCATACCGTACTTTCCCGCCCCGGTACTGAATGGATGCAGTTTCTGTGACCGCCGTGTCGTATTCCCGCCGGACCGTATCGGCAATACACCGTTCCAGCGTTTCCTTCACCCGCTGGTTGGCGCGGGGCATGCAGTCTTCCGCAGACACATCGTATGTATCGGCCAGATATCCCGACAGGTACGCCGTCTGAAAATCCACCGCCTGAGACAGATCGTATGGCTCCACGGATTCCATCAGGTCGTCGGCCATTTTTGTGGATCCGTCCACCGGAATGTCCCCGAAGGCCATAGTACCGTTTCTCTGGACGGAATAATATTTGGTTTCGGTATAGATGTAGTTTCTGTCCTGCCATACCCGGGAGCGGGTACACTTGAAGCGCACCTGTCCGTCGGCTTCCGTATCGAACAGCCACACCGGTACATACAGACCCCTGATCTCGTCGATATGGTTTTCATCCTTGAAGATTTTCGGCAGCAGTTTTTTTCCGGTGAGATGTTTTTTCAGCCCTTCCTTTGCCGCCTTTTTGTCCAGCCGGAAAGGAATCACCAG
>JAFQGY010000394.1 GCA_017415325.1 Clostridia bacterium
ACTGGTGGATACAGATGACTGCAATATACTTCTGGTATCGTTGGGGTTCTTTTCGGTGGTACGGATTGAAAGACCTGCACAGTATCTGGTCAATGCTGTGGAATACTGTGTACCGGAGAAAGAATGTACAATGCCGATTCCCGAAGATCCATGCAGTCTGTTCCGGAATATGGCGTTTCCGGTAAATGAATTCTGCCCCCCTTCTGTATTGACAGGATGCAGTAATGAGGGAGACGGAAACGGTAAAAAATGCGGCTGCGGAAACTGAAAACACAAAAAATGGCAGAGTCTTCATTGGCTCTGCTGTTTTTTCATAAGAAAATCTCAGCTTTTTTCCAGAATTCTATCGTACCTACTTGAAATTGACAGGATTTTGGTATACAATATATGCGTGTAAGTTTGCGTGACACCAGTCACATTCATAAAGGAGATTACTGACATGACTTTATTTATTTTAGCAGCTGGCATGGGCTCCCGTTACGGTGGCCTGAAGCAGATCGACCCCTTCACCAAGCACGGCGAATTTATTATCGACTTCTCGATTTATGACGCTGTTCAGGCTGGTTTCGACCGGGTCGTGTTCGTAATTAAGGAAGAAAACTATGAAATCTTCCATGAAACCGTTGGCAAGCGGGTAGAGGGTAAGGTTAAGGTAGAATACGTCTTCCAGAAGATGGATAAGCTGGTTCCTGCTGACAAGATTCCTGCCGATCGCGTAAAGCCCTGGGGGACTACTCATGCCATTCTGTGCGGCAGAGAAGCTCTGAACGAAGGTTTTATGGTCATCAATGCGGATGACTTCTATGGCCGTGACGCATTCTTCCAGGCTGCCAAGTTCCTGAAGGAAGCCGACAAGCCGGGCAACACCCACTACTGCATGGTTGGATACCGTCTGGGCAACACTCTGACCGACAACGGCAGCGTAGCAAGAGGCGAATGCACTGCTGAAAACGGTATGCTGACCAAGATCGTGGAACGTGTGAAGCTGTTCAAGGAAGAAGGCGGCGCATATTACGAAGAAAACGGGGAAAAGGTACACCTGCCCAACGATACCATTGTATCCATGAACTGCTGGTGCTTCACACCCGAGTTCTTTGAAGGTGCGATGGCTGATTTCGAAACCTTTATCAATGATCCCGACAGAGAACCCATGAAGAGCGAATGCCTGCTGCCCAACACTGTATTCACCATGATGCAGAAGGGTCTGTGCGATGTTGCTGTTCTGCCCACTACCGCAAAGTGGTTCGGTGTAACCTACGCTGATGACAAGCCGGACGTAATTGCCAAGCTGAATGCTCTGATTGCAGAAGGCGTATATCCGGACGGTCTCTGGAAGTAATTTCCGACTTCTGTAAATATTTGCAGAGCAATGTGTGAATAATCCGCATGTGCTCTTGACAACCCTGTCTACATTTGTTATAATGAGGACTCCAAAACTGAAACAGTAAAGGAGAAGTTTACCTATGTCCATTCTCGTAACAGGCGGTGCAGGCTATATCGGGTCCCATACCGTTATTGAGCTGCAGAACGCCGGATATGACGTAATTGTTTGCGACAACCTGTGCAACTCCAGCAAGAAGTCTCTGGAACGGGTAGAACAGATTACCGGCAAGAGTGTGAAGTTCTATCTGGCAGACATTCTGGATGCCGATGCACTGACCAGGATTTTTGAAGAAAACACCATCGATTCCGTAATCCATTTCGCAGGACTGAAGGCAGTTGGCGAATCCGTTGCCAAGCACTGGGAATATTACAACAATAACATCACCGGTACTCTGGTTCTGGTGGATGTGATGAAGAAGTTCGGCTGCAAGAACATCATCTTCTCCTCCTCTGCCACCGTATACGGCGATCCCGCTTTCATTCCGATTACCGAAGAATGCCCCAAGGGTCAGTGTACCAATCCTTACGGCTGGACCAAGTCCATGCTGGAACAGATCCTGACCGATATTCAGAAGGCTGATAAGGAATGGAACGTGGTTCTGCTCCGGTACTTCAATCCCATCGGCGCACATAAGAGCGGTCTGATCGGAGAAAATCCCAACGGCACGCCCAATAACCTGATGCCTTACGTAACCCAGGTGGCCGTAGGCAAGCGTCCGCATCTGAGCGTATTCGGCAATGACTACGATACCCACGATGGTACCGGTGTCCGTGACTATATCCATGTGGTTGACCTGGCCAAGGGACATGTGGCTGCAGTCAAGAAGCTGGAAGAAAATGCTGGCCTGAAGCTGTACAATCTGGGCACCGGCAACGGTTACAGTGTACTGGACATCGTCAAGAATTTTGAAGCCGCTACCGGCGTGAAGATTCCTTATGTGATCACCGAAAGACGTCCCGGAGATATTGCTACCTGTTATTCCAATGCGGATCTGGCTCTGAAGGAACTGGGCTGGAAGGCGGAAAACGGCATCAAGGAAATGTGCGAAGACTCCTGGAGATGGCAGAAGATGAATCCCAACGGGTTCGAAGACTGAGAAAGCCGAGGAACAGAATATGGCAATCACAAAGAAAAGCTTTGGCAAAAAGCCCTGCGGCTGTCCTGTAGATGCATACATTCTGGAAAACGGAAGCTGCCTGTCTGTACAGATTCTGAACATGGGCGGTGTCATCACCAATATGTGGGTGAAGAACGCAGCCGGTGAAGTTGCTGATGTAATCTGCGGCTTTGACAATGTAGATGCTTATCTCACTTCCGGCGGGTATCAGGGGGCGCTGATCGGACGGGTTGGCAACAGAATTGCTAACGGAAAGTTCTCCCTGGAAGGGAAAGAGTACAGCCTGTACTGCAACGATGGTCCCAATACACTGCACGGCGGGAAAGTTGGCTTCAATGCCAAGCTGTGGGATGTGGAAGCCATCGACGGTAAGGAACCCGCTCTGGTTCTGACCTATGTCAGCAAGGACGGCGAAGAAGGGTATCCCGGAACTCTGCAAGTAAAGGTTACATATACTCTTCTGGAAAAAGGGGCATTGTCCATCCACTACGAAGCAGTAACTGACAAGACCACCATTATCAGCATGACCAACCATGCCTACTTCAACCTGGGCGGTTATGACAGCGGTGTGGTAGACAATCACATTCTGTGGCTGGACTGCGGCAAGATCAACGCTGTGGACGGCAACCTGCTGCCTGACGGAAACTTCATTGACGTAGCGGGAACACCTTACGATTTCCAGAACGAAAAGAAACTGGGA
Source organism: Clostridia bacterium (assembly GCA_017415325.1). Lineage (GTDB taxonomy): Bacteria > Bacillota > Clostridia > Oscillospirales > CAG-272 > UMGS1696. Next base: position 3,202 of record JAFQGY010000394.1, read on the forward strand.
GAAGGCTTTGCTGATCCG
>JAFQGY010000395.1 GCA_017415325.1 Clostridia bacterium
ATAGTTTCAGCAATTCCATCTGCCACTGGATATTGTGTATTCAAGACATGAGAAATAGTGGAGTGAGCTCCCAGGGACCTCGGGTTCCAGAATGGAATCCCGGCTGCTCGCCATAGATCGTTTCCGATTGCGTGATATAGTTAATCATCGTTTACTTATTTCATATTTTTTACTTCCCACACGCCTGTAAATACCGTTTCCGCCGGGCCTTCCATGGTTATCTGCCAGTCCTCCGATACCGTAACCGTCAGTACACCGCCCCGCAGTTTTACCAGAACCGGTACCCCGGCATCACAGTATCCGCAAAGGACGGCCGCAGCTACCGCAGCACAGGCACCTGTTCCGCAGGCGAATGTTTCTCCGCTGCCTCTCTCCCATACACGCATTTCCAGATGGGTACGGTCGGTCACCCGGACAAACTCTGTATTCACCCGATCCGGAAACAGGGGATGATGTTCAAAGAAAGGGCCGAGTTCTTCCAGCGACAGACTGTCCGGCGCATCGGTGAAGACTACTGCATGGGGATTTCCCATGGATACCGCCGTGATCCGCCACTCCTTCCCGGCAATGGTGACAGGTTCCGAAACCATCCGTTCTCCCGGCCACTGTACCGGAATCTTTGCCGGATCGAACACAGCCTGTCCCATATCCACTGCCGCACCGGTGCACTGTCCGTCCTCCAGCCGAAGGGTCAGCGTTTTCACCCTGGTCAGGGTCTCCACCCGGATCACATGGCAGCCCTCCGGTACATATCCGTGGTCATACAGGAATTTGCCCACACAGCGGATCCCGTTGCCGCACATGGCGCCTTCACTGCCGTCCGCATTGAACATCCGCATCCGTCCGTGGTTGTCGGGATCTTCCGGCGGACAGACGAAAATCACCCCGTCTGAACCTACCGAAAAACGTCTTGCGGACATTTCCACAGCCAGCGCCGCCATGTCTTCCACGGGAGAGCCGGTGATCTGGTCGATATAGACATAATCGTTGCCGATGCCGTGCATTTTGGTGAAGGGGATTGCCGTATGCTTTTCCGGAAGCCACGGAATATCGCTTTCCCCATATACCGGAATCCCGTTTGCCAGCAGCAGAGATGCCGTGATCCCATCACCGTCTGTCAGCGTACCTGTGAAGGTGCCGTCATAGATTTTTCCATGTCCGCAGGAGGGACTTTTTTCCTTCAGTACTGCACAGTCACAGCCGTACATCCGGCAGAGGACAAGGGCACCTTCGGCACCGCGTCGGTATTCTTCCGTCACATCCCGACCCGCCCGGTTTACTACCCTGTCTTCCACGATTTCCGCCGGTTCTCTTGGGGTGGGCAGCCCTCCCATGCACTCCGGGCAGAATGGGATCAAAGTGTGCCGTTTCCGCAGCGTTTCCACATCGGCGCAGGGTTTGGAGGCCCCGTCATACCGGCAGGGCAGTCCCAGCAGGCAGGCGCTGATCAGTATCGTCATGATTTCTTCCTTAATTATAATGGTACTATACAGGTATTATAGCACAGATCGGCCTGCTTGTAAATATCCGCCGGAATAAATCTTTTCCTCTTGAAAAAGCAGTGGAAAACTGATATACTATATACAACCATACAGTTTCATCCAAAAAGGAATTCCTATGAATTATTATACCCCCCGCAACCCCAATCATGCATTGCTGACGGTACGGAAAAAACATCCGGTGCGGCATGCCCTTCGGATCACCGGCATTGTAATTCTGACAGTTTTACTGGTGCTGTCCCTGACTCTGACCCTGTGTGTGGCCGGGGTACGTACACAGATTACGCCGGAATACGTCTATACATACGCAGACGGGATCGACTATATCGACTTTCCCCTTCCCATAAACGGTTCTTTCGCCACAATTTCCCAGCTGATGCAGGACAGCTTCGGGGAGGTTGGATTCCCTCTGTCGGGAGACGATGTGGAGATTCTGTTCGATCAGTTTTCCATTCCCACGATTCTGGCCGGCTTTGCCCAGGATGTGACCGCCTGGCTGCTGCACGACGGATCCCGCCCGGTGCTGGTGCCGGAGGAGATTGCTGCCATTGCCCTGTCCGGGGTGGAAGAATCCATTCTGCAGATTCTGCGTTTTCTGGGGGATCCGGTGGCGCTGGTGAGCAGCATACTGGTGACGCCGCTGTCCACGCTGGATACGGAAGGGATGTTTGATGCCATGGAGCCGGTACGTTCCCTGCTGTCGGCGGATACGCTGGCCATGGCGATGTCGGTGTGCCTGATGCTGGCGGTGCTGGTGTTTATGCTGTGTCTGTGTTCTGCCGGAAGATTCTGTCTGCCCGGCGGGATTGCCCTGTTCTGCACCGGTGTACTTTTATCCGTACCGGGTCTTTTCGCACCTGCCGGAATCCGGATTCTGACCGTGGTATATGCGGAGTATCTGACGGACTTTCTGCGGCCTGTGGTGCAGTACTGGCAGAGAGGGGCGTTTGTGTGCTGTTTTGCCGGTATCATTCTGATCCTGTTCTGGCTGCTGCGGTTTCTGATTCTGAAAAACAAAGCCGTGCCGCCGGAAATACCCTCCGGATGGGAAAACGGTATGCAGGGCAGAAAACAGTTCATACCGCCGGAAGCTATGCCGGTTTCTGCCCGTAAGGAAACGGAAAACAGGGATTTGTATACGGAAGAATGAACAAGTCTGCCGCAGGATTTGCCGGCAACTGCAATTTCACCAAAGGGAAGTGTCACATCCCTGCTGTACACTGGCAAAACGTAAATTTTGACCGGAAGCGGTACTTTTTTCCGATTGCCTGTAGAAATTCCGGTGAATTTGTGCTATAATAACCTGTGCGGGGACAGTCCGTTTCTTTTTGCGTGTTCAGAGTTCTCGATGTTGAAAACGACTCTCCCCAAACCGACCAAGTCAGTCGAAAAATTATATTATATATCGGAGGTAACCCACCAATGTCCAAGAAGTTTGTTTACCTGTTCTCCGAAGGCAACGCTGACATGCGTGAGCTGCTCGGCGGTAAGGGCGCTAACCTGGCTGAAATGACCAACATTGGCCTGCCCGTTCCCCAGGGCTTCACCATCACTACCGAAGCCTGCACCCAGTACTACGAAGACGGCCGTCAGATCAACGATGAAATCATGGCGCAGATCATGGAATACATCGGCAAGATGGAAGAAATCGTCGGCAAGAAGTTCGGTGACAAGGAAAACCCCCTGCTGGTTTCCGTACGTTCCGGTGCAAGAGCTTCCATGCCCGGTATGATGGACACCATCCTGAACCTGGGTCTGAACGAAGAAGTTGTTGAAGTTATGGCTAAGAAGTCCGGCAACGCTCGTTGGGCTTACGACTGCTACAGAAGATTTATCCAGATGTACTCCGACGTTGTTATGGAAGTCGGCAAGAAGTACTTCGAAGAACTCATCGACAAGATGAAGGAAGAAAAGGGCGTTAAGCTGGACGTTGAACTGACTGCCGAAGACCTGAAGGAACTGGCCGAACAGTTCAAGGGCGAATACAAGAAGCAGCTGGGCTCTGACTTCCCCTCTGATCCCAAGGTGCAGCTGTTCGAGGCCATCA
>JAFQGY010000396.1 GCA_017415325.1 Clostridia bacterium
CGTTACCAGAATCCCCCTGCCTTCATATTCCATTACAACCCCATGCAGAACACATGCGTGATGCAGCAGTATGGAATATGCAAACAAGGAGCCGTATTCCCTGAAAGCATCGGCTCCTTTTGTATTTGTGTTGTCCTGATACAGTGTAATGTCAGTCCAGTCAGGAGAAATACGGAAAGATAACGCTGGTGTATCATCTTGAGTATGGACAATCCAATCAAAATATCCATCATCAAGTTTAAATAAAAACACAGGATACCTAAAATCTTTTGATCCCCATACAAATTTCCTATGGACACTACCATCTGTATCCTTAAATCGAAAATTAAAATCGACAGTTTTACAACTGCTTGTTAAAAAAGCAGATATAGGATAATTCTCCCTGAAATCGAATAGCTTATTCCGATTATACAAAGCAACACAAAAGTCGGCTAAATTTATAAAATCTGTAAATTCCAACATTATTTAATCAAAAAGTTAATCTTAACTAATTATTGGTTGAATTGGTAGTGATGAGTCCTTTGTATTTACAGTATTATTACCTGGACATTCACCAAAATTTTGCGAAAAAATATCCTCATATTTACTACATCCACTTCCTGGGAGTTCAACAATTTCATCAGGCTCAATTGCATGATTCCCATTCTTATCATACCATGCACTACCAGCACCCCAACAGGTGTCAGCAACTCTTTCCATCAGCTTCAATTCCTGAAATTGAAAGACAGGCTTTTCATACATTCTTTTATTCATATTCTTTACCTCTCCAGATAAAATTTTTCCTTACGCTATATCAATATTTCACAGGCATCACTCATGGACATCCTGCAAAATCTGATCCAAAAATTTAGCGGTTCTGCATGCATATTCCGGCACACCGAACCAGTCTCCTGTTTCGCCCAATCTGTATGCAGGACAGGAAGAACAGATATAGGCGTGAGGACATGTTCTGCATTTTTCAACCGTTATGCTGCGTGGATATTGTTCCGGAAGATCCTCCCATGCTTTGCGGAAACCGGTTTCAAAGGGTTCTGTGTATCCTTTATCCAGAATTTCGCAGGCATACATGCGTCCGCTCCAGTTTATTGCATACGAATCAATCCCAGCGCGACAGCTTTCGAACAGATACTGTCCTTCCTGCGGCAGACTGTGTTTCTGTGGTTCCAGTTTCTTCTTGATTTTGGGAAGAAGCCCTTGACGGGTCTGTTCCCATTTTTCTATGATCTGCGGAAACAGCATTCTGATATGTTCTTCAGGTGTTAAGCGACATTCCACCGGAGAAGCAATTCCGCAGCGGATCTTATTCATCACAAAGGTACTGACAGTCAGCACTTTTTCTGGCCCAAATTTTTCCTCCGTATATCGCCGCATCTCAGCCAGATCGTTCACATTGTCCTGCACAATGGTCGTTCTTATACTGAACAATGATGGAAGAGATGACAACTTGTCCACCCCATCACGGAATCTGTCATATCCGTCGGAACTTGCACAGAGTTTTTGATAAGTTTCATTGGATGCACCATACATTGTCACACCGATTTTATGAGGGGGATATTTTTGCAAAAGCTTTATAATCGGATCTGTTACCATGGTTGCATTGGTATATAAATTCAGTACGAATCCCATTTTTGCGATAGCTTCATAAATTTCCGCAAAATCCGGACGCAGCATCGGCTCTCCGCCTGTAAGCAGCAGTGAAATTGTCCCCTCCTTTGCTACCTGCTCCGCCATATGGATCCATTCTTCTGCAGTCCGTTCGTGCAGACCTGTTTCCATGATCCTTGCATGGTTAACACGCATCAGACACATTCTGCACTGCAGATTGCATCTGCCTGTCAATTCAAATGTTCCGTTTAAGGGATATCTCTTATTCTGCATATGTAATCATTTTTCGTTCTGACAGAATCTTAAGTGTTTCGATTACATCTGTTTCAGCCTTTTCTTTACTGACATCGAATTCTGACAGCAATGTATTGGTGAGTTCCTCCGCAGAAGCACCTGTTATCAGTTTTTCCCAGATGATTCTTGCAGTGCTGTTCAACTGAATGATGCCACAGAAATCTGCTACACCGTCCCCCACAGATACAAGAACAGTTTCTCCAGCAATCGTTCTCATAACATATTTATCCACAGTTATAAATTTATTTTTTCTTTCGATTAAACATCTACACATTTTCGATTCCATACTTCCGTTCAAAAATTATATCAAACATATATAAGTATACCCTATAAGAATCTAATTGTCAATAGACAACCACAATTTATTATATATGAATTTTTTCGGTGAATTTTTCTTTTGTCATAAGTAATTAATTTACTGTCAATTTAATACTGTATTTTATAAGATTTTCATATATTTCTCATTAATCCTTCTGCGTTTTCCAAATAATGACAGAATTCGGGAAATTTCATGTAATATATATTTCGAAGTAGAAGACATAACCTGACATATGATACAGGAGATGTTTTCGTTTATTCTTTATTTTGGCCGCATTCCCGTCTTGCTGCCGCAAATACATGAGCGCCGGTTCTGGGAAGTCCGGTTGTTTTCATATAGCATGCTGCAACAGCCTGATCGTCCATGTCCGGGTGATCGGTCACTGCTTTCTGGACAGCATCCAGTGCCTCTTCGCATCCGGCATAATAATGCTCCACGGCTGCTTTGCCTTCGGCGATATACCCATAAGGATGGTAATTGTGAGATGCTATGATGGTATTCACGGGAAATGACCGCAGTTTCTGCAGGGCTTGCCGGTGGGCAGACTGCATGGTGATGTTTGTTCCCCAGTTGCCGGAGCCGTAGATTCCATATACCTGCAGGCAGTCCCCGGTAAGCAATGTATTACTTCTGGTATCCAATATTGCAGTGCAGTCCGAAGCATGCCCCGGAATGAGAATCAGGCGCAGATCCTGCAGAATGGTTTGGTTGTCCTGTATATCTTCTGTGCCGTACTGCGAAAAAGAACTGCGCAGAGAATCGCTGTGGGACAGGATACAGGTATCAGGGCAGACCCGCATCAGACGGGACAGCCCGCCGGCATGGTCACGGTGGCTGTGGGAAAGGCACACATATTTCAGTTTGTCCGGTGTGATCCCAAGCTGCTCCATGGCAGGTAGAATATATCTGTCAATATCGGAATCATAGGTCGCCGTATCAAACAGCAGATACCCTGCTGCAGTTCTGATAAAAAATACTGTAGTATATATATCCTCAAAAGGAATCGTGAGCCGGAATATGTCCGGACGTATTTCGGTAATGGTTTGCATAATTTTCTCCTGTTCATGTACTCCGGCTGATCTCATCAGTCTTTCTGATGCTCCCGCTTTCAGTAAAGTTCATTTATGATCATTTGATCTTCCGTTGTATTTTCGTATCGTTTTCCAGTTATATTGTAGCACGGCTTCTGGCGGATGGCAACAGAATCCTGCAAATTTCATACTATATATTTTTCCAAAGGCAAACACAAAACCGGGTGTGTTTCTCCCGGCTTTGTTTGATGTATTATTCTCTTGCAAGTTTGTAGATCAGGTCATAGGCAAATTTCAGATCTTCCATGGAGCAGTGATTCTGTACAAAGTGTGTGGTGCAGCAGATCCAGCGTTTGCCTTTCAGAAGTCCGAATACACGGCGGATTTCCGCTTCCAGTTTGTCTTGCGGCTTCACACCGAGCACTGTCTGGATGCAGATTCCGCCCAGAATGGCGAATGTATCCTGATAGTTGTCCAGATACAGGTCGTAATCCATACCGGCACTTTCCTGCCAGGGATGCACCAGATCCAGTCCCAGCTTTGCAATGCCGTCGGTCACCTTGCGGACACAGCCGTCGGAATGGAGACTGCAGAATACGCCTCTGCTGTGCACGTAATCCACCACTTTTTTCATGTTGGGGTAAATAATTTCCCACCAGAGACGGGGATTGAACATCAGATCCGCCTGTGCACCCCAGTCATCGGAAATGTGGATCATGTCGGCTCCTGCATCGATACAGTGCCCTGCGAATCTGATGGACCATTCCGCCTGACGGGCATACAGTTCTCCCAGCTCATCGGGGTACATAGCCATATACAGCAGCTGGTTCTCGATTCCGAATACTCCGTTGAAAGCTTCAAAGAAACCGGGCGTCTGTACATAACAGAACCGTTCTCTTTCCTTATGGAAACGGATGCTGGCAGCCAGTCCTTCGTAATCGGCAGGATTGTCGGGATTTGTGAAGAAATCTGCATCAACCAGAAGATCCGGGGTCAGTTCTTCGTTTTCCGCCCGGAGTGCGTTCAGAACATCTCCGCGGTAGGAACCGGGGCCACCGAAAATATGGGCAGCGTCAAATTCATAGGCATCTTCAAATGCGGCAACGGAACCATATTCTCTGGTGATCTCTTCGGACAGATTGGCGGATACCCAGCCGTAGATGGGCTGACGGTCTATCGGTTTTCCGAGAATGGCATTCCGTACTCGTTCGGTACTGTTCATATTCGTTTCCTTTCTTTCCACTCAGAACTTCACAACAGGACACTTGGCCAGCTGCAGGCAGGCATCCAGTCCGCCCACAGTACAGATACCCGGAAGGAAGAAGGTATTATAATACGCTTCATCCCCTTCCAGCGCCAGAGCAGATGCTTCCAGATGCGCTTCTTTTACACCATCGCAGAGCGCAATGGCACAGGCGGCGGCCCGGGCAGCACATCCGTCAGCCCACAGCGTCAGTTCACCGCCCAGATCTGCTGCTGCTTTGACGAACAGCGCTGCATCCTGGGTGCGACAGGCTTCGTTGGTATAGTGGAATGTGGTGAGATAGCGGTTGTCCGATTCGCTGCCTGCAGTATTCTGTACAGCACCTTCAAATTCCCCTGTCAGGAACAGATCGCCGCTGACCACTTTGTACCCTTCGCAGAGCATATTCTGTACCGCTTCGGCATCAAGACAGTTTTTGCCGTCGTTTCCAAGCGCAAGGCAGATCCGTTTCCCGTCCCAGTTTGCGGGGGTGATTTTTACCATAGGCAGCTTTCTGCCGTGACAGCCGGCAAGAACACCTTTTTCCCCCAGTGTATCTTCTGCTTTTTCACTGGAAATCGGGATGTAATTGTACCCGCTACAGCGGATGCCGGTTACCCAGCGGAGCATTCTGCGCTTTTCATCATCGGACAGCTCTGCAACACGGGCAGTACGTTCTGCTTTGTGGAATGCATAATATTCGGCATCATTGTCAAAGCCGGGCGCATGGCCGTTTCCGCGGAACCATGTCAGTGCCTGCAGATCTTCCACTTCGATGGGCTGTTCCGTCCATTCGGGATCATATCCCATCAGGTGCCGGGCAAAGAAGCTGTACACCTTATGGCGGGTTTTGGCGTTATACTGGTGCGGTGCATCCTGGTAGAAATGTTCCACCATGCTTTCTGCTCCGTACTGACGATAGGATTCCAGCACACCGGGCAGCTCTGCGGTTTCAAGATATTTCGTCCAGTCACCTGTGGATCCTGCCAGAAACAGGGCACGGGGAGCAATCATGGCGCACATTTCGGTGTTGTCAGTATCGCGTCGGAGTCCTGCGGCATTTTCACACTGGCATCCGCCCTGCATATGCAGAGAGATCATATTGATGGGGGCTGCGGCTTTGATCCGGTCGTCCAGCAGACTCAGGAACAGGGTCTGGGATCCGCCGCCGGATGCACCGGTCATACCGATGTTTTCCGCATCCACTTCCGGCATGGAACACAGCAGATCCAGTGCGCGGATGTTGTTCCACAGCTGGATGCCGAGGCCGTTTGATGTCCAGAGTTCCTTTTCTTCTCTGCCGTATTCATGGGATACCTGCCGGCTGTCTACCTTGCCGATCATATCGGTAACAAGGCAGATGAAACCCATCCGGGCAAAGTTGGCCAGCTGCTGGGGGTAGTCAGCGGTGTCCATCCGGGTGAGGCGCTGTTCTTCCCAGTGACCGATGACATTGAGGATGGCGGGGGCTTTTGCCTTCATGGGCCGGGGCAGGTACAGATTCCCGGTGGACCACATGCCGGGATAACTTTCGAACATAATTTTTTTGATGGAATAGCCTTCGTATTCGCCTGCATCTTCATATCTGGCGTTGAGGGGTGTCTTTTCGGGCCAGGGATATAGACCTGCTGCCATACGGAGGTTGAAACGCAGTTCTTCACGGCGCTTTTCCACTTCCTCCCGGGATGCGAACTTTGTGATGGGGAAAATGGAATTGGTGTGGCGGTTTCTGGTCAGACGGGCGTCGTCAGGGGGGAAGCCGAGAACTTTGTAAAACTGTTTCATAGTTCTGTCCATGCGTTGCTGCATGACTCCTTTCAATTCTCTTATTATAGCTGATTGCAAAACTCCAGTAGAGGGGGAACGGTCGCTTTTTGAAAAAAGCTCCGCAAAAACTTTTGGAATGGGTTTGGCTGGATATAGTGCCTGCAATTCCATGTTCCACTATATATAGGAATTGCAGAACATCAGAAATAGTAGAGCGAGTTCGCAGGTACCTCTACCCTGCTCACCGTAGCCGGTTTTCGAGTGCGGGATATCGTTTTTCCGAGTTTTGCAATCGGCTAATTCTCTTATTATTTTGTGTCAGTTCAGTAAAACAGCATCCATTGCGGGAACGGTGACTTCTCTGCCGTTTACGGTGCAGATTTCTTCTGTGTCACCGGGATTCACGAGAATCTGTGCGGTGGAACCGTCGGGAGCTGTCCATGCGGAGGTATGTACGGCCGGGAAGCTGTATGTTTGGCCGCTTATTTCAAAGGCAATCTCTCTGCATTCTACGGGAGCAGCGGGAATCATACGGCCTGCGTACAGATATGGCTTGGCTTTTTCTTTATAGAACCGGGTCAGATTCCGGATCATATGCAGGCTCTTTTCCTTGTCCGGGGCATGTTCGAAATCTCTGGTGCCCCAGTTGGGCATGAGAATTCCGTCGGGGGTCAGCACCAGGGTCAGACAGTCACCGGCAGCAAAGGAGTACGCCATGCGCCAGCGGAGGGAATCCACATCGGAACGGAAGGGACAGCATACCTGGTTGCCCATGAAATTCCGCAGATATTCGTGATAGAGATACGCATACAGCGGAACGGCTTTTCCGATAAAGTAGTTCAGCTCGAACCGGTTGTCACTGAACAGCAGATTGCCGATAAAGGGCTCCGCAGCAGCAGATTCACAGCCGAACAGGGTCTTTCCCCCGATCCGATTCCATTCGCCCAGCATGTCCTGCATATTTTTTGTCATCCATGTACCGGGGGCTGTAGGATGGCCATGGTTCCGGCTGTAGCAGAAATACTGACCGCCGCCGTGGTTCTGGTCCAGGATCTGGGCATAATCAATGCCGCTTTCCATCAGCGGTTTGTAAGCGTTCATCAGAAGCTCCCGCCCCACTTCGGATGCCGGGCAGATGTCATAACCGGAACGCTGGCCGGTACAGATATGGCTGACGGCTACTTTTCCGTCAGGACCGGCGCACATTCCTGCTTCCAGACCGTCTTTTTCATAGGTTTCCCGATTGTTGTATTCTGCAATGAGATTGCTCTGGATGGTGTATCCGAAACCGGAACAGTACACACCCAGAAGGTCGCCTTTTTCATGCAGAGCGTCCATAAAGGAGAGGAAGTTTTCTTCCCCGCCGAAGGGAGGC
>JAFQGY010000397.1 GCA_017415325.1 Clostridia bacterium
ACACATCGTATTCGTAGCTGTCGGAATCCTTGGCGATAACACGGGCGCCGGAGGAGTAGAAGGCCTGAATGGGGCCTACCCAGTGGTGGGTCACGTAGCCGTACAGGTCGTTATCACCCATGGCGCCGTCCCCGTCCAGGTCATTGGAATAGGTTTCGGAGATCTCAAGGAACATATCCATGGTCCACTTGCCTTCCAGAACCGCTTCATAGGGATAATCCAGACCGTGCTGATCGAACAAGTCCTTGTTGAACAGCATGGCGAAAGTAGCGCCTACGGAACAATGGCTGTTGTCGCCGATCATGCAGTACAGACCGCCGTCGGGCATGGTAAAGCTTTTGGCAGCGTCCTGATCCCAGTAGGCCTTTGTTAGATCCACATACTTGAAGGTATGCCAGTCCAGGGCAAGGCCTTCGTTGCAGTACTGATGCACCGTTCTGGGATGGTTGGTGATCAGATCATAGGCGTCATCACCGGCTGTGATGTTGGCTTTGGCGTCTGTGTCGGAGTTGGCATGGGAGGAGCGGGTGTGGGTGATGGCAACATTGTACCGGTCCATGATTTCGGAGTTGCGCTTGAAAACAGCGTCATTCACCACTTCCCCGGTCAGTTCCTCGGCAATCTGGTCATTCACCCAGCGGTCGTCGTTGCGGATGTTCAGACGGAAGCTGTAGCCTTCATAATCGGCAGCAGGCAGAGCGGCCAGAGGATCGGCAGGAGCGGTTTCTGCAGTGTCCGTTTCCGCGGCAGCGGTGTCTTCGGCAGATTCGACGGTATTGTCATTTCCGCAGGAAGAAAGGGGAAGAACCATCAGGAGCGCAGCAAGCAGACAGGTCAGTCGCACAGATGTTTTCATAAATAACCTTTCTGATAAGTACATAAGTTGCATATTGATATGGAAATATTCCTTTGTCATTATACCATAATTTGAGGGGGGGTGTCAATGCTTTTTGTGTAATTTGTGTAATATGCAGCAGATGTTTTCTACCGTCCCGGCGGGTGGAAATTGCCCGGAAGCTATTGACATTCCAGTGGAAATCCTGTATAAATAAAGAAAGAAAATTTAATACATTCAGGAGAACTGCACATGAAAAAACAGACTCTGATCCTTGTTCTGCTTGCCTGCCTCCTTCTGAACAGCTGCGGCGGAACCACTGTGGAAGAAACCCCGGATACCGCTGCCCAGACTGCCGAAACCGAAACTGTGGAAACCGAAACCGCCTATCCTCTTGCCGTTGCGGAGGCGGACTACGGCGGGGAAGAGTTCCGTTCCCTCTGCTATACCCGGCAGAATCCCGGCGAAATGAAGCAGTACCTGGATTTTGCCTGGTCTGATGACCAGAAGGGCGAAGTGCTCAATGACGCCATTTTCAACCGGAACCTGCGGGTGGAAGAGGATTTCAATGTGGTAATCGCATGGGAAGAAGCATCTGACGTGAAAGCCACCACAAAGAATGCGGTGACAGCGGGAGAGGATGCCTATGACATCACCCAGCTGTACATCAACGATTCCATGATTATGGGACAGGACGGGCATCTGTGGGATCTGGCGCCGCTGATCGATCTGGAAGCCCCCTGGTGGGACGAAGCCCTGCGCCGGGATCTGGACATGGGCGGCAAGCTGTACTGTCTCACCGGATACGTGACCCTGGGGGATGAAGAGCTGAACTACGGGGTGTATTACAACAAGGCGCTGGTAAAGGAATACGGTCTGGAGGATCCCTATGCGATGGTGGCCAAGGGAGAGTGGATCATTGATGCCATGTACACAGCCGCACAGGGGGCAACCTATGACGTGAACGGTGACGGTGTGCTGGACAAGAACGACGCATACGGCATCGGCAGTGACTATGGTCTGGCGGCTGTGCTGTTCTACGGTACCGGCGGGCAGCTGGCGAAGGTTTCCGCAGACGGTTCTCCTGAAATCGTGCTGAACAACGAACGGAACGAAGCGGTGATCGAAACCCTGTCCACGGTGTTCTGCGATAAGAATGCGGCCATTATGGTGACGGACATCGGCAGTGACGGCTGGAAGGTACTGGACACCATGCTGATGGAAGACCGGCTTCTGTTCCGTCCGGGCAGTATCTACGACATCAGCGGCTACCGGGAAATGATCTCCGACTTCGGGATCCTGCCCAACCCCAAGTATGACAGCGCACAGGAAGACTACTGCCATATCATCGCATCCCACGTGTGCCCCAGCATCAGCATTCCCGTGACCATCACCGGTGACGCACTGGAAAGAACCACTGTCCTGCTGGAAGCTCTGTCCTGCTATTCCGATGCCGTTGTGGAAGCCTATTATGACGTAAACCTGACTACCAAACTGGCCCGTGACGAAGAATCCGCCGCCATGTTTGACATCATCTTTGCCACCAAATATTATGATCTGGGCAAGGTGTTCGCATGGGGCAGCATCGAAGGCATCATCGGCACCACGGTCAAGGCAGGGGGCGGCTTTGCATCCACCTATGCCAAGAGCGAAAGCAAGATTCTGGATGCCATGGCAAAGACCTGGGAATTCTACGGACAGTAATCATTTCACAGACCAAGCACAGCTTCGGAGGACACTATGTATATCCAATATGACAATGGAAAATTTTCGGTATCGGCTTCATCGGACAAGGCGGTAGTGGAATTGCTGGCCCCTCTGTATCTGGACAAAGCGGGTGAACATTCCCTGCCGGAGACGGAAGACGGTATTTTTGCCGATGCAACCTGCAGAGTGCAGATCACGGTCAGACAGGAAAGCGAGACCCTGTTCTATGTACACCGCTCTTTGAAGAACATCACGCAGGAACCGAAACAGCTGCAGACCATCTTCCGGGTACGTACCTGCTATACTCCGGAACGGTACCTGATTCCCTGTGTCAACGTGAACGGGAATGTTTTCGGCAATGGCGGCGAACCCAAGGGCATGGAGCGGGACGGAAAACGGTGGATCTTCGGCTACGACAGAGAAGCGGTTCCCTCCTGTACCATGACGGAAAACAAGGATTTTGCCTGCGGTCTGTTTGCCTCAGCCGAATCGGACATGTCTCTGCAGTCCTCCTGCAGCATCTGGAAGGACGGCGAAACCTGGTATCAGGAAATCCTCCATCCCGTGATCGAATCCCCCGTGACATACGCCTACCGGGATGCCTACGGTCCTGCCTATGAGACCAGTATTTCTCTGGCCCCCGGAGAAACCTTCGAGAGCGGCATGTACCTGTCCGTATCCCGTCCCAGATGGGAAAATTACGGGATCTGTGACGTTCTGGACGCAGCTCTGCCCATTTTCGGGGACAACAGCGACCTGACCGTGCCGGAAAACCGGGCCGTGTGGGACAGATCCATCGTGTTTGCCAAGAGCCTGATCAGCGAATACGAAGGAAAGAAAGGCTTCATCATCGGCTTCCTGCCGGACGGAAAGGGCGGATTTGCCTACCGGGGTGACCGCTGCTTCGAGCTGGCATGGTGCGGACAGAATATCCTGTTCTCCAGAATGCTGGTGGAAGACTACATCCGTTTCGGGCATAAGGACAGTCTGGATGCGGCTCTGGAAATTCTGGATACCCGTGCGGCGCTCTGTACGGCAAAATCGGGGCTTCTGGCGGCACAGCTGCGGGACTATACGGATCTGGACAACGCCGCGGCGGATACCTGCAACATGGGTTACGGTGCCTATGAGTATCTGCGGGTATACGACAGACTGCGGGACATCGGTATGGAAAAGCCTGCGTATCTGGCGGCCGGGAAGGGACTGTGCGACTTCTTCTGTGACCACTTTTCCGAAGAATTCGGTTTCGGGAAGCAGTGGCGGCTGGACGGGGTCTGTCTGGACGAAGGCGGCACCATCGGCGGTTTCGTGATTCCCGCACTGGCCAAGCTGTATGAACTGACCGGGGAAGAGAAGTATCTGGCGATGGCGGAAAAATCCATGGCGTTCTATATGCGCAGAGATCTGGACAAGTTCTGCTGCACCGCCGGGGCACTGGACACCTGCTGTGTGGATAAGGAAACCTCCGCCCCCTTCATTATGAGCGGCGTACTGCTGTACCGGCTGACGGGGAAAGAGATCTATAAGGAATATGCGGAAAAAGCGGCGTACTATTTCACCTCCTGGATGTTCCACTACCAGCCCGTGTATGCGCCGGAGGATGAAATCAATCAGTACCATGTCTGCGTGAAGGGCCTGACCTCCGTGTCCGCCCAGCATCACCATCTGGATATGTACGCCGGGATTGTGGTGCCCTATGTGCGGGAACTGGCGGAAATCACAGGCGACGAAAGATGGAAGACCCGGGCGGAGATGATGTGGCGTGCGGTGCTGCAGTACATCGGCGACGGGGAACTGGTGGTGCATGATGTGGTGCGTCCCGTGGGCAGCCAGAACGAAGCACTGTTCCACTGCCGCTGGAATTTCCAGGGAGGCAGACGCGGTGCGCTCAACGACTGGCTGGTGGCATGGCCCTGTGCCTTCCGTCTGTCCGTACTGGCGGCGGAAAAGGAGTGGTGAGTTTTGTTTGATATTCATGCGATTCTGCAGTGTCCGAAGTGCCGGTGTCCTCTGCCGGAATCTCTGGTCTGTCCGCAGTGCGGCACCCGGTATACCCATGGGTTCGGCGTGTACAATCTGATCCACATGGAGCTGTCCGGGGAACAGGAATACCTGAACCGGGAAGAGCTGACGGAAGACTATCTGGCGCAGTTTCTCTCGGATGAAAAGGTAAGCCTTTCCACGGAAGTTGATGATTACTATGCGCGCATGAACAAGGAAACGCTGGATGGGTTTGCCGCACAGGATCTGTATGTGCGGAAGCGTCTGCATGCCCTGCAGGGAACCGTGTGCGATCTGGCCACCGGCGGCGGAAATATGCTGCAGCTGGTTCTGGACGAAGCACCGGCGGACGTGACCATCGTATGTACCGACATCAGCAATCTGGAACTGGCAGTCACCCGGCGCAAAAGATGTCCGGCACGGGAAAATGTATACTGCGTTGCCACGGACGGCAGATACCTGGCAGTGCAGGACAGCAGTTTTGACTGGATCACGTCCTTTGCCGGGTTCGGGAACATTCCGGATACGGAAAAGGTGGCATCAGAGCTGTACCGGGTTCTGAAACCGGGCGGACGGCTGCTGATCAAGGGAAGCTATATCGAAAAGGACAGCCGGAGTTATGCACTGGCGGAAAGCGTCGGCATTGCCCGGGGCATGGTGGAAGAATATCTGCTGCAGGATCTGCGGGATGCCGGGTTTGCCAAGGTGCAGTCCACGGTGGTGGCAGAGGCGGTCTGGGCGGAAAACCCCTATGACCTGATTCCGGCGGCCGGGGATCTGCAGCGGTTCTGTGTGATTGAAGCGGTAAAATGACCTGCCTAAAAAAGGAAGCCTGTACATACAGATGGAACAGACTTCCTTTTTGTCATTTCAGCAGAATACAATACTCTCCGTATGTTTTTCCGGTATGGCTGCCTGTCAGAAGTTCTTCTGTGGGGACAAACCCCAGTTTTTCCACAGCTTTTTTCCGTTCCGCAGCCATGCTGGGAACTTTGGTTGCAATCATCCTGCAGTGGAACAGGGCAAAGGCATCCGGCAGCAGCAGTCCCAGAATTTCCGTAATCACAGCAGCCGTTTCGTAATCGCTGCGCAGATCCAGCCGGAGCAGGCCGCAGTTTGTGAAAAAATCCTGTGCCTGCCGGTTGAAAAGTTCAATGGTTCCTATGGCATGTCCCGTTTCTTTATCTGTGACAGCCCATCGGACATAATATTGTTTCCGGTATTCCTCTCTCCAGAAAGCAATGGTTTCCGCCATTTGCTGACGCTCTGTGTACCGGAAATCGCTGGTGCAGTTGTCGCTGTTGAAAATCGGCCATGCGTTTCTGTCAGAATAAACAAGGAACAGGTCGTCTGCATCGGCATCTTCCACAAGCCGCAGGCAGTACCGGTCATTTTCCCAAATAGGACACTCGATGTACGGGTTTGTCATATACTGTACTCTCCTGAAAAAGAACAATTGATCTTCATACAGTATACCATATTCCCGGATCGGATACAAGCGGAAAACGAAAATTTGTTTTCAGTTTTGCTGTTTGCGTGTGTAAACAATGTGTGAACAATATTGCGATTCCATTGCATACGACCGATAAATCCTATAAAATGAAGGGGTACAGGACGGTTCTATACCGTAAAAATACTAAAGAATACAGGAGAAAAGGTATGCGGAAACTGATTGTATGTGAAAAAGAATATGATAGCGTCCGGATCACGGCAGGGGAATCTGCACCGGAACAGTATGCCTGCGGACAGCTGCAGAAATATCTGGAAAAAGCCGGACTTCGCACCGGTGACGGTCTGGAAATCAAACTGCAGCTCGACTCTGCCATCGACCGGGACGGATACCGGATCTGTGTCTGTGACTGTGGCGGCATATCCATCTGCGGCGGAAACGGACGGGGCGTGATCTACGGTGTGTATGCTTTTCTGGAAAAATACGCCGGGATGCGGTTCTTCATGCCCGGACTGGAATCTCTGGGAGAAGGAGATATCGTGGTAAATGAGGGCTGGGCCTTCACGCCTCCCTTTGAAATGCGGCAGTCCGACTGGCAGTGCGGCAACAGCGATGTGGACTGGTGCGTGAAGAACGGCGTGAACCATCGTGTGATCCCCAGAGAAATGGGAGGCCACGTGAAATACGGCGGATTCGTACATACCATGGAAAGCCTGGTGGGTGTGCCCCAGAACCAGCAGCCCTGCCTGTCCGACCCGGCTGTGCTGGAAAAGGCCAAGGCCAGCGTCCGGCGGATTCTGGAAAAGGATCCCGATGTGACCATTGTATCGGTGTCCCAGAACGACAACTACAACTACTGTAAATGCGAAAAGTGTGCGGCGGTGGATGCGGAAGAGGGAAGCCATGCCGGTACCCTGCTGCGGTTTGTCAATGCAGTGGCGGCGGACATTGCCGAAGATTATCCCCATGTGGTCATCGACACCCTGGCATACCAGTACACCCGCAATGTGCCCTCCATCACCAAACCCCTGCCCAATGTATGTATCCGGCTCTGCTCCATCGAATGCTGCTTCAGCCATCCGCTGAACGACCGTACCTGTCCGGAAAACGATAAATTCTTCAATGACATTCTGGACTGGAACAAAATCTGCGACCGGATCTACATCTGGGACTATGTCACCGACTTCTCCTATTACATCCCCACCTTCCCCAACTTCGGCGTACTGCGGGAAAACATGCGGTTCTTTGCGGAACACGGCGTGCGCGGCATGTATCCGGAAGGGAACTACAATTCTCCCGCCTCCGGGGAATTCGGCGAGCTGCGGTGCTATCTGCTGGCCAAGCTGATGATGGATCCCTATATGAGCACCGTGGACTACTACCGGCATATGGATGAATTCCTGGCGGCCTACTACGGCGAAGGCTGGCGGTACATCCGGGCATACATCGACTACACCTGTGCGGAAGCAGCCGGCGGACACATGAAAATCTGGGATGGCCCCTTCTCCATCATTCCCAGAGACAAGTACGAAGCCATGGAAGAAACCATCGAACTGTGGTGGAACAAAGCGGAAGAACTGGCCGGAGACAGACTGGATGCCGTAAAGCGTTCCCGTTTCCAGTGGCGGTACATCAGGCTGATGCTCCATCCCGATGCGGAAGAAGGAAAGCGTTTCCGGGAAGAAGTGGACGCAGCGGAAGTGAAGTGGAACGAATGGCGGAAGCTGCCGGATACGGTGGATTACAGCAGGACGCCAGACAAGTGGTTTGAATAAGGTAAGAAATCAGAAATAAGAAGTAAGTAAACACTGATTAACTATATTTATGCAATTGGAAACGTTCTGTGGCGAGCAGGGTCGGGTCCCTGGGAGCTCTCTCCACTATTTCTCATGTCTTGGATAAACAATATCCAGTGGCAGATGGAATTGCAGGGACTATA
>JAFQGY010000398.1 GCA_017415325.1 Clostridia bacterium
ATTGGGATTGACAATTTTGGCTTCCCACAAATGGCCGGCCTTGCCGATGGCACCGACCTTGTGGATGTTTTCCACACCAAGATGAACAGCACCGGGACCAATGGATTCAGACAGACCGTAGTTGGTGTCGTAGTCGTGGTTGGGGAACATCTTCTTCCATCTCTTGATCAGGGACGGCGGAACCGGCTGTGCCCCTACATGCATGAGACGCCACTGTTCCAGATGATAGTCTTCCAGATGGATGTCGCCTCTGTCAATGGCATCCAGAATATCCTGCGCCCAGGGCACCAGCAGCCATACGATGGTACAGTGCTCGCTGGAAACCGCACGGAGGATCCAGTCAGGCCGTACGCCCCGGAGAATTACCGCCTTGGAACCGGACAGCAGAGAGCCGAACCAGTGCATCTTGGCTCCGGTATGGTACAGCGGCGGGATGCAGAGGAATACGTCGTCTCTGGTCTGGCTGTGGTGGTTCTGTTCGGTGCGGCAGGAGTTGATGAGAGAAGTATGGGTATGCAGGATTGCCTTGGGGAACCCGGTGGTGCCGGAGGAGAAGTAGATAGCAGCATCGTCTTCTTCTTCCAGATATACGGCGGGAGCGATGGAGGAACAGTAGTCCACCAGTCTGTCGTAGCTGTCAGCAAAGTCCGGTTTGTTATCGCCTACATAGAAGAAATTTTTGATCTTCGGCAGCTGCTGGTATACAGATTCCACACGGTCAATGAATTCTTCCCCGAACACCAGTACATCCGCTTCCGCCAGATCGGCACAGTACCGGATTTCTTCGCCGGTGTAACGGTAGTTCATGGGTACGGCCAGCGCACCGGTTTTCAGAACACCGAAGTAAATGGGCAGCCATTCCAGACAGTTCATCAGCAGGATGGCAACCTTGTCACCCTTCTTGATATTTCTGGTCAGCAGCAGATTGGCAAATCGGTTGGCCTTGGTATCGAATTCCTTCCAGGTCATTTCACGACGGTACTTGCCGCCGGTGGCAGATTCGATCAGGGAAAATTCCCGCCATGTCAGATTGGGATCCGGTTCGGAGGCAGGGTTCACTTCCACCAGCGCCACTTCCCCGGGATACAGTTTCGCATTTTTTTCCAGTAAATCGGTAATAACCATTTTGTGTCCTTTCTACTACAGGAGTAAATATAAAAACGCCCCCTGTACATCACCAAGAAATACAGAGGACGGCATAATACCGTGGTACCACCTCAATTTGTCCTCACCGTCTCGATGAAGACCTCACGGAGCACATCCAGATGCCCCTGTCCGGTAACGGGAACGCCCGTCGCAGCCTACTGGGGACACCCGTTCGGTGCGCTGCTCATGGAATGTATTCCGCCACCCTTCCCCTCCGGCTTGCACCAACCGCCGGTTCTCTTGACGGGATCGCGGGAAAACGTACTTGTTTCCAGTCGTCGCATGTACAGAAAAGTATATCATACGGCATGCCGGTTGTCAAGAGGAATTTTTACTATATCGAAGGAATCCGACAAAAAATTTACATTTTACGGTAGACTCCACTCCGCCGCACTGGTATACTGAAACCGAAATCCCACAACAGGAGGCTCATTATGCGTAAACTTATTATAGATACCGATACCGCAACAGACGACGCCGCTGCCCTGCTCATTGCCTGTGCACAGCCGGACACGGAAATTCTGGCCGTAACCACCGTTGCCGGGAATATCCCTTTGGAGAAGGGTACCCGCAATGCTCTCATGACCCTGGAGACTGCCGGAAAGAATATTCCCGTATATCCCGGCGCCAGACAGCCGCTGTACCGTCCTCTTGTGTGTGCGGAAGGTGTGCACGGCAAAGACGGACTGGGAGACCGGGATCTGGTGCATCCCAGTACACAGCCGGAATCTGTCCACGGGGTCACAAAGATTCTGGAACTGGTGCGGGCGTATCCGGGGGAAATTGAAATTGTGGCTCTTGGCCCTGCCACCAATCTGGCGCTGGCCATCCTGCAGGACAGAGAAGCCATGGCGGGTGTGAAGCACATCTGGTCCATGGGCACCGGCGGATTCGGCCCCGGGAACTGTACACCTGTAGCAGAATTCAATGTATATGTGGATGCGGAAGCCTATCAGATTCTCCTGACCGCCGGCATACCGCTGACCATCATCGGTTTCGATATGTGTTTGGGAGAGGCGGCACTGAACAGAGAAGATCTGGACACGCTGGCATCCGGGAATGCTGTGATGCAGTTTATGGCAGAAGCCACCTCAGCCCTTGTGGCGTACAATGAACGCTGCGGTCACGGTACTGCTGCGGATCTGCCGGATGCGGTTGCCATGGGATGTGCGCTGTGGCCGGAGCTGGTACGGGAGACGGTATCGGTGTACGCATACTGCTGCACGAAAGAGGAACCCTCCTACGGACAGGTGATCTTCTTTGACCGGACGGTACCCATGTCCGTGGAGACACAGATTCCGGCAGACAATGCGGTGGTGGTGAAAGCCATTGATCCGGTGCTGTTCCGCAGACGGTTTGTGGAAACACTGGAACAGTTGGGGAAATAGGATATAGAAACAAGCTCTGGGAGGGATTTCCGGAGCTTTTTATGTGGAATGGCGTGTGGAATCTGGAAAAAATATGGTGCATATTGAGCGCAAAATATTGTACATCTCGATATAGTCTGGGTATAAGGAACGCACAGAATATGAAAAAAGAAAGCCACCTGCACAATACATGGTGGAATTATACTGTACAGATGGTATATTTTGAGAAAAAATAAAAAAGCAGATGACGGGATATCGAGTGGGTTCGATTCCCTGCAAAATAAAAAAAGCAGATGACGGGAATCGAACCCGCATATTCAGCTTGGGAAGCTGATGTTCTACCACTGAACTACATCTGCATGTGTATATGATGCGGGTAACAGGGGTCGAACCTGCACGGTTTCCCGCAGGATCCTAAATCCTGTGCGTCTGCCAATTCCGCCATACCCGCATTTGGTATACCCGCAGGAGAAATGATACCACAAACCGATGGATTTGTCAAGTGGTTTTTCGTATTTTTTCAAAAATTCCTTGCAATTGCCGGGAAAAGTATGGCATAATAGAACCATCAAATCCGAAAGGAAGTAACATATGGCACGCTGGAACATCATCGAAAACAAATACGCCACGGAATGGATTCCCACCCCCGGGGAACGTCATGTGGAAGATATAGAAATTGCCGGCTACGGCTGCTCGGATACGGTTACATACGGTGCGGACGAAGAGGGAAAGCTGATCCTGTCCCACCATCCGGTATTCCCCACCCTGCGCCGCCGCCCCAACGACACCCACGCATCCTATCAGCTGGACATGTCCTCTCCTGCGGTTCTGGCGGACGGCATGCGGCTCCGGGAAGTACTGGACAAAGCAGGGATCCGGTGCGGTCTGCTGAAGCTGTGCAGCCATGACGGCGACATTCAGGTGGAACGGCTCCTGTTCCCGGCGGCGGACAAACGGGCTTCCTATGAACGGATCACCGTCCGCCATCCTTCCTGGTACTCCATTTCTCTGGACACCTCCGTCTTCGGCAAGGTGCATGAAGAAATGGGCCCCATGGGTATCTGCATTGCGGAATGCTGGTTTGAAGCGGCTGCCAGCGACGTGGTAACCCAGTTCGATGTGATCTACACCGGCCGGTATGCCCATCAGCCGGTACCGAAAAATACCGCCGATGAAGATCTGGCTGCCCGTCTCCGCCGTATGGAAGAGCTGACTGCCCCCATGGCGCTGGACACCGGTGACAATACGCTGGACACCCTGTTCAACTATGCCAAGTTCCGGGCAGGGGAATCCGTATTTGACACAAAATTCGGGAAAATCCATTCCCCCGGCGGCAAGTCCTATTATGCGGCAACATGGTGCAATGACCAGGTGGAATATGCGGGACCGTATTTCGCATACACCGGAGACGAAGTGCTTCTGGAAGCCAGCATGAACGCCTACCGGATGTATATTCCCTTCATGAGCGATTCCTTTACCCCCATTCCCTCTTCCGTCATCGCAGAAGGGGTGGATTACTGGAACGGCGCCGGAGACCGGGGGGACGCTGCCATGTATCTCTATGGGGCATCCCGGTTTGTGCTGACCTGCGGAAGAGAGGACTGGGCCATAGAACTGCTGCCTGCCATCCGCTGGTGCGCCGAATACTGCCGCCGGAAGAAAACCGAAGACGGGGTGATCGCCTCCGATTCCGATGAACTGGAAAACCGTTTCACAAGCGGCAAAACCAATCTGAACACCTCCTGTCTGGCACTGGCCGGATACCGTTACGCTTCCCTTCTGTGCCGGGATCTGGGTATGCCTGCCCTGGCGGACGCATATGCCGGAGAAGCCGATGCACTGGCCGCTGCCATTGACAGAGTATTTGCCAAAAACATCCACGGGTTTGAAACCTATGCCTACCATGACGGCTGCGAAGTGCTCCGTTCCTGGATCTGCATGCCCCTGTGTGCCGGCCTTTACGACCGTGCGGAAGGCACTGTGGCGGCACTGACCTCCGACTGGCTCTTCCGCCGGGACGGGATGCTGACCTCCGAGGACAACCGTACCATCTGGGACCGCTCCACCCTGTATGCCCTCCGGGGACTGTACGCTGCCGGGTACACCGAAAAAGCCACGGAATGCCTGCGGATCTACAGCGAAAACCGACTGCTGGGCGAGAGAGTACCCTACCCGGTGGAAGCCTATCCGGAGGGGGGAAAGCGGCACCTGTCCGGGGAATCCGCCCTGTACTGCAAGATCTTCACGGAGGGTCTGCTCCGTCTGGAACCC
Source organism: Clostridia bacterium (assembly GCA_017415325.1). Classification (GTDB taxonomy): domain Bacteria; phylum Bacillota; class Clostridia; order Oscillospirales; family CAG-272; genus UMGS1696. The sequence continues at coordinate 4,785 of JAFQGY010000398.1, forward strand.
ACCGGACTGCACAGCTTCACCGTGTGCCCCAGACTGCCGGAAACCATGGATCACCTGCACATGACCGGCATCCGTGCCCACGGCGGTGTGTTTGCTGTATTGGTGGAAAAGGACGGATACAGCGTTCTGCGGGACGACGGTACGGTTCTGGCATCCGGGAAACCCGGAAAAATCTGTACTGTGACACTGTAAACTGATAAATAAAAAGGAGATATACCATGGACATTCGTGTTATGACATTTAACATCCAGCACTGCGCTTCCCATCAGACCTCACTGGCGGGGCTGCCGGAAAACATTGATCCTTCCATTATGACTGATGTAATTTCGGAAGTGAACCCGGACATCTGCGGGCTGAACGAAGTCAGAGGACTGGGCAAGACACCCAAGTACACCGCACAGGCTGAAAAAATGGCAGCGCTTCTGGGATACCATGGTGTATTCGGCCGTTCCATTTACGTGGGCGGTACCGAACCCTACGGCAACGGGATGGTGGCAAGATACCCCATTGAGGAAATGAAGGTGCACCACATTCCCGATCCCATCACCGATCACCCCATCCGGCATCTGGAATCCCGCTCCATTCTCCGGTGCGAATTTGACATCGGCGGCGGTTTTGCGGTATACCAGAGCCACTTCGGCCTTTCCCCGGAAGAACAGGAACACGCCGTGGCGCTGGCACATCAGCTGCTGTCTGCGGAAAAGCTCCCGGCCGTCCTCATGGGCGACTTCAACATGCAGCCGGACAACCCGCTGATGGCACCCCTGCTGCGGGATTTTGCTTCTGCCAACGACAGACTGGCCGGACAGTTCACCTTCCCCTCCCACAAACCCTCCATCATGATCGACTATATCTTTGCCAATGATAAGGTTGCGTTCCGGGACTGCGGGATCCGTCAGGGGGTTGCCAGTGACCATCTCCCCGTCTGGGCGGATATTTCCTTCTGATGGATCTGTACAAGGAAGCAGATCTTCTGCTGCACGGCCATGGGCTGCTGGATATTCTGCGGGAATACGGCGAGCCCCATGTCATCGGCAGTTCCACCATGGATCTGATGGCGTGGCCCGATCTGGATATTGATGTGATCCCCGACAATATGACCATCGAAAAGCTCCACCGGCTGACCCATACTCTGCTGGAACGCTTCTCCCCTCTGTGGTACGAGGGTAAGGAAGAAGTAAATGACGAGGGCAAAACGGTGTGGTTTCAGGGGCTGGAAACAGAGATCACCGGAACGAGATGGAATATCGACATCTGGTTCTTTGACCGGGAGACGGTGGAAAAAGCGGAAAGCTACTGTGCCGGGATCCGGGAAGCCGTGCGGAAAAATCCTGCCCATAGAGAAGCGATTCTTCACCTGAAGCGGGAGCTGCTTGCCCGGGGGCTGTACAGCTTTGAGCAGTATCACAGCATCGATGTATACCGTGCGGTACTGGAATGCGGGATTGCCGATATTGAGACATTCCTGCAAACATACCAGAGAGCATAAAAAGAAATACCCATTTTTCTCACGGGAAACAGATCCTGTGGAAAAGTGGGTATTTTCTGTTCAGCCAAAGTATTTCTTGTCCAGTGCCCGCATCTGTACCGCTTCCAGCAGGTGATGCTTCCGGATCGCACCGCCGAGGATGCCGTCTTTTTCCGTCGCACCGCCGCCTATGGCTTCCAGATCTGCAAGAGTTCTTGCCACCCGCAGAATCCGGTCATAGGCTCTGGCGGACATCTGCATTTTCCGGAACACATCCTCCATCACCTTTGTGCAGTCCTCATCCAGTGCACAGAACTGCCTGAGCGCTTCCGTCTCCATGACGCCGTTGCACATGGTTTCCGCATGGTCAAATCCGGCTTCCCGGAACCGTCTGCGGGACAGATCTCTGGCTGCGGTGACTCTCTGCCGGATTTCCGCTGAACTTTCCCCGGGCTTTGTTTCCGACAGCTCCGTAAAATTCAGGGCAGGCACCTCGATCTGTATGTCAATTCTGTCCAGCATGGGGCCGCTGATCTTTTCCAGATAGCTGTGGATGGCTTTCTGGGTACAGGTACAGGGATGCACATCACTCCAGCTGCCGTAGTATCCGCAGGGGCATGGATTCATGGCACACACCAGAATGAACGTGGAGGGATAGGTTACCCGTCCGGCGGTTCTTGTGATGGTCACTTTCCGGTCTTCCAGAGGCTGCCGCAGAGCTTCCATGGCGTCCTTGCGGAATTCCGGGAACTCATCCAGAAACAGCACGCCGTTGTGGGCCAGAGAAATCTCCCCGGGAGCAGGAACTTTTCCGCCGCCTACCAGAGATGCCGTACTGAGGGAATGGTGCGGGGAACGGAACACGCGGCTCCGGATAAAGGGGGAGGTGTCCGTCAGCATCCCGGCACAGGAATGAATCTTGGTGGATTCCAGAGCTTCTTCCCGGCTCAGGGGCGGCAGAATCGAAGGCAGACGCTTGGCCAGCATGGATTTCCCGGAACCGAGCGGGCCGATCAGCAGGATATTGTGCCCTCCGGCGGCTGCGGTTTCCATGGCCCGTTTTGCCCGGAACTGTCCTTTCACCTGGGAAAAATCTTCCGCAAACAGGGGCGTTTCCATATGGGACAGCGGATCGGCACAGCTGGGCTGCATGGTTTTTCCGCCGTTCAGATGGGCCAGCAGCGTGGGAATGTCCGGTACGCCATAGATAGACACACCGGATGTTTCGGCCACAGATGCTTCTCCGATATTGGCTTCAGGAACGAAAATTTCCGTCTTCCCGGCGGCGATGGCGGCAAGGGTCATGCCCAGTACTCCCCGCACCGGACGGATCTCTCCGGAGAAGGAAATTTCCCCGATGAAGCACATCTTCGTCAGGTCACAATCGTCCCCCAGAATCCCACAGGATTTGTACAGCGCACACAGGATCGCCATTTCCAGTGCGGTGCCTTCCTTCTTCCGGTCGGCAGGCGCCAGATTCACAACGGCATCCATATCCGGCAGGGGGAATCCGCAGTTGGCAGCACCTGTGTAAATCCGTTTTTCCGATTCCCGTACCGCTGCATCCGGCAGACCGACAATCTCAAAGGAAGCCAGTCCCCGTGTCGCCGTACATTCCACCGTTACCGGGAAACCGTCGATCCCGTACAGTGCCGCCGCATAAGTGATGGCAAGCATACCGTTTCCTCTTATTCTTTCTCTTCCGCTTCGGGAATTTCCACTTTGGATACGTCAATCTTCCCGTGGATCCGTTCGTAATACGCCACATTGGTACGCAGGAGATGCAGAAAATGGTTATTGGGCGTACGGCCTTCCGCCTGGGCAACGGCATAGAATTTTTTCAGCAGTTCTTCGTCAATCCGTGCGGTAAATTCCGCTTTGTTTTTCTGTGCCATATCGTTTCCTCATTCAAATTTCACAAGCTGGGTAATGAGTTCTTCGATTGTGTAGTACACGGTCAGTCTGTCCCCTTCGCCCACCAGCAGCAGATTTTCGTTGAAAGCAATCTTATACACCTTGCCGTCCGTGGAGCGGATATAAGCCGTGGTGGAACCATCCATGGGGATGTACAGGATTTCTTCCACGGTAATGGTGCGGCTTTCCAGGGTATCGGAATCCACATTCACGCCGGACTGACTCAGTCTTGCTTTATATTTCTGGAACACTTCAGTCTGTGTTTCGGAAGTGACCACCAGATTGTAATTGGACACATTTACCATGGAGTACATCTTCACAATCCCGCTGGCATCCTTCAGCACCATGATATAGGTGGCTTCCCCGTTGACATTGATCAGTGTCGGGAAGGATGCCTCATACCGGTACTGCTGCACGGAACCTTCGGCGGCGGCCATGGCAGAATATTCTTCCGCACCCGGGACAGAATAATAGGTATACTCCCCGGTACGGCTGTTGACCAGAATGAAACCGATATTGGCTTCGTCGTTGGAAACGGAGGTGACGCCGGTGAACACATACACATCATCCCCGATGATCTTGTAGCCGAAATCGTCTGTTGTCACCACGCATCCGGTCTGGCTGAGGACAGAGTTGAAGTACCCGCCGCCCAGCATACCGTACCAGTCGTATTTCTGGCAGATCAGATTACCGGTGAACACGATATCCACCCACGCCGGTACTTCTCCCAGAGCATAGGTTACGGCTTCCCCGGTACAGGCGTCCATAACCACCACTTCCGTTACGTCATAGGCACCGAACCACCCGGCCTGGGGCTTCAGACAGGATGCAATCCAGAAAGGCTTTCCGTCGTCGTCCACTTCAAAATAAACGGAACCCCAGATGGCAGACGGTGCGGCAAAGCGCAGGGCACGCATCAGGTCATCCCCCAGATAGGCAGAGGGAGAAATGGTCATATATTCTTCCAGACGGATGAACTGTGCTTCAAAGGCCACCGGGTCTACCTTAACATACCCGGGAATCCCCTCAGAGCTGTTCTGGAGCCACTTGAAGAAGGAAGCATACCCCAGAGGCGATACCTTGTACGGTACTCCTTCCATGGCAATCTGGGTATAGGTATCGGACACATCATACTGGGACACCAGATCCGACAGGGTACCCAGGGTTCTGGCGCCGATGATCCGGGCAGACTCGGAATCCATCAGAGCAATATCGGTGACATATTCCGACTGGGGTACGTCTTCTGCAAAATTCCCGGTTTCCACAGTGATCAGGGAACTGTAGGTGCCCGCCCGGAAGATCTGGGAAGAAGCAATGGAGAAGACCAGCAGAAGTGCCAGCACCACTACCGCTATCCCCAGAAGCACCTTGATATATCCCGGCAGTTTGATGGACTGATTCACAACAATGATCTTCCGGTTGGCAAGCTGGATCAGAAGGCCCGCCCCGCCGATCACTGCCAGAACAAAGAAGAAAAAGGTCCAGAACTGAGCGGAATAGGGAGACAGGGGCGGCAGTACCACATAGTACCCCACGCCGATCACCAGTACCGCCAGCAGAATGGGAACAATTGTCCCCAGAATACGGTTTTTCTGCATAAAATTCCTCCGATCTGTCGCTGTACAGACAGTTATTATCCGGTTCTATTATACCATTATCCGGACAAAAATGCAATCCCTGCAGGACATTTGTTCCTTGCATACAGATTAGAATTTTTTAATCAAAATACATTGACACTATAGCATAACTGTGGTATAATGGATTGATACGAACGAATGTTTAAGAGGTGATTCAGATGCCGGAAAAGATCGAGTCTGCCAAGAGAATACCCCCGGAATCCGGAGAAAAGTCTGTCCGTCCCCAGGCGGTTAATACAGACGACGCCTTCTGGGATCTGCCGCCCATTCACAAGAGAACCTACAGTCCCCCCACCTATGACGGACGCACCACCGACACCATTCCGGTATCCGTGGAAGAAACCCGTACTGCCCATACAGAAGCCATTCCGCCCAGGGATCCGGCCAAGGCACCTGCCGCCACACGCCCCGTCCGTCCCGCCGACCGCACCTACCGGACGTCCACCTACTCCACCTCCCGGGAATACCAGAACCGGATGCAGGCGGAAGAGGCGGGAAAGACCTATGGATTCGGCGAACAGGACAGAGGGGATTTTCAGTCCTTCAACGACATCCAGGCCGCACCCAGACGTTCTTCCGCCGGGGAAATCGTGTCGGAACAGGACGGCAGCGGCTGGCTTATCCGGCATGTAACCGTCCGGCGGTGGATCAATGATTTCTCTTTCTACGCTGTATTCGGCAGAGACGCCGCCATCAGCCACAGCAAGCAGGGGATTCCCGCAGAACATGTGCCCTATCACTCCTTTGTCCCCCAGTATTCCCAGATGGACAGCAGACAGCTTGCCTTCTATCTGTGGTTCCGGGACAACGCCAGAGCCGGACAGTATCTGGAAGCGGACTTTCCCTATATATTATTGTATATTTTTGAAATCATCAACCTGCCGGACATGATCCCGCCGCATATCGGTATTGAGCAGATCTGTCTTCTCTGGGCCCATTACCGGCAGACCTACCAGAAGCTGGACACCTACCTGTGCGAATGGGTACCGGATTATGCCATGATCCATGGTGTCCCCCTGCCGGGATGTGTGGAACCATTTCTGGCGGATGTGGTGCGGAAAGCCCAGTTCAAGGAGTTCTTTCTGGACAACATGTGCCCTCCCGGCGGCAGACTGAGCCATCGTGCCATTGCGGTGCTGGCGGGGGTACTGATCGAAACCTATTCGGATTACGACTACAAAAAGAGCCGCTACTATACCGGAGGCAGCCGCGAGATCTATGACAAGAATATTCTGGAAGCACTGACGGCAGTACTGGCAAAAGCCTATGCCGACAGTCGGGGAATGTTTGCACTGGACAGAATTTACCGGCTCACCCGGGATTCCTTCTGCGGTGCCATTATCCATACGGAAGGGAAACGGCGGATTGATGTTTCCTTCAATTCCTGCATCCGTTCCCCAGATACCAGACGATTTGTCACCGGTGTGGTCAAATATGCGGAAAACCGGCTGCGGTACCGACTGAAAATCAAGTCCAAACTGAATGCGAATGAGATTTCAGCGGAAGACAAAGCCATTGTGGATGCATATTTCGGCCCGGACGAAGTCCCCGCCAAAAAGAAAGCCAATGCGGAAGAGGAAGCCTATCTGAAGCTGTATGAAGCGGACACCACCGGCTTTGACTTCTCCGCCGCCCATGAAATCGAAGCTATATCCTGGGTAAACACCAGCCGTCTCACCGGGGAGGAGATTCCGGATATTCCCGTATCTGCCGTGGAACCGGAACCCTATGTACCGGAGGAAGCGCTTTCCGTAGACGGAGAAATGGGCATGGAAGAACCGGCGGAAGAACTCTCTGCGGCAGAAACGGATCCTGTGGAAAACCTGCCGGAAATCACTGCGGCAGATATGGATTCTCCTCTAACAGTACAAGAAACCCCAGAAACTGTTGCAAATATCACACAAAAAGAAGATACAGAACCCCAAGATCCCTTTGCCGAAGTGACAGCCCTTCCTGCCGGGGAACGACATTCTCTGGAAAAGGAAGCCGTGACTGCACTGCTTGGGGGACAATACACTGCCTTCTGTCGGGATCACGGGCTTTTCCCCGGACGGATGGTGGAGCAGATCAACGAAATTTTTCTGGATCTGGTGGGGGACATCCTCATCGAAGCGGACGGTAACCGCTATCAGCTGATCGAAGACTACAGGGAGGACGCAGAAACATGGAGCAGAGCGTAAACGGAAAAAAAGTACCCAGACGGATTCTCGGCACCCTTCTTTCCGCACTGTCTGCCGGGGTAGTTCCCCGCTCGGGTGCGCCGTACATTGCCATCGGCCGTCTGGATGAAATCGAAGCCCTGACCGGTGCGCTGGAACGGGTTGCGGACGGCGAAGGCAGCTGTAAATTCATCATCGGCCGCTACGGTTCCGGGAAGAGTTTTCTGATCCAGCTGACCCGGGGGTTCGCCATGGACAGAGGCTTTCTCACAGCGGACTGCGACCTTTCTCCGGAACGGAAGCTCTCTGCCAGCGGCGGTGCGGGACTGGCCACCTACCGGGAGCTGGTAAAGAATCTGGCCTGCAAGACCCAGCCGGACGGAGGTGCCCTGCCGGTGATCATCAGCCGCTGGTTCAGCCAGATCCGGGATGCGCTGGTGGATGCCGGTCAGGAAGTGGACACGCCGGAATACGATGCCGCCTTCGGGAAGGAAATCATGCGGACGGTCCGTGCTCTGGAAGCCGATGTGGGCGGCTTTGACTTTGCCACAGTGATGCGGGAATACTACAATGCCTACCGGTGTGAAGACGACGGAAAAATGTCCGCCTGTCTCCGGTGGTTCCGGGGAGAATACAACACCCGCACCGAAGCACGGTCGGCTCTGGGCATGAAATCCCTGTCCATCATCGACGACGACAACTGGTACGACCATCTGAAGCTCATCACCGCATTTGCCCGGCTGGTGGGGTACAGGGGGCTGTGCGTGTGCATCGACGAATGCGTGAATCTGTATAAGATTTCCAACCGGCTTTCCCGGGAGAACAACTACGAAAAAATCCTGGCCATGTTCAATGACACCATGCAGGGACGGGCGCCGGGTCTGATGATCGTTTTCGGCGGCACACCCCAGTTTCTGGAAGACACACGCCGGGGCCTGTTCAGCTATGAAGCCCTGCGGAGCCGCCTGTCTGACGGTCGGTTCGGCGGAGAGGGACTGCGGAGTCTGCTTTCTCCCGTCCTGCGGCTGAAACGGCTGTCCGACAGTGAACTGCTGGCACTGGTGATGCGGCTGACTGCCCTGCACGGGGAATACCACAACTACAAACCAACGATCACCGGGGCGCAGATGCAGGCGTTTCTCACCGATTCCCTGTCCCGTGCCGGTGCGGATACCATGGTCACTCCCCGGGAAATCATCCGGGACTATGTGACCCTGCTGGATCTGCTGCTGGCCAACCCGGACAAGACCTTTACGGACATCACCGGCTCCATGAAGTACACCACCGCCGCACCGGCATCTTCTGAAGAATCTCCTGCCGATCCGGTACCGGGCAGTTTCTCCTCCGGCAGATCCGGTTCTGCAGACCCCCGTACGGCCGATGACACCCCTTCCGGTGAAAAGCCGGGGGAAAGCGGTGCCAGAATCACCATTGACGATCTGGAATTCTGATTTTGCATAAAAATATATGAATGTTTTTGACGCATATTCCCCGTTTATCCGGGAATTCATCTACAGCCGCGGCTGGGATCATCTGAACGAGATTCAGGTGGCGGCGGCGGACGTGATCTTCAACAGCGGAAATAATTTATTGCTTCCCTCCCAGACGGCCTCCGGCAAGACAGAAGCGGCGTTTTTCCCGATTCTGTCCCAGTTCTACGATGACATGCCGAAGTCCGTGGGCGCCATCTATATTGCCCCGCTGAAATCCCTTATCAATGACCAGTTCGGACGGATCTCCGAGCTCTGCGACCAGACGGGGATTCCGGTATACCACTGGCATGGGGATGTGGCGGCTTCCCACAAGAACAAAGTCATGAAAGTCCCCCAGGGGATTCTGCAGATCACGCCGGAGTCGCTGGAAGGGATGCTCATTCACCGGAACTCCGACCTGATCCGGATCTTCGGGGATCTGCGGTACGTCATCATCGACGAAATCCACACCCTCACCGGCACCGACCGGGGGAACCAGATTCTCTGCCAGCTGGCCAGACTCCGGGAACGCACCGGTGTCTCTCCCAGACGGATCGGCCTTTCCGCCACCATCGGAGACATGGACAGAGCGGCGGCATGGCTGGGCGCATCCAGCGGGCATGACACCGTAGTGCCGGAGATCACCCCTGCGAAAATCCGTTGGCGGCTGGGGATGGAGCATTTTTATATCGTGGAAAAAGATGTTGCGGAAACCCCGTCGGCGGAAACCCATGGAAACGACACCATTTCGCTGGATCCGGGATACGAATACATCTACGACTGCACCCGCGACCGGAAAGCCATTGTCTTCTCCAACTCCCGGGAAGAAACGGAGTACATCACCGCCACCCTGCGGCAGATTGCGGAATACCGGGGAGAACCGGACGTGTTTCTGATCCACCACGGCTTTCTTTCCGCCTCCATCCGGGAAGATGCGGAGCTGAAAATGAAGGACGATGATGTGCAGGCTGTGGTCTGTGCCACCGTCACCATGGAACTGGGCATCGACATCGGCAGGCTGGAACGGGTTATCCAACAGGGTTCACCAAACACGGTATCTTCTTTCCTGCAGAGACTGGGCCGCTCGGGCAGACGGGGAGATCCGCCGGAGATGATGATGGTCTTCCGGGAAGAAAATCCCCTGCCCAACACGCCCCTGCCCCAGCTGATCCCCTGGGAACTGCTGAAAGCCATTGCAGTGGTGCAGCTGTACATCGAAGAACGGTTCATTGAGCCGCCCAATATCCGGAAGCAGCCCCTGAGCCTTCTGTTCCAGCAGACCCTGTCCGTTCTGGCGGCTGCCGGTGCCCTCTCTCCTGCGGCTCTTGCGGAACGGGTTTTATCATTACCTCCCTTCCAGTACATCGAAAAGGACGACTACAAAACTCTGATGCTGTCCATGATCCGGAACGACTGGCTGGAAATGACCGAAGAAAAAGAACTGATTCTGGGTCTTAAAGGCGAACGTCTGGTGAACTCCTTCAAGTTCTATGCGGTCTTCAAGGACAACGATGACTATACGGTACGGTGCGAATCCGACGAAATCGGGGTGCTGAACTCTCCGCCGCCGGTGGGAGACAGATTTGCCCTGGCCGGACGGGTCTGGGAAGTGGAAGAACTGGATCTGCCCAGACATCTGATTTATGTAAAGCCTGTAAAAGGCAAAATGGAAGTGGCCTGGCCGGGAGACTACGGCGAGGTACACACGAAAATTCTGGAACGGATGCGGCAGGTGCTGATGGAAGACACGGAATACCCCTATCTGAAGGAAGGGGCACTGCGGCGGCTCCGGGTGGCACGGAACATCGCCAGAAACACAGGACTGACCGAACACTGCATCCTCTGTCTGGGGGGTTCCACCTGGGCGCTGTTCCCGTGGCTGGGTACCCGTTCCTTCCGCACCCTGCGGCGGTATCTGAAGCAGAACGCCGGGAAATACCGTCTGACCGGGCTGGAATTCGAGGGATGCTACTACATGACCTTCAAGCTGGAAGGCGGTACCGGGGACGCACTGATCCGGGATCTTTCCGCCAAAGCCGACAGAGAAGGGGTGGATCTGGCTGCTCTCATCGGGGAAAACGAAGCACCTGTTTATGAAAAGTACGATGAATTCATCCCCTCTGTCCTGCTGCGGAAGGCATACCGGGACGACAAACTCCGTTCCGACGAATTTGTCCCCCGTCTCCGGCAGATCGCCGCGGAACCCCATATGCCGTCCGCCTTTGACACGGATGTGATGACGCCTTCCGGTTTCCGCAACACACAGACCTATGGAGACGCCTATATACGGCAGCACACAACGGACAATCTGCCCACCCCGCCGGGATTTGAACCCGACAATTGAAAGGATACTATATGCCTGAAACCATAGAAATCCGTGGTGCACGGATGAACAATCTGAAAAATATCGACCTGACCATCCCCCGGGACAAGCTGGTGGTGATGACCGGTCTTTCCGGCTCCGGGAAATCCTCACTGGCTTTTGACACCCTCCATGCAGAAGGACACCGGCGGTTCGTGGAATCCCTGTCCTCCTATGCCAGAATGTTTCTGGGCCAGCTGGACAAGCCGGATGTGGACTCCATCGAAGGGCTTTCCCCCTCCATTTCCATCGACCAGAAAACCACTTCCAAAAACCCCCGCTCCACAGTGGGTACGGTAACGGAAATCTACGACTACCTGCGCCTGTTTTACGCCCGACTGGGGATCCCCCACTGTCCCGTATGCGGAAAGGAAATCCGCCAGACCACCACGGACACCATCATCGACAGGATTCTGGAATACCCGGAAGGACAGCGGCTCATCATTGCATCTCCCGTTGTCAGAGGCAAAAAAGGCCGGCATGAAAAAGTTCTGGCTGATGCCCGGAAGAACGGTTTTGTCTGGGTGCGGGTGGACGGGATCGTATATGATTTATCGGAAGAAATCGAGCTGGACAAGAACAAAAAGCACAACATCGAACTTGTCATCGACCGCATCGTGATCCGGGGGGATATCCGGGGGCGCATCTCCGACTCTGTGGAAACCGCACTGCGGGAATCCGACGGGTTTGTGAATGTGGTGCTGGTGGAACGGGATAAAAAAGAAGAAGATGCCGATGTGGTTGAATTCTCCACCAATTATGCCTGTGTGGAGCATGGGATTTCCTTCGGGGAACTGGAACCCCGGATGTTCTCCTTCAACAATCCCTTCGGTGCCTGTCCGGAATGTGCGGGACTTGGTGTACTGCGCTCCGTTTCGCCCGACAAGATCATCGGGGATCACAGCCTTTCCCTGGATTCCGGTGCCATCTGTGTCAACGGCTTCAAGACCCTGACAGAAGACAGCTGGAACGGGCCGGTGATCTATGAAGTGCTCAAGCATTTCGGCGTGGATCTGAGCACACCCGTAAAGGACTACCCAAAGGAAGCCTATCATGCCCTGCTCTACGGCTATCCGGAACCGGTAACCGCCATCCGTGTCTTCGGAGACAGAGTACAGCAGCAGACCATGCAGTTTGAAGGACTGGTGAAAATGGTGTCCGACCGTGCGCAGCCGGGGGCATGGAACAATGAATATTACGAACAGTTTCTCACCGACACGGAATGTCCCCACTGCCACGGTGCCCGGCTGAACAAGGAAGCCACCTCCGTAACCATCGGCGGAAAGAACATCCACGAATTCTGTTCTCTTTCCGTGACGGAAGCACTGGAATTTGTGAAATCCCTGACCTTCTCGGATACGGAAATGACCATCGCCCGGGAAATCCTCAAGGAACTGAAAAGCCGCCTTTCCTTCCTGGTGAGCGTAGGGCTGGACTATCTGACCCTCTCCCGGCAGGCAGGTACTCTTTCCGGCGGCGAAGCACAGCGGATCCGGCTGGCCACACAGATCGGCTCTTCCCTGGCCGGGGTGCTGTACATTCTGGACGAGCCTTCCATCGGCCTGCACCAGAGAGACAACACCAAGCTGATCTCCACCTTGAAAATGCTCCGGGATCAGGGAAATTCCGTGATTGTGGTGGAGCATGACGAGGAAACCATGCTGTCCGCCGACTATCTGATCGACATCGGGCCCGGTGCCGGGATCCACGGGGGACAGATCATTGCCTGCGGTACCCCTGCGGAAGTAGCGGAAAATCCCGATTCTCTCACCGGGGCCTATCTCTCCGGCAGGCGGGTCATTCCGGTTCCGGCCATCCGCAGAGCAGGCAACGGCAAAAGCCTGACCATCGTAGGCGCCAGAGAACACAATCTGAAAAACATCGACGTGACCATACCGCTGGGCTGTTTTGTCTGCGTAACAGGGGTATCCGGCTCCGGCAAGTCTTCCCTGATCAATTCCATTCTGTATCAGCGGCTGGCTCACGACCTGAACCGCGCCATCACCTACCCCGGCGCACACACCCGCATCGACGGAGAAGAACATCTGGACAAGATCATCGCCATCGACCAGAGTCCCATCGGCAGAACTCCCCGCTCCAATCCCGCCACCTATACGGGACTGTTCAACGACATCCGGGATCTGTTCGCCAAGACGCCGGGCGCCAAAATGCGCGGATTCGGCCCGGGACGGTTCTCCTTCAATGTGAAAGGCGGACGGTGTGAAGCCTGCGAAGGGGACGGGGTCAAAAAAATCGAAATGCATTTTCTTGCGGATGTGTATGTGAACTGTGACGTCTGCAAAGGCAAGCGGTACAACAGAGAAACCCTGGAAGTAAAATACAAGGACAAGAGCATCTCCGATGTGCTGGATATGACGGCGGAGGAAGGAGTTGCCTTCTTCTCGGAGATTCCGAAGATCGCCTCCCGTCTGCAGCTGCTGTGCGATGTGGGACTGGGATACATCAAAATCGGGCAGTCCTCCACCACCCTCTCCGGCGGGGAAGCACAGCGGGTGAAGCTGGCCACGGAACTGTCCAAGCGGCAGACCGGACGCACCATCTACATTCTGGACGAACCCACCACCGGACTCCATTCCGCCGACGTGGAAAAGCTCATTGCGGTACTGGAACGGCTGGTGGATCAGGGCAACTCCATTGTGGTGATCGAACACAATCTGGACGTCATCAAAACCGCAGACCACATCATCGACATGGGTCCGGAAGGCGGCGACCGGGGCGGTACAGTGATTGCGGAAGGAACACCGGAAGAAGTAGCCTGCTGCGAACATTCCTGGACAGGACGGTATCTCCGGGAAAAGCTGGGTATGCCTCCCCTGCAGGAATAAGCGGAAAACCGCAAAAATTCACAGAAAAAAGAACGGTTCGGGAATATGTCGGATGCACTGCAGCACACCGATGATTTCCCGATAAACCGTTCTTTTGCTTTATTCGATTCCCATATACGTCAGATTTTCGTATGCATCCAGACGGAACAGCATGGTGTATGTCACATAGTTCTCCGGGTTTTCCAGAATTCTCTGCCGCATATACTGCTGACCGCTCCAGCTGTAAATGATGGCGTCTTCGTCATGCTGCATGGTCCCGTCCTCCGTCAGGATATACAGGCCAAAGGTTTCGCTGAACCCGAAACAGGATACCTCTGCCGTGATCCAGTCCTCTTCCTGCTGCAGATCGTGTACAACATAGAACAGATTGTGTTCTCCCTCATGTGGCAGAATCTGCCAGATTTCCGCATTTTCGTCCCACTTGGCAGGGGCATATGTAAAATCCACAATAATCTCCGCCGGTGTCCCGAACATCTCCCCCAGATTCCGGTAAATCTCGTCCGTGGTCATGGCTGCATTCACCGGATGCACCGGCCCATGGTATACGGCGGCATGGAGCAGAAACCGGCTGTCGGCTGCGGCATCATCCGTGGGCCATTCTGCCGGGAGTCCGCATGGAAAAGAAGAACGCAGAAAGGTTTCGATTTCCGTTTCGGTAACCTTCCGGAATCCGCTGCAGGATGTCAGACACAGGACAGCCAGAAGCAGGACAAGCAGATTTTACATAGGGTTCCTCCGGTACTGTTGTTTCATGTCATCAGTATACCACATCCGCCTACAGCTGTCAACATTTTTCAGGATATACGGAATTTTTTCCGGAAACAGTGGAAATCCCGCGCATTGTGTGGTATACTGTTCCTACTTCATACAACTCACGAGGTACATATGCAAACGAAAAATATCGGGGCCAAAGGGTCATACATAGCCGCCATGGTCATCTTCGGCACCATCGGAATCTTCACCCATTATCTGTCCCTGCCCTCCGGCATCATTGCCCTTGCCAGAGGAGCTGTGGGAGCGCTGTTTCTGTTCATCCTGAATCTTCTCCGGAAACGGAAAACTGACTGGTCCGCTGTCCGTGGGGATCTGGTATCCCTGCTGCTGTCCAGTGCTTTTCTGGGGTTCAACTGGATCCTTCTGTTTGAAGCCTACCGGTATACCACAGTGGCCACTGCGACCCTGTGCTACTACATGGCACCCATCTTCATGATCCTGCTGGCGCCTTTGCTCTGGAAGGAAAAACTCACGCCCGTCAAGGGACTGTGCGTTCTGGCGGCACTGGCCGGGATGGTTTTTGTGTCCGGTGTGGCGGAAGGCGGATTCGGCGGTGCCGGACAGATGAAGGGAATCCTGCTGGGTCTGGCGGCGGCAGTGCTGTACACCTGTGTGGTGGTCTGCAACAAGTCCATGAAAACCCTCTCCGGCAGCGACCGCACCGTTCTGCAGCTGGGTATTTCGGCGGTGATCATGCTGGTATATTCCCTGCTGACGGAAGACGTGACCTCCCTGGTATTTGACGGACGCTCCGTACTCCTGCTGCTGGTGCTGGGGATTGTCCATACCGGGATTGCCTATTCCCTGTATTTTTCCTCCATCCGCACGCTGGATGCCCAGACCATCGCCATCGGCAGTTATCTGGATCCGATTCTGGCGGTACTGCTGTCGGCGCTGTTTCTCAGAGAACCGCTGGGTCTGCATGGGATCATCGGTGCGGTGCTGATCCTTGGTGCGGCACTGGTGAGCGAAGTCCTTGGAAGTAAGAAGTAAGAGATAAGAAGTCAGATATAGATATGATACAGACAGAAAATCACCCTGCCATTTCCGGTAAGGTGATTTTTTGATTACAATCGTTCTGCCACAGCAATACACAGCTGCAGTGCCGGTTCCAGAGAGGCATCTCCCCAGTCCCGTTCGTCATATTTTTCCGCATGGGCAAGAGAATCCGCCGTGTACAGAATCTGTCCGAATGCAGCTCCGCGGAATCTGGCACAGGCCGCCAGTCCGGCACATTCCATCTCCACGGTACTGCAGCCCTCCGTCTTCCGGTATTCCACTTTCTCCCGGGTTTCTCTGAAAAATCCGTCAGTTGTCCAGGTGGTGCATTCGATATACGGCAAGCCTTTTTCCCGCAGTACTTCCGCAATGGCACACCGCACCGCAGGATCCGTTTCCACAAACCGTTCCGGCGGCAGATAGTGATAGGATGCGCCTTCGTCCCGCAGTGCCTTTACCGGAACCAGAAATACATTTTCCGGCAGGTCTGTCAGTGTCCCGCAGGATCCGGCTGTGATGATCTTTTTCACACCGTACCCGATGAGCCAGTCCAGAAACTGCACAGCTGCCGCAGACCCGAGCGGTGCCTGACAGAGACAGATTTCCTTTTCCGCCGTGCGCATCCGGTATACCGGAAATGTTTTGGTGATGGTTTCAAAATATCCGATCACTTCCAGTCCCATCCGGGCGGCATACCGGTCAACGGTATCTCCCAGAAATGCGAATACTGCCACTTCCGGCAGACGGAACGGATACTGCGCATGATCCGGCATGATGACGGCGGCAGGGTTGTCGTCATACTCCAGAATCGGGACGGGGTGTTTGTGTACGGCCATGCGGTCACCTCCTGCACAAGAATAAATTGCACACAGTATACCACAATATATAGTGAATGTCAAGCATAAAATTAAAAAAGTATCCGTATATAGTACAGAGCCACATACAGATACTTTATATTCCGGTCCCCTGTTCAGGAACAGATAAATTTTGAAAAATCGCGGTAGCAGTCAAAGTCTGTTTCCACATACATGTCATTCCATGTCAGCCTGGCAAGGTGCACCCCCAGAAAACTTCTGGCACTGAGCCGGTTTCTGCCGTCGGCCCCGCTGACAATGGTTACATTCCCACGGCACTGTTCTGCGATACGGTTGAATTCCGCAATATCCGCCGATGTGACCAGTTCGATTTTATACCGGTATTTACTGCCTGTAAGCATATTGATTCCTCCTTATGGCTTCGGTTTGCTTCGTACCAGAGATGCTGCCAGCAGGGAGAACACAATGGATGCTGTAATCCCGCCTGCCGCTGCTGTGATGCCCCCGGTGAATATCCCCAGAAAACCGTCCCTGTCCACTGCTTTTTTCACCCCGTCTGCAATCAGATACCCGAATCCGGTCAGCGGTGTTGCGGCTCCCGCTCCGGCAAAATCCAGAAGGGGTTTATACAGTCCCACGGCTCCCAGCAATACTCCGGCGGCCACATACATCACCAGAATCCGTGCCGGGGTGATTTTCGTCCGGTCAATCAGCACCTGCGCCAGGGCACAGAAAGCCCCGCCCACCAGAAACGCCCGCAGATATTCCATCCAGTCTTCCATCTATTCCACCTCCGCCGTACCGGTATCCTGTATATCCACTTCCGCCCTGTCGATCTGTACCAGATGGGCAATCCCCGGGATGGTCATTCCCTGAAACAGCGCCATAGCATTCATCAGCGCACCCGTTCCCAGAAACACCACCCGCTGCAGTACACCGCGCCGGATGTTTTCCAGAATGTCCGCCGCCAGCACCACTGCACTGCACCCGCATCCCGAACCGCCGGCGTGTACATCTGCCTTTCGGTCTTCCATCCGGTAAATCATCTTTCCGCAGTCCGCCAGCTTCCCGGTCACATCCATCCCCCGGCTCCACAGCAGATCCGCCAGAATGCCGGTGCCTTCCCTGCCCAGATCCCCGGTGAGTATCATGTCGATCCTGTCCAGACTTTTGTCTTCCGCAAAATACCGCAGCAGGGTGTCCGCCGCAGCCGGTGCCATAGCCGCTCCCATGTTGGCTGCATCCCTGATACCGCCGTCCACTACTTTACCCGGCAGAACCGCTGTGATCTGCGGGACATACCGATGCCCAGCCCGATGCAGATCTTCCCTCTGTGCTGTACAGACAAATGCGCCGGATCCGGTGACTGTCCACTGGGATGTGGGAGGACGCTGCCCGCCGTATTCCAATGGATACCGGAACTGCCGCTCTGCCGTACAGAAGTGGGAAGAGGTTACATTGGCACAGCGGTTCATACAGGATCCGGTCAGCAGTGCGGAAAGCAGCAGTCCCTCCGCTGCCGTGGAACAGGCTCCGAACAGACCCAGAAACGGCATCTGGTAGGACAGCAGGCCATAGGAAGACGCAATACACTGGTTCACCAGATCCCCTGCCAGCAGACAGTCCACCTCCTCCGGCAAAAATCCCCCTTTGGCCACAGCCAGCCCCAGTGCCCGCTTCTGCATTTCAGATTCCGCTTTTTCAAAGGTGTCTGTACCGAAAAGGTCTGTTTCATCATAGCCGTCAAACAGGTCTCCCAGCGGCCCGTCGTGCTCTTTCTTCCCCACCACAGTACCCCAGCTGTGGATGTATA
>JAFQGY010000399.1 GCA_017415325.1 Clostridia bacterium
CGGAATGCGGACGGAAATCTTGCCGCTCCCCTCTGCACGATTCAGGATGCGCCGGACTGTGCCTACCGTACGGTGATGGTGGATCTGCCTGGCTGGCGGACGATGGAGGATATGCTCCGCTATGTGGATCTGTGTCACCTGTACAAGATCCGGTACCTGCATCTGCATCTGGCGGACAACGGTGGGTACTGTCTCCCCAGCAGGCTCTTCCCGGAACTGCCCACGCCGGGAAAACATTTCACTTTTGAACAGGTTTCCATGCTGCGGCAGTATTGCCGGGAACGGAATGTGGAGATCATCCCGGAAATTGATGTGCCGGGACATACCGGGTATCTGTCGAAGGCCTGTGCCGATTGGCTCTGTACCGGTTCGGAGGATCCATCGGAGGAAGTGCGGCCTGACGGAACGGTGCGGCGGGATCTGCTCTGTGTGGGGAAACCCGGTGTGATGGAAAAATTGCGTGCTCTCTTTGCCGAGGTGATGGAGCTGTTTCCGGAATCCCGGTATTTCCATATCGGCGGCGATGAAGCGGCCACAGAATCCTGGAACACATGCCGGTACTGCAGGGAATATATGCAAAAGCATGGCATAGCGGGTGACAGAGCGCTGTATACCCATTTTATCAAGGTGGCTTCCGATATGGTTCTGGAGATGGGAAGGACGCCGGTTGTGTGGGAAGGGTTCCCGAAGGAAGGGTCGGAGGAGATTTCCCGAGATGTCATTGTAACCGCATGGGAATCCCTGTACCATCTGCCGCAGGATCTGCTTGCGGAAGGCTTCACCATCACCAACGCTTCCTGGATGCCGCTGTATATGGTGCATCCGGATTCCTACCATGCACGGTTTGTGAAGGACGGACGCTGGCAGCCGGAGGAAATTCTCGCCGACTGGACGGTGTATACCTGGAAGAACTGGTGGGAGAAATCCTTTGCCTACGAAAAGCCCATCGTTGTGGAACCCACGCCGCAGGTCATCGGTGCCACCTTCTGTGTGTGGCTGACGGACTTTGCCGTGGAGCTTCCGGTGATCCGGGAAAATCTTCCGGCCATGTGCGAGCGGATCTGGAACACGGACAGCACTCTGTCGGCAGAAGCGTTCAGAAACCGTTTTGCGCACCTTGCTTCTCTGGCGGAAAAACTGTGAGAACGCCGGGGATGAGGCAGATGTATACAAAGATATAAAAAATCCAACAGGAAAAGAGGATATTATCATGAAAAGACAGCAGGCATTCGGCGGCAGCGAAAAACTGCTCAAGGGCGGGCTCCACTGCCATACCAAGCGTTCCGACGGGGCAGGAGATCCGGCTGACGTAATCCGGCTTCACTACGAAAACGGGTACGATTTTCTGGCACTGACCGACCACCGGTACTATAACTACGAAAACTTTGCCCCGGAAACCCCCATCACCATCATCCCCGGCATGGAATTCGACGGTACTTTTGCGTATGACCACGGTTTCCGCTGCTACCATACCGTATGTATCGGTCCCGCAAAGGAAGACGGCAACGGCTACGACCAGGATCAGCGGCTGGATTCCGCCAAAATCAAGGGGCAGGAAGACTACCAGCCCTATCTGGACGACATCCATGCCAAAAAGAACCTGACCATCCACTGCCATCCGGAATGGAGCTGCACTTCCGCCAAGTATTTTGAAAAGCTGCAGGGCAACTTCGCCATGGAAATCTGGAACAGCGGCTGCGCTATCAACTGCCATATGGACAGAGACGCTTCCTACTGGGACGAACTGCTGGGACAGGGCATCAAAATCTACGGCGTTGCCACGGACGACGGTCACGGTATGAATATCCACTGCAACGGCTGGGTCAGAGTCAATGCGGAAAACAACATTGCATCCATTCTGCAGGCGCTGCAGGACGGGAAGTTCTATTCTTCCTGCGGCCCGGAAATCTACGACTTCTATGTGGACGGAGACAAGGCATACATC
>JAFQGY010000400.1 GCA_017415325.1 Clostridia bacterium
CCTTCAGGAGCCACGATTTCCGCGCCGTCCTTGGTGATGGAAACTTCAATGATCCCGTAGGGCGTCGGGTAGGTACCCTTTACCCATTCCAGACCGCCCAGATGGGGATCGAACAGGATCTTCTTACAGCCGGGTTCCAGAACATGAATCCCCATGATGTACTTGGACAGGAACGGTGCGGGACCGGATGCCCAGCCATGGCACAGGCTGTGACGCAGGTTCTTGTAGCAGAATGCGCCGAAGTCTCCGTGGATGTCGTCCTTGCCTTCGGGAACCACGTCGGTGATGGGCGCTGCATTGTCTGCCCAGTGGATATCGAAGTCTTCCCAGAAGGTGGTGGCGCCCATTTCGATCATCTTGCCCCAGTATTCCTTCATGATTTCCACGCCGGCTTCATATTCGCCCGCTTCGCCGATGGCGCACAGGGTAAAGTAGCCCAGGAACGTGGACAGGCCTTCCGCACCGCCTACGGAAATCACATCATCAAACGTCTTCTTGGCGTCGCAGATGCCGCTTTCCACCAGCACAGCCGCAGCCTGCTTGGAGCCGCCCTTGATTTCGGGTACGAACTTCTTCATCTTTTCAGAGGCATCGTAGAACCTGTTGGCCAGTTCGCTTTCGCCCAGGGTTTCCATGATCTGACCGCCGGTGCGGAATGCGAGACATGCCAGACCCTGGGTACCGGCAAAGCGCTGTTCGGGATGATCCTGGGTGGGCCAGTCAAAGAGTCCGCCGTCCAGAGGAGGAATGATCCGTCCGTCTTCGCCGATGTAGTCCAGATACCGGGTCAGCATTTCGGCAATGTAATCCTTCTGTTCCTTCAGGTAGTCATAGTCCCCGGTAGCCATGTACCATGCATGGTGGCAGAGCATCCACCACAGGTTATACTGGGGAATGCCGTTCATACTGTCGGCAGTGGGGGTGATGGACTTCACCAGATCCAGAGACTTGGTAATCACTTCATTGGGCCCGAACACGGACAGGATGGTGGCCACTTCGGTATTCATGTCCCCCGCCCAGACCAGACGGTCACGCTTGATACCGTCCCACAGGTACCGCTGCATGTTCAGATGTGCAGTGTAGGCGGCGGTGTCGAAGATGGTGTTCACCATGGCGTCGTTGCATACGAAGGAACCCTTGTATTCCAGATCCCGGAAAACCAGGGTTGCGGCGATGCAGCGCAGGTCGGCATAGGTATTCGGAGAGAGCAGTTCCACATAGGCAAACCGGAAGCCGCTTTCGTTTGTTTCATTGGAGCTCCAGAAGCCGCTGAGGTATTCCATATCTCTTGTGGCATGGTCGTTGGTGGTACCCTTTTCGCCGAAGGGAGTCAGTGCCTCGGAAACACTTTCGCCCAGACGGATGCGGTACTTCACCGTAGGCTGACCGAGCCCCCGGAAGGATACCATGCAGGTTCCGTGGAGTTCTCTGCCGAAGTCTACCAGAACGGCAGCGTTTTCGGTGGAATTCCGGTTGTCCAGCAGACACTGGTCACCGTAGGCGTAGATGGCTACCTGTGCGGGCTTGGTTTCGGTCAGATACTGGCTGCCGGTGACCTTCCCCTTTGTCAGTACGATGCGGTTCGGATAAATTACCCGTCTCTGCCGTTCGTCGTCAATACCGGCCAGGCCGAATTTTTCGTCAACTTTCATTTTGATCCTCCTGTGCCACAGGGAATGTTCCCCATGGATCCTTGTTTTCCATATACAGGCTTATTATAACACAGAAAAAGCCGATGGGCAATACTTCTTTCACAAAAAATACCTTGACTTTCCATACAGAAGAATGCTATACTGGTAAAAAACAGGGTATCCATTCCCATATCCGGCAAACCTCTGCATTCCGAAACCCCATCATGATTTCAGGAGGCTCCAATATGAAAGAACGTTATACCCATAAAAAACAGCTGACCGCTCTGGTTCTGGCTGCGCTTCTGACCGGCAGTGCCTTTGTTTCCTGCGGCGGAAGCGAACCGGAAACCATACCCGCAGAGCAGAACACAGCCCGGACGGAAACCCCGCCGACCCCGGAAACAGACTATCTGGAAACCCTGCCCCAGACCGGGTATGCAGGCGAGACCTTCACCATCATCGGGGAAGACACCGCCCAGCGACCCAACTTCGACCAGGGGGAATCCACGGGCGACGCCTTCAACGATGTGCTGTTCCACCGGCGGATCCTTGTGGAAAACCTGTACGACATCGTGATCGAACAGAAAAGCATGCCGGACAGAGGCTCCTCCAACAATGAGGTACAGCGGTCTGTTCTGGCGGATGAATCCGTATATGATCTGGTGAGCAATCCCTTCATTCAGGGGTCGGCCGTGCTGATGGTGAACAACCTGCTGCGGGACATGAAGACCCTGCCCACTGTGGATTTCGGAAACGACTGGTGGGCGCAGAATGTGGTGGAACACTTTATGGTGAACGACAGGATGTACCTGACCACCGGCACCCTCTCTCCCAGTTATTTCCTTTCCGCCACGGCAGTGCTGTACAACACGGAGCTGGCCGCACAGTATCAGCTGGGGGATCTGCCCGCTCTGGTACAGGAAGGCGGCTGGACGCTGGATGCCATGCAGTCCATGATGCAGACCAGCACCCATGACCTGAACGGGGACGGTGTCATTGACGAAAAGAACGACCTGATCGGCGCCATCACCACCAGTGAATCCGGCAGAGCGCTGTTTGTGGCAGCAGGCGGTACCCTCATCGAGAAGCAGGGCGACACCTACATGCTGGACATGGCTTCTGCCCGGAATGTGGATATTATGGACACCCTTCATGGAATATTCGCCGATGCACTGGACAGCGCCTACTGGGTGGCAGACAGCATCACCTCCGGCAAGAACGATGTGTTTGAACAGAACCACAGTATGTTCACCGTGACAACGCTGATGTTTGTTTCTGCGGAACTGCGGGATATGGAAATGGACTACGGCATTCTGCCCCTGCCCAAGTGGGATACCGCACAGGAAAACTATATCACCCCCGGCAACCCCTTCTGCCCCTGCGCCGTCTGTGTACCCAAGACCTGCAGCAATCCGGAGCTGACCGGGCTGGTGCTGGAAACCCTTGCCTATCTGGGGCACCGGGATGTGCAGCCTGTGATGTATGACACTGTGCTGAAGGGAAAGGTTGCCCGGGACCAGTCCAGTGCTGCCATCATGGAGATCATCTATGCCGATGTCAGCTTCGACTTCAACAGTGCATTCGACCTGAGCGGCACCATGACAGCTCTGCGCTCCTATGTGGTGGGCTCCACAGACAATTTCATCAGCACATACGAATCCAAGAAAACCGCTGCCCGGACCGAACTGGACAAGATCCTCGGCCAGATGCAGGAACTGACTGAATAAATACAGAAAAGAGGAATACCCATGTCTGTCAGAGAACGTTTTTTACGATATATTGCAATCCATACCGCCAGTGACCCCGGCAGCACCACCGTTCCTTCCGCCATGCGGGAAAAGGATCTGGCAGAACTGCTGGTGACGGAACTGCTGGAACTGGGGCTGACCGATGCCCATATGGATGAAAACGGGTATGTGTATGCCCATCTGCCCGCCAGAAACTGCGATAACGGTGTCCGGCTGGGACTGATCGCCCATATGGATACGGCGCCCGATTTCTGCGGAGAAAATGTACGTCCCCAGATTCTTGAAAACTACGACGGCAGCGACGTGGTGCTGGGAACTTCCGGCAGGACGCTGTCCCGGACAATGTTCCCCCATCTGCCCTCCCTGGCCGGGAAAACCCTGATCACCACCGACGGCACCACGCTGCTGGGAGGCGATGACAAAGCCGGGATCGCAGAAATCCTGACCGTACTGGAACAGCTGCAGAACAGCGATGCTCCCCATCCGGCCCTGTCCATCGGGTTCACCCCGGACGAAGAGATCGGCTCCTCCGCAGACCACTTTGACATTGCGGAATTTGCCGCAGATTTTGCCTACAC
>JAFQGY010000401.1 GCA_017415325.1 Clostridia bacterium
GGATTAATCCATATTGAATATGGTGTAGTTTTCCAGAGCGGGCAGTTTTTCCACGGTCAGGGTGGTGAGATGCTCCTGCAGCAGGGCATTGTAGGCGGAATCGAAATATTCCTGACAGAGTTCATCGAAGTGGGTATTTATGTATTTGGCGTCCTTCTCGTACCGCATCAGGATGGAATAGCCTGCTTCTGTTTCCACGATGTCGGAATATTCTCCGATTTCCAGAGCGAAGGCGGCGTCTTCAAAGGCTTCGTACCGGTTGCCGCGGATGATGTAATAGCCGTCGCTGTTATTGAACATATACAGATCTTCGCCGTACTGATCGAGAAGGGTTTCAAAATCGGCGCCGTTTTTTAATTGTGTGTGGATTTCTTTGGCTTTGGCAAGGTTTTCGTCAGGAGAATTTCCGTTATCGGAAGCGATCAGAATCTGCTTGATACGGATGAAGCTGTCGGATTCGATCAGATCCCGCAGAGATTCTTCTTCGGAGAGAATGGTGCCATCGTTCAGCATGGCGTAGAAGAGTTCTTCAGTAAGCACCTGATCCTGGGTCAGAAAACGGTATACATTGTCGTTCATGTAGTAGGGTTCCAGACTTTCCAGGTAGGCATCCGTATCGTTTTCATAACTTTCATAGATTTCGTCCATTCTGGTGGCCACGTTTTCGTTGATCAGGGCACTGTCGGGGGTGAGATTGTATTCGGCAGCCATGGAGAGGGTTGCATACAGACGGCGGATGGTATCGATGGTGTCGGTTTCCAGTTCGGCAAGCAGGACTTTTCCGCTGTCTCCCAGCCATATTTCGGCGGCGGCGGTTTCATCCAGACCGGCTTCGTACTGGTTTTTATAGTTCATGGCTACATAACGATACAGTTCGTACGGAACATCGTATTCATTTACTTTCATGACGGGGGTGGACTCTTCCTTGGAGCTGGCCAGTTTGTCACTGCTGCATCCGGAAAGAAGCAGTGCGATGGAAAGAAGGCCGGCGGTGATGGCAGCGGATTTCTGGAATCGCATGGTTTGCGTATCTCCTTTAAAAATATATATGTAAGGTATTTTCCTCTGGATTGCGGTCAGCATATATTTAACCAAGTATACTATATCAAATCCACATGAATTCCATGTGAACAACCATCTGTCTTTCCGTAAAAATCAGGATGGAATTTTGGGCAGTTATGGGCAGTTCCGACGGAGAACAGGGCGGAAAATGGGGAAATGTCGCAAAACGCTTGCAATACGGCGGCAGGTATGGTATAATTTCTCCAGAAATCTGACTTAATTTTCAGGACTGACCGCTGGAAATATGCTTTCGGTGCGGATCGTTCCTGGCGGAGGATGTATGGACGATTTTACCTCCCGTGTGGATTTACAGAAAATTATCAATGAACAGAAACTGGAAGTGCTGTATACACCGGAAGAGCCTGCGGGTCTTATGATCAGCAGTTCCGACGTGAACCGGCCCGGACTGGCTCTGGCTGGCTTTTTTGACCATTTTGATCCGCGGCGGATTCAGCTGCTGGGGAATGCGGAATGTCTCTTTCTGCAGAAGATGGAAGAAGAGCAGCGGAGAGAGCGGATTACTTCTTTCCTGCAGCACAATCCCCCGGCACTGATTTATACGGATGAAAACAAACCGGACGAGCTGATGCTGGAACTGGCGGAATATTTTGAAGTACCGCTTTTGTATACGAACGACAAGACCAGTGATTTTATGGCTGCGCTGATTGCGTATCTGCATGTGCAGCTGGCACCGCAGATTACCCGGCATGGGGTTCTGGTAGAAGTATATGGCGAAGGGATTCTGATTACCGGGGACAGTGGTGTCGGGAAGAGCGAGACGGCCATTGAGCTGATCAAGCGAGGGCACCGGTTCATTGCGGACGATGCGGTGGAACTGCGGAAGGTTTCTGCCAAGGCCATTGTAGGCAGGGCACCGGAAATTATCAAGCACATCATTGAACTGCGCGGGATCGGGATTGTGGACGTGCGCCGTCTGTTCGGTATGGGGGCGGTCAAGGAAACCGAAAAGGTGGACATGATTATCAATCTGGAACCCTGGGTACAGGGGAAGATGTATGACAGACTGGGCCTCGATACGGAATACACCGATATTATGGGGATCAAGATTCCGTCGCTGACTATTCCTGTAAAGCCCGGACGGAACCTGGCTGTGATTCTGGAAATTGCCGCTATGAATAACCGTCAGAAGCGGATGGGATACAATACGGCGGAAGAGTTCAATGCCAGACTTATGCAGAGTATGGGGCTTTCATAATATATAAGGAAGGAAATGAAGTGATGACCTGGGAGTCTCTGGAAGGGATATGCAGGGAGTGCAGGAAGTGTGGTCTCTGTCAGACACGTACAAATCTGGTATTCGGTGTGGGAAACCGGAATGCGGATCTGATGTTTGTGGGGGAGGCTCCTGGAGAGCAGGAGGATTTACAGGGGATTCCCTTTATGGGAGCCGCGGGGCAGCTGCTGGATGTATATCTGGAAGCGGTCGGGATCGAACGGGAGCAGGTTTATATTGCGAATATCCTGAAATGCCGCCCGCCGAGGAACCGTGATCCGTTGCCGGAAGAGCAGGATGCCTGTATGGGGTATCTCCGGGAGCAGGTGAAGCTGATACGGCCGAAGATGATTGTATGTCTGGGACGGATTGCTGCGATGCGGCTGATCAAACCGGATTATAAGATTACGAAGGAGCATGGAATTCTTCAGAAGAAGGGCGATTTTGTCATGACTGCGGTATATCATCCTTCGGCCTTGCTGAGAGATGCTTCTAAAAAAGAAGATATGTATAAGGATATGAAACGGATACGGATGTATCTGGATGAGTATGTGAATATATAAGAAGTAAGAGATAAGAAGTAAGAAATAGGGAAAAACTCGAAAAAACTTTCAAAAAGGTATTGACAAGGCAAGATAGTTGTGATATAATAGTCGGGTTGTCTGAGAGACAGAGGAAAACCGAACCTGAAGTTGAAAAAAACTTGAAAAAAGTTTGAAAAAGCACTTGACAAAGCGGACTGGCTGTGATATAATATACAAGCTGTCCACGAGAGAGTGAGCGGAACCGAAAAAGGAACCGCAAAAGAACTTAAAAAAAGTTCAAAAAACCCCTTGACAAACGGAAGCGTGTGTGATATAATATACAGGCTGCCGACAAGCGGGGAAGCGAATCCGAAAGGAACCGCGAAAAAAACTTCAAAAAAGTTTGAAAAACCTCTTGACAAAGGCAAGCGAATGTGATATAATAAATAAGCTGCTGACAAACAGCAAGCGAATCACAAAGCTCATTGAAAATTGAACAACAATCATGTGTACAAGCTTAAATAAAGCATAGTACAAGAGACTCCGAAAATTCTTTTGAATTTAATGGACTTAGAAATAAGTCTACAGAAGCTCTAACAAGTAATTGAGCAAACAGATCACTCTGATGA
>JAFQGY010000402.1 GCA_017415325.1 Clostridia bacterium
AGTGCGCTGCCCATGCCTTCTGTTCCGGCACTGCAGAGAAAAATCCCCTCCGGTGTACAGGAGATCCGGTATGCTTCTCCATCCAGAGCGTCGTCCCTGCACAAATATACACCGCCCTCTCCGTCTGTCAGGGAGAGATCGAAAAACTTTCCGAAATTCTCCCGGCAGACAGGCATATACCCCAGAAACATCTCGTTTTGCACCCGGATATGGGGCGGATACTTTCCTTCCTCATTTCCGCCTGTGATGTTTTTGGGCACCGGCAGAATCCGGTTCAGGCGGTTTTCATGTTCCATCCTGTTCCTCCCTCCTCTGTTTGCATGGCTGTTATGGGTATTATACATCCATCTTTCCGGAAACGCAATAGGAAGACATAAAGTTTTCCGGCAGTTTTCCCATATTTTCTTCCGCCAGCTCTTTTCTTTCCGTTCAAAATATGCTATACTGTATCCATCCAATACCATTTTCGGAGGTACTTATGTATATCAGACCCTTCATGGGATGCGCCTATTACCCGGAAGACTGGGACGAGGCGGAAATCGCATATGACATCAGAATGATGAAGGAAGCAGGCATCACCTGTGCCCGGATCGGGGAATTTGCCTGGCGGAAAATGGAACCTGTCCGGGGGATGTACGACTTCGGCTGGCTGCATCATGTGGTGGATGAACTGCACGCTGCCGGGATCGCTGTAATCATGGGTACGCCCACCGCCACACCACCCATCTGGCTGTCCAGAGCCTACCCGGATGTGCTCCACCAGTTCTCAAACGGACACGCCAATCACGGCGGACGGCGGCACTGCTGCTCCAACAATCCCCATTATCTCGAAGCGTCTGACGCCATTGTACACGCCATGGGCAGAGAATTCGGGAAAGACCCGGCTATTATCGGCTGGCAGCTGGACAACGAAATCTATACCGGCGGTTCCGGATGTGTCTGTAAGTACTGTATGGAAAACTTCCAGACTCTGCTGACGGAAAAGTACGGCACCGTGGAAGAACTGAACCGGCAGTGGAACCTGAATCTGTTCAGCCAGGCCTACGACAGCTTTGAAGACATTCCCCCGGCAGTGGACGCATGGCACAATCCCCATATCCAGCTGGACTGGAAGCTGGCTCACCACAAGGCCGATACCGCATTCATGCACCGGCAGGCCGCCATTCTCCGGCAGTACACCGACGCCCCCATCGGCACAGACATGATGCCCCTGAACGGACTGGATTACGAAGAAATGACGGAGCCGCTGGACATCGTGCAGTTCAACCACTACAATGTTCCCGGCAATCTCCATGAGGTAACCTTCTGGTTCGACTTCCTGCGGACGCTGAAGGACAGACCCTTCTGGAACACGGAAACCGCCACCACCTGGAATGGTTCCACAGCCATCACCCAGGCCCTGAAGCCCGAAGGATATTGCCGGGTCAACTCCTGGCTCCCGGTGGCGCTGGGCGGTGAAGCCAATATGTACTGGCTCTGGCGGCAGCACTGGGCCGGTCATGAACTGGTACACGGTTCCGTACTGTCTCCGGAAGGCCGTCCCTGCCATGTGTTCGGGGAAATTCAGCAGACCGCCGACGAATTCGGGAAAGCTGCAGATTTCATTAACGGCACAAAAGTCACCTCCCCCGTGGCACTGCATTTCACCTCCCGCAGCTGGAATCTGTTTGAACAGCAGCATGTGGTGGGCGGCCTGGAATATGCCCCTGAGGTCATCGGCATGCACAAGGCTCTCCTGCGCTGCGGAATCTGTCCGGATGTAATCGGTGCAAAGCACGGTCTGGACGGATATAAGCTGCTGATCTCCCCCCTGCTGATGACGCTGGAAGACAGTGATCTGGCGGAAAAGATTGCGGATTGGGTGAAGAACGGCGGCGTATGGGTGGCAGGGCCTCTGACGGATGTCCGCAACGGTATTGGTGCACACTTCACCGACCGTGCCATGGGCATGCTGGAAGATCTGCTGGGCATCCGGCTGGACTATTCTGTTCCCACGGACGGTTCCGTTCTGAAAGCCGCCTGGTCTGACGGAGAAGAGCTGACCTGCCGCAGATGGGTGGAATGCTACTCCGGCGCTGCGGAAGCACTGGCATCGGTAACGGCAGGCCACAGCGCCCTGAACGGAGAAACCATCATCGGCAAAATTCCCTGCGGCAAGGGTATGGTGATTCTCTGCGGTACTCTGCCTTCCGAAAAGGATCTGGACAGGCTGTATCGTCTGGCCATGGCGGAAGCGGATGTGGTACCGTACAAGACCACGGGACTTCTGGTGGCCGCAAAGAGAGCCGGGGATGCGGAAGGGCTTGTCCTGTGCGAAGTGGGTTGTGGTAAAGCCACCATCGAACTGGATGAACCCATGCGGGATCTGCTGACCGGTACGGAATATGCCGCCGGTGTCATGGAAGTGGAACCCTATGGGGTACATGTATTGATAAAAGCATAACACACAAAGAGAAAAAGCGGTTTGGAGCCATTTCGTTCCTTACCGCTTTTTGTTATGCCGTTATAATGCTTTCCGTGCTGCTTCCACCTGATCTGCCAGTTTCCGGCCTGCCGCATAGGTCTGCTTTTCGTATACCAGCCGTTCTTCCAGAGGCACATCCGGGATATCGCCCATGCATTCCAGACTCAGAACACCCTGATACCCGATTTCCGCCAGAGCATCCGTGAATCCCTTCCAGTGGATATTGTCGCCTTCCATGGGAACCTTGTGCTTGTCGCCGGTACCGTCGTTTCCGTGTACATGGAGACACTTCAGATACGGTGCCGCCAGCCGTGCCATTTCTCCCAGATCATGACCGAACACCAGACTGTGGCCCGTGTCGTAGCAGATCCCGGCGTAGGGGCTGCTTATCTCTCTGACCACTTCCACAATCCGGTCCATGGTGGAAATCCGGTGCTTCCGGAAGGGCATGTTTTCCAGACACATGGTCACGCCGTATTTTTCACAGTCCGGCAAAAGATCCATCATCAGTTCCAGCGTCAGCTTTTTCGGCAGTTCTGGTTCTTCTTCCGCTCCCCAGCCATAGGGCATCTGGGGATGGAATACCATGTACGGGATCTCCATCATATGACAGGCCAGCACCGCTCTGCGGAAACATCTCCACCCTTCCGCCCGGCTTTCCGGCTCTGTATCATAGGTAGGCCACGGCCCGTGGAGCTGGTTTATGATGATCCCGTGATGGGCGGCGCTTTTGTTTTCCGCACAGAACCGCTTCAGCGCATCGTCGTCGTGATAGATGGCTTTCTTGATGTCGGCCATGTCCTGGTCAGCGGCGTCATATCCCACCTCAGCCATTCTGCCGTACACTCTGTCAGCGGTTTCCCCGTACCAGAAATAGCCAGTTGTGTTTCCAACCTTCATGCTGTCATCTCCTTTATGCTCTGAAAACAGTGATATCCCGGAAGTCCACGGTATCTCTTGCGGAGGTCACATAGATTTCGATGCTGTCCGTCTCCGTGTTTACGGGACAGATCTTCTTATTCCCGATGGTATATCCTCTGTAGATGGCATTGCCGCCGCTCAGGATCCGGAAACTTTCCACTCTCTGTCCTTCTGCAATGTTCTCCCGCAGCTGGATATAGGCAATCTTTGTTTTTTCCGGCAGGGTCAGGCGGATTCTGCACTGGGTATCGCTGTCCGCGGGAATCTGTTCCATGGTATATTCCACCTTCTTGCCCTCTCCGAATGCGTCCTCCAGAGCCTGTCCCAGTTCCTTCAGCCGCTGAACGTCCTTTTCGTGGAACTTCCCGTTGGGCATGGGCGGAATGTTCAGGTTGAAGCTGGTGCCGCCGCCGCAGGAAGCGATGTATGTCTTCATCAGTCTGTCCAGGGAATGGGCTTCTTCTCTTTCATGATAGAACCAGCCCGGCCGGATGGACATGTCGATTTCCGCACCGCAGAAAGCCAGTCCCTTTGCATACTGGATCACATGCAGATCCCCGATGCATTCGTCGCTGTTGTAGATCCAGGAAATATCTCCTGCCAGCGGGCCCGGGCCGGTCTGCACTTCACAGCGGTAACACAGATCGGTGGGAACCACTGCCCATTCCGCACGGCGCGCACTGCCGGCTTCGTTGCCGCACCAGCGTACGTCCGGCCCATGGTCGTTGAAGATCACGGCGTTCGGCTGATACTTCCGGATCAGGTCGATGTATCTGGGGAAATCGTACACCTGCTTCTTTCCGGTGGGCCCTTCCCCACAGGCACCGTCAAACCATACCATGAACAGTTCCCCATATCCGGTCAGCAGTTCCGTCAGCTGATTACAGTAGAAATCGTTATAGGCATCGGTGCCGTATACGCCGGCGGTTCTGTCCCAGGGAGACAGGTACACGCCGAACTTGATCCCCCCTCTGCGGCAGGCTTCGGCACATTCCTTCACAACGTCCCCCTGTCCGTTTTTCCAGGGACTGTTCCGGACGCAGTGTTCCGTTGTCTTGGTGGGCCACAGACAGAAGCCGTCATGATGCTTGGCAGTGAGGATCAGCCCCTTCATCCCGGCAGACTTGACGGCCTCCACCCACTGGTCACAGTCCAGCTCCACCGGATTGAAAATGGATTCCGGCTCGTTTCCAAGTCCCCATTCCAGATCGGTGTATGTATTGACCGTGAAATGGACAAAGGCATAAAACTCTGTGTCAAACCACTGCAGCTGGCGGGCACTGGGTACCACATGGGCGGCGCTTTTTACAAAATCCTTGTAATCCATCGGAATACCTCCTGAGAAATGGAATTTTTATATCAAAACAGAATGTGTACGGAAAATCGTTTATGGCATTTGGGGCAGATGACGGTATGGTTCCCCCGTTTGTTCGGCAGTTTCAGAATGGCGTGACAGTGCTTGCAGTGCCTGTAGCGGGCGTTTTTTCTGTCCCGGAATCTGTCCCGCAGCAGAATCAGTTCCGTTTTTACAGGGCCCCACAGCTTCAGGAAAACCTGGTTCTCCCGTCTTCTGGCGGCGTGGTTCTTCGACAGGGTACGCCACAGGGCATATACCAGTACCAGCCCGCAGAATCCATGGAGAATCTCCCAGTCCAGAAGCACCTGCAGGAGAAACAGGATCACATACAGGCCCAGCAGCCCGTAATACATCTGGTCAATGCCGTATCGGCCGTAAAAAAAGGTTCGCAGTTTGTTTCGCAGGGAATTCATCAATGTTCCTTCTTGATTCAGTGAATAGAATTTTGATTTCATTATACCCCTCCCGCCGCCGTAAATCAAGGAAAATCTGATACAGGGATATAAACTTTTTGTGACAAAACCGCAAAAGGACTGCATCCGCCGACACAGCCCTTCCCGGTACTCAGTCTTCTCCCAGTGCTTTCAGAATCTGTTTCCGGGTTCCCGCCATTTCACGGTTCATACGGGCAAAATCCATGGCATCCCGGTAGATTCCTTCCAGAGCCCCATGGCATTCTCCGGCTTTCCGGAAGTGCTCCACAGCCTGCTCCAGCAGACCTGTCATACATTTTGCCGCCAGCCGGATCTCTCCCTTTTTCCCGGAGAGCAGTTCTTTTTGCAGAAACCGGCTCATACATATGGTCTTGTCAGGAGCGCATCCGCCTGCCGCCCCGGAAAGATGCAGGGACAGGGACGGAATATACGCTTCCACAATCCGGTCATTTACGGGATGCAGGGACAGCCACACCGGAATTTTCTGCTCCCGGCACACCTCTGCCAGTATTCCGAAGAAGCACGGCATGGTCTGGCAGGTATCTTCTATCCGCCAGTGCACCTGTGCCATCTGTTCCAGGCCTGTGGTTCTGACAAGTCCCGTCATGCTGACTGCCCAGGTTCTGCAGGTTTCCGCCCCGCCGACTCTCTCGCCTTTCGGTACCTTTTTCAGAATCCTATCAAGACAATGCCGCAGTTTTTCCGTATCCAGAATCCCCATAGATGCCCGGTATGTTTCCCCTTCCAGCTTTTCCACAGCCGCCAGTGCCGCATATCCCGTCCGGTACGCATCCCGTTTTTCCTGCGTCAGCCGGTGGATTTCGTCCCGCGCTTCTTCCAGTTTCTCCCGTTTCCAGTATTTTCCCACATACAGAATTTCCGATACCGCCCCCGGATATTCCATCTCCCGCACATGGGGAGCGGTTCCGTCCAGAATCACATACTGCCCGTCAAGCACAACGGCATCCAGCGACGTCGGATCGGAACTGCACAGATACCGCACGCACCGGTGTCCCGTTTCTTCCGCTTCCGCCGCAATCTTCCCCATCATGGTGCTCTTACCCGTTCCGCTGCCCCCTTTGATGATCCAGACCCGTCTGTTCTTCTCCTCCGATGCAATCCGGTCATACTCCCCGATAAAGCCCCGGCCGGTGTTGGCTCCTGCAAAAAAAGCCGGTGTTTCCCTTTGCAGTACCGTATAATTCTGAAAAATCGTATGCATGCTGCCTCCTGAACAACTGGATTTCTTTCCCAGAATATGCCGAATCCGGGACACAGGACACAAAAAAACCGCCCTGTCTTTGCAAACAAAGCGGTTTTGGATGGATTTTTCAGACTCAGCCTTCCACAGGAACGGTCCAGCCCATGTTGTCGCTGATCTTGCCCCACTGGATACCGGTGATGGTATCATACAGCTTCTGGGAAATGGGCCCGATTTCGTTGTTGTTGATGATCATCTTGTTGCCGTTGTCAAACAGTTCGCCCACGGGAGAGATTACCGCAGCAGTACCGGTACCGAACACTTCGTTCAGCTTGCCGTTGTTGTACGCTTCGATGACTTCGTCGATGGAGAGCTTCCGTTCTTCCACCGGAACACCCCAGCTCTGCAGCAGTTCGATGCAGGAACGACGGGTTACACCGGGCAGAATGTTGCCGTCGGTCAGGTCGGGAGTGATTACGGTGCCGTCGATTACGAAGAATACGTTCATGGCGCCTACTTCGTCGATGTACTTGCGGTGTACGCCGTCCAGCCACAGAACCTGTGCATATCCCATCTTTTCAGCCTTTTCCTGGCCCTTCAGGGAAGCCGCATAGTTCCCGCCGGCCTTGGCAATCCCGGTACCGCCCTTTACGCAGCGGACATATTCCCGTTCCACATAGATCTTCACAGGATTCAGACCTGCTTCGTAGTAGGAGCCTACGGGAGACAGGATGATGATGAACAGATAGGTGTGGGAAGGATGTACGCCCAGCATGGGGTCGGTGGCGATGATGAAGGGACGGATGTACAGGGAGGTGCCGTCTTCGGTGGGAACCCAGTCTCTTTCCACGTCTACCAGAGCCTTGATGGCCTGCAGAGCATCGTCGGGATCGATCTGGGGAACGCAGAGACGGTCACAGGTGTTGTTCATTCTTTCGATGTTCTTGTCGGGACGGAACAGCTGAATCTTATTGTCAGCGGTGCGGTATGCCTTCATCCCTTCAAACAGTTCCTGTGCATAGTGGAACACCATGGCGGAAGGATCCAGAGAAATGTCACCGTAGGGAACGATTCTTGCATCGTGCCAGCCCTTTTCGGTGGAGTAGTTCATCAGGAACATGTGGTCGGTGAAAATCTTCCCGAAGCCCAGCTTGCCGGTGGGTTTTGCCTTGGGCGCGGTATTCTTTTCGATTCTGATATTCAGCATGGGTATATACCTCTTTATAAATAATTTTCTCTATTATACACCTTTTTTCCGTATTTGACAAGTCCGCCCGGGGAAAAACCCGGAGTGAAATTTATATATATTCATCCGCTGTTCGTTTTTGCCTTCTGTGCAGTTTACTCAGACTGCCGGAGAAAGGAGCTTCTTTATGCTGCAAACCCGCACCCGCCGACTGCTTTGTGCCCTGCTTACCGGATCCCAGCTCATTGCCGGAGGCCTCATCCTTCCTGCCCATGCCCTCGGAACCCCGATTCTCTCCCCGGGACTGTCCTGTCTTTCCTCCGCCTGTGATATGATCCAGACCGGACTGATCGCCACGGAAATCACCTTCACGGGAGAAGATTTTGCCGATGCCATCGGATACACGCCCCGCTTTGTCACCGTCACGTCCCTGCCGCCTGCTGGTGACGGTACCCTGTATTTCGGTACGCTTCCCGTCTCCGTCAATCAGAAAATCTCCGGCAGCAATCTGTCCCTGCTCCGTTTTATACCGGCATCCGGCTGTACCTCTTCTTCGTTCCGTTTCCGGGGAGACAATGAATACAGCCACAGCTGTACCCTGCGCTTTACCCAGACCGTCAACCATTCCCCCGTCACCGACAGCACCGAAGCCGTTATGGTATGGACACAGCAGAACATCGGCACCTGCGGAACGCTGCCCGGCTCGGATCCGGAAGGAGATGCACTGCAGTTTGAAATCGTGTCCTATCCGGCCAAAGGAATCATCACTCTGACAAATCCCGCCGCCGGCGCCTATCGGTATACCCCCTATGAGGATGCAGAGGGTTCGGACATTTTCTCCTACCAGATCCGGGACAGCTACGGCAACTACTCCCCTGTCCGCACCATGGAGGTTTCCATCGACAAACCCGCCTGCCAGATTGTTTTCGCCGATATGACGGATCACTGGGCACAGAATGCCGCTGTGGTAATGGTGGCGGATTCGGCAATGGAGGTTTTCTCGGAAGGCGGGGAAATCTATTTCCGTCCGGACGATGCCATCTCCCGTGAGGACTATCTGGTTACGGTTATGAAAGCGCTGGGAGCGGGAGAGGTACAGCCCTGCAGCACTGTATTTGCCGATACGGATCAGATGTCGCCGGAAGCCACCGGATACATCCACCGTGCCTATACCCTTGGCATCATACAGGGCACAGAGCAGGATGGGCAGCTCGTGTTCCGGCCGGACGACAGCATCACCCGTGCAGAAGCGGCCGTGATCCTGAACGCCATCCTGGGAGCGGACACACCGGATGTGCTTCCCACCTTTGCCGATACCTCCGCCATTCCCGCCTGGGCCAGTCCGTCCCTGTATGCGCTGAACAGTCTGGGCATCCTGCAGGGAACGGGGGACGGGTATCTTTCTCCGGATGTTACCCTGAGCCGTGCCCAGACCGCCCAGATGCTGCTGACGGTGAAAAATCTGCTGGAAAACTGAATAAACTTTCCCGGTGTGCGGCATACTATTCCCGTACCCTGAAACGCTGAAGAAACGGAAGGACAGAGAATCATGGAAAACCAGAACAAGAATCAGAATCAGAACCAGAACAAAAACCAGAACCAAAATCAGCAGAACAATCAGAACCAGAACAAAAACCAGAACAACCAGAACCAGAATAAAAACCAGAACAACCAGAATCAGAACAAGAACCGCGCTGAAGATCAGTACGAACTGTAATCGCCCCGGTATCATAGTATTTGTCAGAGGGGTACAGAGAAAAGGCTGCTGCATAGCGGCTTTTTTCTTTTGTAACGGCCGCAAAAATTGTTGACATTTTGTGACAAAACAATTACCAGAATTTTAGGGGTACCATTTTTCCCGGATCCGGATTATAATATAGTATAGTCTCACGGGGCGGGAGTATGCTGCCGGAGCCTCCGCTCTGTCCCGCCGCCCGGACGCAGCAATGCAGGAGGAATGGTCATGGAACTGATCATGATTAATGATACAAAACTGAAGGTCATGCTGGATCCCAGCGATATGGATGACCTTTCGATGAACGATATACACCGGGACAATACCCGCAGAGCACTGACAGCCATTCTGGAAGCCGCCAGAGAACAGTGCGGTTTCGACACCAGCCACAGCCGGATTTTCGTCCAGATGTATCCCTGCCGCCGCGGCGGATGCGAGCTGTTCGTCACCAAGATGCAGCGGCGGGAAGAAACATCCATGCTGCGGGCAGGAGCGGAGAGAACCATCACGGAATACCGGAAGTACGAGCCGGAAAGACGGTACCACAGCGGACACGTGATTTATGCCTTCCGGGAACTGGGGTATCTGCTGTCCACCTGTGCCTGTCTGCTGACCAGCGGCTACGGCGGTATCAGCAGTGCCTGGCATGATCCGGCGGGGGACTATTATCTGTCTCTGGACAAGGAAACCTTTTTTGCCGGCGAGCATTTCGGAAGACTCTGTCCCAGCTCGATGTATTACTACATAAACGAGCACTGCCGCCTGATCTGTCAGGATGCCGTACCGATCCTGGGAAATCTGGCATAAATCCCGTATCCTGCCCATTTCCTTTGATCTATTCACAAATTTCTGTTGATTCCCGTGTCATCTTGTGCTACAATAAGGAGGAATTTCACAGAAGAAAACCATCGCAAGGATACGGTATATGGATAACGGAAAAACAAACGGAATCAAAATCATCAGTGACCGGGAACAGAAGGAATATCTCCCTCTCTGCCCGGTACAGGTACAGAAAAATACCATCACGGAAGAAAACGGAAAACGGATGCTGCAGATCATCATGGGCGCCTGTACGGACAAAACGCCCCTGCGCTGCCGGCTGACCCTGCAGTACACGGACGCCAGAAGAGCCCCCGCCGGTACGGAAGAGGTCACCCTTTCCCTGACAGACAATCCGCCCCTTCCCGCCCCGGATACCGCTGTGTATGTGGTAAGCCGTGTGGAACAGGTATGGCAGGGGGAAAGCTCCATCTGGGAGCGGGGAGACAGAGAGCCCATGCCCCTGCCGGAACAGGCTATCCTCTGGCAGACCGACCCGCTGTACGATCAGATCCGCCGGGAATGTGAGGGTGTGGTAAATCCTGTCTTCCGTCCCGATACGGTGGATGGTCTCTGGCGGTGCACCTGCGGACAGATCAATCTGGAAGAAACCACTGCCTGCGGACGCTGTCACACCGACAGAGCATGGCTGGACAAACATTTTGACGAAGCCTACCTGACCGAAGAAAAGCGCCTTCACGATCTGGAAGCGGCCAAGAATCCCGCCAGCAAAAAAGCCAATGTGGCCCGCTCCAAGGTGGAAAGCGACCGGCTCAAGATGATCGCCATCTTCTCCGCTATCGGTGCCGCCCTGCTGCTGGTGATCCTGACTGTCACCCTGATCATCCCTTCCATCCGGTACGGCAGTGCGGATAAGATGCTCTCCGAAGGGGAGTATGACGGTGCTATTGCCGTATTCACCGATCTGGGGGATTTCCGGAATGCCGGTCAGCGCGCCGCCGATGCTACCTACCAAAAAGCACAGCATCTCACCGGCCTGACCGATGTATACCTGACCACCTCTGCTGCCGAGCCCTGGTTCTCCATCAGCGAAGACGGGATCCTCTCCTTCCGCAAGGACGATTACAAGGGATCCTGGGATGTATTTGTGGTACCGGATATGGTGGACGGCGTGATCGTGCGGGAGCTGGACAAGAACTTCTTCCTGAACTGCAAGGATCTGGTGACGGTGACCCTCTCCGACTGTCTGGAAGTACTGGGGGAACAGACCTTTTTCAACTGTGAGTCCCTGACTGCGGTGACTTTCGGGAAGAATCTGCACACCCTTGGCCCCAGAACCTTCATCAACTGCTATTCTCTGACAGACATCACCATTCCCGATACCATCACCAAAATCGGACTCCGGGCTTTCAACAGCTGCACCTCCCTCCGCTCCGTCCATCTGGGCAGCGGCATCACCAAAGTGCCCAGCTATCTGTTCAGCTGCTGCTACAGTCTGGAACGGGTATCCTTCGGCGCACCTATTACCGCCATTGACGAATTCGCTTTTTCCGAATGCCCCATGCTGGAGAAGATTTACTACCCCGGCACAGAAGCAGACTGGAAAGCCGTCACTGTAGGCGAAGAAAACGAAGCCCTGAACGACGTGGAAATCATTTACGAAAACTGACAGACACAAAAATACGGGAGATTCTCCATTCCGGACAGTCTCCCGTGTTTTTTATTTGGTTTTCTCAATATTCCCCGGACAGCCGGTCATAAACCTGTTCGCCGATCAGCGTCACCGTGAAGATCGTCTGGGCAATCCAGATCAGAGTTACCACAATGCAGATCACGCCCATGGCCTCAATGTCCACCAGCGCATACCGGTATACACAGGCTACGATGTAATTCACAATGGCCAGAGCCGCATTCAGCAGAAGCCGTGAACCCACCATATTGTAGATTTCCAGATCCCGGTTCTGTTTGCTGTACTGGGCATGTTCCGTCTGCATCCCGGTTTCTTCCAGATGGAGACGGATGGTTTTCATATAAGCCGCCAGGAAAATCACCGCGCCGATCATGGCAAGGATATATTCCACCGTTTCCGTGAACGCCATGAAGTAATACTGGTTGTACGCCCCGGTGACCCATTCCACAGCTTCCGTAGAGCGGTAATCGGAGAAGTACAGATGCTGCTGCACCATATTCCATACCGCAAATCCGGCCCGGACCACAGCAAAGGGAATGACAGCATACGCCAGTTTCCCGTATTTTCCCATCAGCAGAGCGGCGGCAATCAGAAATGCGGCGGAAACAGCGCCCACCAGCACATTGACCCCTTCCACAATGCAGAACAGAGAAGTCACCACAGCGGCCACATAGCAGAACGCCACCTTCTTCATCCGCATGGAGCAGAACAGACCGGTGTTGGGCACGATGTCCATGTCATACTTCCGCTGCAGGTTGGCGATGAAGAACCTGTCCTTCCGGATGCCGTTCCAGTAACGGTATGTACGGGTGTACCAGACGATGCCCACAATGACAATAATCAGTCCCAGGAACACATACAGGAAAGGCTTGTAGTAGGAATACTCAATGGCGCCCGCATGTACGGCTCCCAGATAATCGAACAGCTGCAGCGCTGTCAGTTCCGGTGCGACGGAAGCGGCAATCCGCAGGCAGTAGAACACGATGGTGAAATTCCGCCATGCCGTGCCCAGTTCCTTTGTGCGCCGTTTTGTCACCTTTTTGGCATATACAGCTTCCCCCTGGTACCACAGAGCCGCAAAGGTCATCCCTTCGTACAGCCCCATGACAGCCGGAATGAAATACAGCAGTTCAAAAATGGAGAACACAAAGGTCAGAAGCAGCATCCCCGAGTCGGAAACCATAGGCCAGAACAGGATGGAGAAAAACTTCACCAGTTCCAGCAGCGCCAGCTTCCAGAAATGCCCTTTCGCCGCAGACAGATGATCCACGAACAGGGACATCTTCGAGAGCCCCTTCACAATCAGGAAAAAACCGATGCAGTCCGGCAGGATGTCCATCACGTGGATCACCGGATTGATTAAAAAC
Organism: Clostridia bacterium; assembly: GCA_017415325.1. GTDB lineage: Bacteria > Bacillota > Clostridia > Oscillospirales > CAG-272 > UMGS1696. Next base: position 13,136 of record JAFQGY010000402.1, read on the forward strand.
AGAAACCCGACGAGCAGATACCCGATCCCCATATTCCCTCCTGTTTGATTTAATGATTTTATTTTTTCTTCTTTTTCTTTTTCTGACCGTACTTCTTTGCCTTTTCCGCCGCCCGCTTTTCCGCTTCTTCCATGGCCATTTCCATGGATTCCTTCCGGAACGCGTTTTTCTTGTCCTCCAGCTTGTCAAAAGCGTCGCTCATCTTATTGAAAAGCGGCACTCTGGAACGGCGGTTTTCCATGGGATCCCCTTCCGCCGGATACAGCATCCCGAAGCAGGTATGCAGCAGCAGCAGATTGAGCACCAGACACACCAGAAAATAGATGTATACCAGAAAACTGATATAGGACACCACCGCCGGCAGGAAAGGTGCGGCAATCAGCGTACCGAAATACAGCACATAATATGTGATCACCATCACCAGATTTCGCATGGCCCGGTCCGCCAGTTTCCCGCAGTCCGCCCCTTCGGCAATCCCACGGGTTCCCAGCAGCATGAACACATGCATCACCAGCGCAGACAGGGACTTGGCGGCATCCAGCAGAATGTCCAGTATTCCCTCACTGGTCAGCAAATGCATACTCAGCAGCACACCGGAAGTCAGGGCAAGCAGGGTGAAAACCATCCCCGCCGCCGCCGCTCCCCGGAAATACCGGTTGTATTCGCTCAGCTTGGTAAAGGCATACAGCATCACCAGTGCCCCGATCACATCGGCGAAAAAGTACGCCTGGGAGATGGTAAAGGCAAAGGTGAGGAAATACCCCAGAATCAACAGACCGAATCCCATAGATTATTCTTCCTCGGCATCGGCAGTACCGGCGCCGCAGCACTTCTTGTACTTCTTGCCGCTGCCGCAGGGACAGGGATCGTTCCGGCCTACCTTTTCGGTCTTGTTCACCACAGGCTTCTTGGCAAGGGTCTTGTCCCCGCCGCCGGCAAACCCTTCGGACACAGGCTTGGCCACTTCCACACGCTTCAGTTCCACCTGAGGTCTGGGCATCACGGACAGCAGCATACGAACGGTATCGTTCCGGATCTCTTCGGTCATTTCGTCAAACATATCCGCACCCACCAGACGGTATTCGGAGATGGGGTTTCTCTGGGCGTATGCCTGCAGGCCGATGGTTTCCATCAGAGAATCCATGGCTTCCAGATGATCCATCCACTTCTTGTCTACATTCTGCAGCAGAATGATCCGTTCGATTTCCCGCATCTGTTCTTCGCCGAACAGTTCGGTTTCCTTGTGGCTGTACAGGGTTTCCGCCCGTTCCAGCATGGTCTTTTCGATTTCGGCACGGATGGACGCCGGGTCGCCGGTCATGTTTTCAAAGTCCTCCGGCTGGCACAGGAGTCCCATGTACCGGTTCTTCAGGCCGGGCAGATCCCATGCGGTCATGTCGTCTTCATGCAGGGAGCTTGCCACGGCATCCTTGATGGTGGCGGTGATC
>JAFQGY010000403.1 GCA_017415325.1 Clostridia bacterium
CTTCAACTGCACAAACCCTTTCTCCCACTCTTCAACCTGTGTCAGAATATGGCTGCATGCCCAAACCAGCCCAGTTAAGAGGAGAGGGGTGGGAGGTCTCGGAGGGTAGGGGAGGGGAGATGACTGGCACCTGAAGTCAATCTCTCCCCTACCCTATCCTCTGAGTCCCGTCCGGAAGGACACCCCCTCTATGGGCATAGAGAATACTAACCCGCTGTAGGCAGAAGCAAAAGCAAAATCCCCCCAAAAAATGAATCGTCAAATTCCACAAAAACACCAAACGAAAATCGTGGAATTTCTCCCACATACGGCCGGAAAACTCTTGATTTAAAGCGAATTGTATGGTAAAATAAAGTCACTTGATGTGCGATGAAGCGGGAGGTTGCTGCAGAGGTCCTACTGTCGGGCCTGAGGCAGGGAATTTCCGTGGAGTATGTCTGCGTTCAGCAGGCGGGATAAATATCGACGGTGCGGCCGGCTATGCAGTGTGAGTTGCCTGCAGAATGCCAGCGAACCCGGAATACCAGCGACAGATCGGTTTCCTGCAAACCACCAAGGGGGCAGGGCGGCCTTTCTGCGGACTGAAATTCCGGATTTCAAAGGGCAGAGAACGGCACACCCGGAAGCGTGTTTATCGCCTTCGAAACATTCAAGGTACATGCAAATTTTACTGGAGGCAAGAAAATGGCAGTAAACGAAAAAATCAGAGTGAGACTCAAGAGCTACGAACACTCTCTGGTAGACCAGGCGTCTGAAAAGATCGTCGATATCGCCAAGAGAAACGGCGCGGAAGTATCCAGTCCTGTGCCGCTGCCCACCGAAAAGGAAATCATCACCATTCTGCGGGCCGTACACAAGTACAAGGACAGCCGCGAACAGTTCGAACAGAGAACTCACAAGCGTCTGATCGAAATCCGCAAGCCTTCCCAGAAGGTAGTGGAAGCCCTGATGTCTGTGGAACTGCCCGCAGGCGTTGACATCGACCTGAAGCTGTAAGCCGAGGATCGAGCGCAAAACCCAAAAGTCCCAAAAAGAACCGGCGCTTTCGCCTGAACGGGCGGCAGTGAAAGTTCTTTGCCAAGCTTTCTTACAAGAAAGCGGAACCTAAGCTGTGACAGAGCAGAGTATGGGAAAGGATCTCCGTCCGGACCCATAGCGGAGCAGTTCCGCCGCTTGATGCGCAGTCGAGGTCATGTTGGGAAACCAACCAATAACCTTATCTTAAATGGAGGCAAAACGATGAAAAAAGGCATCATCGGAAAGAAGCTGGGTATGACCCAGATCTTCACAGAAAATGGCCAGGTAGTTCCGGTAACCGTAATCGAAGCCGGTCCCTGCCCCATTACCCAGAAGAAGACCGTAGAAACCGACGGTTACAATGCAGTTCAGCTGGCATTCGGCGAAATCCGCGAAAAGCTGGTGAACAAGCCTGAAGCCGGTCATTTCAAGAAGGCTGGCGTTTCCGTACGGAGACACCTGAAGGAATTCCGTCTGGACGACATCGAAAACCTGAATCCCGGTGACGTGATAGCCGCCGATACCTTCGCCGCTGGCGAAAAGGTCGACATTACCGGTATCACCAAGGGTCACGGGTACTCCGGCGTTGTAAAGAGATGGAACTTCGCGATCAAGAGAATGACCCACGGCGGCGGCCCCGTTCATCGCCACGGCGGTTCCATGGGTGCAAACTCCACCCCGTCCAAGATCTACAAGAACAAGAAAATGGCAGGTCAGTACGGCTGCGAACAGGTAACCGTTCTGAATCTGGAAGTTGTCAAGGTTGACACCGAAAAGAACCTGATCGCCATCAAGGGTGCTGTGCCCGGCGCAAAGGGATCCATCGTCTTCATCCGCGACAGCGTGAAAGCATAAGTCGGAAGGAGGATAAAGAAATGGCCGAAATGAAAATCGTAAACATGGCAGGTGCCGAAGTTGGTACCATCGCACTGGCTGACAGTGTGTTTGCCTGTGAAATCAACGGTGCTGTCCTCCATGCGGCAGTAAAGTCCTACCTGGGCAACCAGAGACAGGGCACTCAGTCCACCCTGACCAGAACCGAAGTATCCGGCGGCGGCAAGAAGCCCTGGAGACAGAAGGGTACCGGTCGTGCAAGACAGGGTTCCACCAGAGCTCCCCAGTGGACTCACGGTGGTGTGGCTCTTGGCCCGAAGCCCCGTCTGTACAAGTCCAAGCTGAACAAGAAGGTTCGCCGGATCGCTATGACCAGCGCACTTTCCACCAAGGTAGCCGGCAATGAAATGATCGTTGTGGACGCTATCACTGCAGCTGAATACAAGACCAAGACCATGGCTGCTATGCTGACCGCCATCGGTGCAGGCAAGAAGACCCTGGTGGTTCTGCCCGCAGTGGATGAAAAGGTTCAGAAGAGCCTGGAAAACATCCCCGGCGTAAAGGTTACCCTGGTCAACACCCTTTGCGTATACGATATCCTGAACTGCAACTCCTTCGTGATTGCCAAGGATGCCGTAGCCAAACTCGAGGAGGTGTACGCATAATGAAATTCGTACAGGATATCATCATCAGACCCCTCATCACCGAAAGATCCATGGACGGCGTGGCTGAAAAGAAGTTCTCCTTCGAAGTAGCCAAGAACGCCACCAAGCCTGAAATCGCCTCCGCTGTGGAAGCTATGTTCAAGGGCACCAAGGTGAAGAGCGTCAACACCATGAACATGAAGCCCAAGACCAGAAGAGTTCGTTACGTTCCCGGTAAGACCGCCGCATGGAAGAAAGCCATCGTGACCCTGACCGAGGATTCCGAAACCATCGAATTCTTCGAAGGCATGAACTAAGAAGAAGGGAGAACAAACAAATGCCTACTATCAAGTATAAGCCGACTACTCCGGCGAGAAGACATATGAGTGTTCCTTCCTTCGAGGAAATTACCAAGTTCACTCCCGAGAAGAGCCTGCTCGCCAAGAAGAAGAAGAACTCCGGCCGTAACAGCTATGGCCGCATCACCGTTCGTCACAAGGGCGGCGGAAACCGTCAGAAGTACCGTATCATCGACTTCAAGCGCGCTTCCGATCTGGCCAAGACCGTAATCGGTGTAGAATACGACCCCAACCGTACCGCTTATATCGCTCTGCTGCAGGATACCGAAGGCAAGAAGAGCTACATCATCGCTCCCGCAGGTCTGACTGACGGTCAGGTTCTGTACACCGGTGAAAATGCGGACATCGTGGTTGGTAACACCCTGCCCCTGGCCAACATTCCCGACGGTACCTTCGTGCACAACATCGAACTGTCTCCCGGTAAGGGCGGTCAGCTGGTTCGTGCAGCCGGTGCTCAGGCACAGGTTATGGGTAAGGAAGGCGACCTGGTAATGGTTCGTCTGCCCTCCGGCGAAATGCGCTATATCCGTAAGGACTGCGTTGCTACCATCGGTCAGGTGGGCAACATCGAACACGACACCGTTAAGATCGGTAAGGCCGGTAAGAAGCGTCACATGGGCATCCGTCCCACCGTACGCGGTTCCGTAATGAACCCCTGCGATCACCCCCACGGTGGTGGTGAAGGTCGTTCTCCCATCGGTCGTCCCGGCCCGGTTACTCCCTGGGGTAAGCCTGCTCTGGGTTATAAGACCAGAGCCAAGAAGGCCAGAACCGATAAGATGATCGTGAAGCGCAGAAACAGCAAATAAGGAAGGAGGCAACAATTAAATGAGCAGAAGTTTGAAAAAGGCACCGTTTATCGAAGAAAAGCTCTATGCAAGAGTTTGCCAGATGAACGAAAAAGGCGAAAAGAAGGTGCTCAAGACCTGGTCTAGAGCCTCCACCATCTTCCCGGAATTTGTAGGTCACACCGTTGCCGTTCACGACGGTAAGCGTCACATCCCGGTATACGTTACCGAAGATATGGTTGGTCACAAGTTCGGCGAATTTGCTCCTACCCGCACCTTCAAGGGTCACGCAGGTTCCAAGACTTCCAACAACGGTAAATAATGCGAAAGGGAGGAACAGAAAGTAACATGGAATCTAAGTCTACTCAGAAACACATCCGTATCTCCCCTCGCAAGGTTAAGATCGTTCTTGACCTGATTCGTGGGAAGAACTACGCAGTTGCCTGCGGTATTCTGAAGAATACTCCCAAGGCTGCCTGCGAACCCGTTCTGAAGCTGCTGAACAAGGTAGCTGCAGACGCAGAAAACAATTTCCACATGGATCCCGAGAAGCTGTACGTTTCCGAATGCTTCGTTTGCCCCGGCATGACCCTGAAGAGAATCATGCCCCGCGGTAAGGGTTCCGCAGACCGGATTCTGAAGAGAACCAGCCATATCACCGTGGCTGTTGCAGAAAAAGAGTAAGGAGGCAGTCGTAACATGGGACAGAAAGTGAATCCGCACGGCCTTCGTGTCGGCGTAATCAAAAACTGGGATTCCAGATGGTATGCCTCTGATGAAAAGTTCGGCGACGTTCTCGTTCAGGACTACAAGGTTAGAGAATACCTGAAGGAAAAGCTTTTCCTGGCTGGTATCCCCAAGATCGAAATCGAAAGAGATAACACCGGTAAGGTAAGAGTGTTCATCCACTGCGCCAAGCCCGGTATGGTAATCGGTAAGGGCGGTTCCGAAATCGACACCCTGCGCCTGGAAATCGAAAAGATCGTAAAGGCTCCCGTTTCCGTAAACGTTATCGAAGAAAAGCCCATCGACATGTGCGCTCAGCTGGTTGCCGAATCCATCGCTGCGCAGCTGGAAAAGCGTGTGTCCTTCCGTCGGGCTATGAAGCAGGCTATCTCCCGCACCATGAAGCTGGGTGCAAAGGGTATCAAGGTTTGTCTGTCCGGCCGTCTGGCAGGTGCTGAAATCGCCAGAACCGAACACTACCACGAAGGTACCATTCCGCTGCAGACCATCCGTGCCGACATCGACTACGGTTTCTGGGAAGCTAACACCACCTACGGTAAGATCGGCGTTAAGGTTTGGATCTACAAGGGCGAAGTTCTGTCCGAAGTAGCCCGCACCGGTGCCGCTGCCGAAGACAAGAAGCCTCAGAGAAGAGACCGCAGAGACGGCCAGAGAAGAGACCGCAGAGACGGTGACAGAAGAGGCGGCGATCGTCCCTTCCGCGGCAACCGTGACGGTGCTCCCAGAAATGAAGGCAGACCCCCGAGAGCTCCCAGAGCAGCAGCTCCCGCAAAAGAACAGGAAGGAGGCGCTCACTAATGCTGAGACCTAAGAGAGAGAAGTACAGACGCATTCAGAGAGGGCGTCTCACCGGTAAGGCCCTGCGCGGCAACAAGATCACCAACGGCGAATTCGGCCTGGTGGCTACCGAACCCGCATGGATCACCGCAAACCAGATCGAAGCAGCCCGTATTGCTATGACCCGTTACGTAAAGCGTGGCGGTCAGGTCTGGATCAAGATTTTCCCCGACAAGCCCATCACCGAAAAGCCTGCTGAAACCCGAATGGGTTCCGGTAAGGGTTCTCCCGAATACTGGGTAGCCGTTGTTAAGCCCGGCAGAGTCATGTTCGAAATGGGTGGTATCCCGGAAGAAGCAGCCAGAGAAGCTATGCGTCTTGCTATGCATAAGCTGCCCATCAAGTGCCGCTTCGCTACCAAGGCACAACTGGAAAATGAAGTGGAGGGTTAAGCTGTGAAGGCAAATGAACTCAGAAACAAGTCTGGCGAAGAGCTCGAATCCATGCTCGAGTCGCTGAAGTCCGAACTCTTTAATCTCCGTTTTCAGCTCGCTATCAATCAGCTTGAAAATCCCCACAAGATTAAGGAAACCAAGAAGGAAATCGCTCGCGTGATGACCATCATCGCCGAGAAGAAGGCATAAGGGGGAAAAGACATGGCAGTAGAACGCGCACTCAGAAAGACCAGAGTGGGTATGGTTGTGAGCGACAAGATGGACAAGACCATCGTAATCGCCATCGAAGACCATGTAAAGCACCCCACCTACGGCAAGATCATCAAGCGCACCATCAAGCTCCACGCCCATGACGAAAACAACGAATGCGGCATCGGCGACAAGGTAGAAGTGATGGAAACCAGACCTCTCTCCAAGACCAAGAGATGGAGACTGGTTCGGATCATCGAAAAGGCTAAGTAATTAACCCGATTCGATAAAACGAAAGGGAAACGAAAGACAAAGACTGCAGCCCGGAACGGAATCGAGCAATCGAAAACGTTCTGTGGCGACTGGGGTAGAGGCCCCTGGGAGCTCGCTCCACTATTCCTTGTGTCCTGGAGCACTGATGCTCTGTGCAGACGGAATTGCAGGAACTATATCCAGCGAAACCCCAGTTGAAAGTTCTTTGCCAAGCTTTCTTTCAAGAAAGCGTCCCGTTCCCCTTTCAAAAAGCAAATAAGAAAAATGTTGCAACCGGAAGACAAGCGTACGGAGCAGGGATCAGCCGGCAGGGAAGCGATTCTCTTCTTTGATACCCTTTGGTCGTACGAACTCTCTCCCGGGGAATATCCAAGGAGGATATACAAAATGATTCAGCAGCAATCCTTAATGAAGGTTGCCGACAACACCGGTGCAAAGGAACTCATGTGCATCAGAGTGCTGGGCGGTACCGGCAGACGCTACGCTGGCATCGGCGACGTAGTAGTTTGCGCAGTGAAAAAGGCCACTCCCGGTGGTGTGGTTAAGAAGGGCGACGTTGTAAAGGCAGTTGTAGTAAGAACCGCAAAGGGTCTGAGAAGAGCCGACGGTTCCTACATCAAGTTTGACGAAAACGCAGCTGTTATCATCAACGAAGACAAGAACCCCAAGGGGACCCGTATCTTTGGGCCTGTAGCTCGTGAACTCCGTGAACACGACTACACCAAGATCCTGTCTCTGGCACCCGAAGTTCTTTAATGGAGGTAGATGAAAAATGGAAAAGAAGCTTCATGTAAAGACGGGTGACATGGTCATCGTTATTTCCGGCGACGACAAGGGTAAGACCGGTAAGGTCGTCGAAGTTTCCCCCAAGGAAGGCAAGGTTATCGTTAACGGTGTGAATCTGGTAAAGAAGCACATGAGACCCCGTCCTCCCAAGGAAGCAGGCGGTATCCTGGAAGTGGAAGGCGCTATGTACGCCTCCAAGGTTCAGCTGTACTGCGAAAAGTGCAAGAAGGCTACCCGTGCCGCTCACAAGATCGACGGCGACAAGAAAACCCGCGTCTGCGTTAAGTGCGGCGCTGAGCTGTAATTCGGAGGTGTACGATGGCTGCAAGAATGAAAGAATTATACACTTCTGAAGTTGCTCCCGCTCTGATGAAGAAGTTCGAATACAAGAGCGTAATGCAGATTCCGAAGTTCGATAAGATCGTTATCAACGTAGGTGCAGGCGATGCCAAGGAAAACAGCAAGGTTATTGATTCCATCATCACCGACCTGGCTGCTATCACCGGTCAGAAGCCCGTTCCCACCTATGCAAAGAAATCCGTTGCCAACTTCAAGCTGCGTGAAGGCATGAAGATTGGTGTAAAGGTAACTCTCCGTGGCGACAAGATGTACGAATTCATGGACAGACTGTTCAACTTCGCTCTGCCCAGAGTGCGTGACTTCAAGGGTATCAACCCCGACGCATTCGACGGCCGCGGCAACTATGCCCTGGGTCTGAAGGAACAGCTGATCTTCCCTGAAATCGAATACGACAAGGTAGACAAGATCCGTGGTATGGACATCTGCTTTGTAACCACCGCCAACACTGACGCTGAAGCCAAGGAAATGCTGACCCTGATGGGCGCACCCTTCGCTAAGTAATAAGAGGGAGAGTAACAATGGCTAAAACATCTATGATCCTCAAGCAGCAGAAGCAGCAGAAGTTCTCCACCCGTGAGTACAACCGCTGCAAGATCTGCGGCCGCCCCCATGCCTACCTCCGCAAGTACGGTATCTGCCGTATCTGCTTCCGCGAACTGGCTTACAAGGGCGAAATCCCGGGTGTTCGTAAGGCATCCTGGTAATTCAGTAGGTGCATGAATTCAGGTAGGAGAGACGGGTCGCTTTCTTGAAAGAAAGCTCGGCAAAGAACTTTCAACAGGGGTTCGGCCGGATATAGTCTCTGCAATTCCAACTGCGTAGACCCTTAGTTGGTTCAAAGCATCAGGAGTAGTGGAGCGAGCTCGCAGGTTCCAAGCCTGCTCGCCACAGATCGTTTCCGATTGCTTGATTTCGTTTCACTTACTACACATTTCAATTTGTTCATCTGGGGAGAAATCCTCATTTGATATACGTTCCGCATCAATAGGAAAGTCTCCGCATGGGGTGGATGCGTTCTGCCCCACGGCGGTGCTTTAACCGTTGATGAGCGGCCCTGTAAAGCTGGGGAGGGAGACAAAAACTCTCCGCATGAACTATAGGGCAGCAAGAATTATTTTTACTTGCATGACAGGAGGAAAACAAAATGCAGATTTCTGACGTTATCGCCGATATGCTGACCAGAATCAGAAATGCGAATAACGCAAAGCACGAAACCGTTGACGTTCCCGCTTCCAACATGAAGAAGGCCATCGCAGACATCCTGCTGGCTGAAGGGTACATCAAGAGCGTGCAGGTCATCGAAGACGGCAAGCAGGGTATCATCCGTATCACTCTGAAGTACGAAGCCGGCAAGCAGAAGGTTATCCATGGTCTGCGCCGTGTTTCCAAGCCGGGTCTCCGGATTTATTCCAACTCCGAAGATATGCCCAAGGTAATGAACGGTCTGGGTATTGCCATCGTTTCCACTTCCAAGGGTATCATGACCGACAAGAAGGCAAGACGGGAAAACGTAGGCGGCGAGATCCTCGCTTTTGTCTGGTAAGAGAAAGGGAGGTACAGAATGTCTAGAATTGGTAGAGCTCCCATCGCGGTTCCCGCTGGTGTAACCGTGACTGTGGGCGAAGATAATCTCATCACCGTTAAGGGCCCCAAGGGTACTCTGACTTACACCGCTCCCGCAGCTATGAAGGTTGCAGTGGAAGGTGCAGTTATCACCGTTACCCGTCCCGACGACGAAGCTGAAAACCGTGCTCTCCATGGTCTGACCAGAACTCTGGTTAACAACATGGTAGAAGGCGTTTCCAAGGGTTACGAAAAGAAGCTGGAAATCGTAGGCGTTGGTTACAGAGTAGCTAAGGAAGGCAAGCGCATCGTTCTGAACGTTGGTCACTCCCATCCCATCTACTTCAACGAAGACGACAAGGTGACCTTCGACGTACCGGATGCCAACACCATCATCGTAAAGAGCTTTGATAAGCAGTACTGTGGTCAGATCGCAGCGGATATCCGCTCCAAGAGACCTCCGGAACCCTATCACGGCAAGGGTATCAAGTACGACACTGAACGGGTTCGCCGTAAGGCTGGTAAGACCGGTAAATAATGAAAGGAGACGTTACACATGGTTGCTAAGAAAGATAAGAACGCGCAGCGTCTTAAGAGACATGCAAGAGTTCGTGCAAAGGTGGCCGGTACTGCTGAACGTCCCCGTCTCGCTGTTTACCGCTCCAACGCACACATTTACGCACAGGTTATTGACGACGTGAAGGGCATCACCCTTTGCGCAGCATCCTCTACTGAAAAGGGCTTTGAAGGCATCGGCAGCAACAAGGAAGCCGCCAAGAAGGTTGGCCAGATGATCGCTGAACGGGCTAAGGCTAAGGGGATCGACACTGTGGTATTCGACCGCGGTGGTTATATTTATCACGGACGTGTATCGGAACTGGCTGCCGGCGCCAGAGAAGCTGGTCTGCAGTTCTAATTCCGGTTTGTACACCTGACTCCGGCGTATGGTTGTCCAACCGTCCCGCCTGCAGGGGTGTGGAAGCGCAGATTCCGAGCCTGCGTGGAAGGGCGACTGCCGGAACAACAGTAGAATATCATTTCAGAAATTATTTGGAGAAATAAAAGAAATGGCTAAGAGAAATTTCAATCCCGAAGAGCTTGACCTGAAGGAAAAGCAGGTTGTTATTCGCCGGGTATCCAAGACTGTAAAGGGTGGTAGAATTGCCCGTTTTGCAGCCGTAATGGTAGTTGGCGATGAAAACGGCCACGTAGGCTACGGTATCGGCAAGGCTGCTGAAGTACCGGAAGCAGTACGCAAGGCAATCGAAGATGCCAAGAAGAACATGATCGAAGTATCCCTGAAGGGTGACACCATTCCCCACGAAGTACTGGGTCAGTACGGCGCCGGCAGCGTTCTGCTGAAGCCTGCTGCAAAGGGTACTGGTATTATCGCTGGTAAGACCGTACGTGTTGTAATGGAACTGGCCGGTATCAAGAATATCCGTTCCAAGTGTCTCCGTTCCAACAACCCTGTAAACGTGGTTAAGGCCACCTTTGAAGGTCTGAAGACTCTCCGCACTGCTGAACAGGTTGCCAAGACCAGAGGCATCAGCGTGGAACAGGTAACGGAATAAGGAGGTTATGAGAATGGAAAAGGTAAAAGTAACTCTGAAGAAGAGTCTCATAGCCGGTAAGCCCAACCAGAAGGCAACTGCCGCATCCCTCGGACTTCGCAAGATCGGTGATTCCATCGTACACGAAGCAGGCCCGGTGCTTGACGGTAAGGTAAAGGTCCTCGCTCACCTGGTTACCGTTGAGAAGGCGTAAGCTTTAAGATTCCGTGTTCTTCCTACCCGATAGTGAAGGACAAACTACGATGAAATATTGTTTCGATTATTCAGTAAGGAGGATGTCAACCCTATGAAGCTCCATGAACTTTCCCCGGCTCCTGGTTCCGTAAAGGAAGGATACCGGAAAGGCAGAGGTCCCGGTTCCGGTAACGGTAAGACTGCCGGTAAGGGTCACAAGGGTCAGAATGCCCGTTCCGGCGGCGGCGTACGTCTTGGTTTCGAAGGCGGTCAGCTGCCCCTGTATAGAAAGCTCCCCAAGAGAGGTTTCAAAAACCACTTTGCTACCAACTATGCTATCATCAACGTTTGCGATCTCGACAAGCGTTTCAATGACGGCGACACTGTAAATCTGGAAACCCTGATGGCTGCTGGCCTGATCAAGAAGTCTCTTGACGGCCTGAAGGTACTCGGCAACGGCGAAATCACGAAAAAATTAACCGTTGAAGCTGCGATCTTTTCAGCAAGCGCAAAAGAAAAGATAGAAGCGGTTGGTGGAAAGACCGAGGTGGTATAAGTGTTTGAAACCATCAAGAATGCGTGGAAGATTGCAGACCTGAAAAAGAAGCTGCTCTTTACCGTGTTTGTTCTTGTACTGTACAGAATCGGTTCCGCAATTCCGGTTCCCTACATGGATTCCAACCAGCTCAGCCTGTATATGTCTGCCACCGGCGGATCCATTTTCCAGTACCTGAACATTATCACCGGTAGCGCATTTTCGAATGCAACGCTTTTCGCTCTCGGTATCAACCCCTACATCACTGCATCCATCGTAATGCAGCTGCTGTGCATCGCCATTCCTTATCTGGAAAACCTTTCCAAGGAAGGCGAAGAAGGCAAGAAGAAGATCAACCAGATCACCCGGTACGTTACCGTTGGTCTGGGTCTGATCACCGCTATCGGTTACTACAACATTCTGAAGTCCAACAGTGTTATCATTGACACTTCCTTCTTTGCAGCTGTAGTAATCATTGCCAGCTACTGTGCCGGTTCCGCACTGGTTATGTGGCTTGCAGAAAAAATCAATGAAAACGGTATTGGGAACGGTATCTCCATGATCCTGTTCATCAATATCATCTCCCGTCTGCCCTCTATGGCTTCTTCCCTGATCGCTATGGTGACCGGGAACGGCCAGTACCTGAAGGCTGACGATACTGTTGGTCAGATTCCGATCTGGCTCGGCATCATTCTGGCAATCCTGGCAGTTGTGGCTATGGTCGCTATGGTTGGTTTAATCGTATGGATTACCCACTCCGAACGCCGTATCCCCGTTCAGTACGCCAAGAAGGTTGTCGGCAGAAAGATGTACGGCGGTCAGTCCTCCAACCTGCCCATCAAGGTGAACATGGTTGGGGTTATGCCCATCATCTTTGCCAACTCCATCATTACGATTCCCTCTACGATCGCTATGTTCTGCCCCACTCCCGCTGAAGGTTCTTTCTGGGATGGCTTCCTGGGTCTCTTCCAGGCTGACAGCTGGTTCTATGCGATCCTCACCCTGGTTCTCATCGTTGCGTTTGCGTACTTCTATATCTCGATTTCTTTCAATCCGATCGAAGTTGCCAACAACATGAAGGCCAACGGTGGCTTTATTCCCGGTATCCGTCCCGGTCGTCCTACTTCCGAGTACATTACCAGGATCCTCTCCCGTGTTACCTTTATCGGCGCTCTCTGCCTCGGTGTAGTTGCAGTGCTTCCCGTGATCGCTAACATCATCGCCCGCGGCGCTCTTTCCGGTTTCGCTTTCGGCGGCTCCTCCATCATCATCGTATGTGGTGTAGTTCTCGAAACCATCCGTGAAATCGAAGCCCAGATGACCATGCGTCACTATAAAGGTTTCCTGGAATAATTCGTAATTGACCAACTTAAAGCGACGGTTTGCTCTTTCATCCCGTCGCTTTATTTGGCTTTTCTGCTGAGGGGAGTAGTTCAAGGCGTTGGGGGGGAGAGACCAGAGTTGACTTGTCAACTCGTCGAGTTCGTCGCAGACGAAGCTCGGAGGGACGCTTTTTGAAAAAAGCTTGGCAAAAACTTTAAACGGGGTGGAGCAAATTTAGTTGGGTGCAGTAGGCACGGCACTGCTTTTGTGATACAGCAGAGGAGCGATCCGCAGCAGTGTGGCAACTGTTAGCGAGCTCGCAGGGGCCTCCTCCCTGCTCGCCACAGGTCGTTTGCGATTGCATAGCATTTGTTTGGTTTCGGGTGCAATAGTTTAGGTGTCCAATAGAGGGTTAGAATTGCTAAAAGGTTTTTGAAAATGAAGGAATCCTATATCCGGCAACGCCTTGCATAAACCTATCATCATAGAACCCGTCCGTTTGACCGCTCCACTGACAAGCCCAAACGAAGCAGCGCGCCGCCGCTTATTCCTCCACTCTCTTGGCAGGCACTCCCCTACTAAGCCCGAACAACCCGACACCGTACGCCACGGCTTCCAGTTCGCTAACGCTTTGCCTACACTGCACAAAATGGCTACAATAGTTTAAAGTTTTTGCCAGGCTTTTTCCAAAAAGCCGCGTTCTCCCACCTAACGATCTGCACCTACCAAATCCCTGTAAAAAACCAAAAGGAGAAAAACAGAAATATGAGAAAGCTGAATTTGATACTGCTGGGGGCTCCCGGTGCCGGTAAGGGTACACAGGCGGAGCTGATTGCTGAGAAGTTTGGGATTCCGACCATTTCCACCGGGGCTATGATCCGGGAAGAGATTGCTTCCGGGAGCGAGCTGGGGGAAACGGTAAAGAGCTATACCAATAACGGACAGCTGGTGCCGGACTCTGTGGTGATTGATATTATCAAGAACAGACTGGCGAAGGACGACTGCGCAAACGGGTTTATCCTGGACGGGTTCCCGAGAACTGTTCCCCAGGCGGAAGCACTGGACGAAATGGGTGTGGAAATCACCGATGTACTGTCCATTGAAGTGGCTGACGAAGCTATTATGGAAAGAATGGGCGGCAGACGGGTCTGCAAGAAGTGCGGCGCTACCTTCCATACCAAGTATAAGCCTTCTCCGGCCGGCGAATACTGCCCCTGCGGTGAAAAGCTCACCATCCGTGCAGACGACGATCCGGAAGTGGTAAAGAGCAGACTGGTGATTTACCACGAACAGACCGAACCTCTGAAGGAATTCTATCAGAAGAAGGGCCTTCTGAAGATCGTTTACGGCCAGGAAAAGCTGGAAGATACCACCGCCCTGACCATGGCTGCCCTGTAATTCCCGAATATCCAACCTGTTTCCGGCTAAGGGTACGGCGGGCCGTGGCGTTCTGCGGTTCCGCTGTGCCGTGCCGGTGCTTATATCCAATATTTACCTATGATTATTGTAAAAAACGACGAACAGATCCGTCATATGAAAGTTGCCGGCAGAATCACCGGTGAGGCTCTGCTGGTGGCACAGGAAATGATCCGTGAAGGCGTCACCACCAAGCAGATCGACGAAAAGATCCGCCACCATATCGAAAAGTCCGGCGCAAAACCCTCCTTCCTGGGCTACGGCGGATTCCCCGGCAGCGCATGCATCTCCATCAACAACGAAGTGATCCACGGCATCCCCTCCCATGACCGGGTGCTCAAAGAAGGCGATATCGTCAAGGTGGATGTGGGTGCCTATATCGGCGGATTCCACGGAGACAGCGCCAATACCTTCGGCGTGGGCAAAATCTCCGCAGATGCACAGAAGCTCATCGACGTGACAAAACGCTCCTTTGAAGTGGGCATCGCTGCCATTACGCTGGACGGCGGCCGGGTGGGCGACATCGGTGCGGCCATCGATGAATATGTCCGGACAAACGGCTGCTCCACCGTGAAGAAATACGTGGGCCACGGCGTCGGTGCGGATCTCCATGAAGACCCCAACGTGCCCAACTTCGGAACAAAGGGACGGGGCCCCAGACTGTGCCGGGGGATGGTCATCGCCATCGAACCCATGGTCAATGCAGGGGCTGACGGCGTGCTGGAACGGCCCGACCACTGGACGGTTGTCACAAAGGACGGCTCCCTTTCCGCCCATTATGAGCATACGGTTGCCCTCACTGCCGACGGGCCGCTGCTGCTGACGAAGGTGGACTGATGGAAGCGGTCAGACCCGATATGATGCCTGAACAGGGACAGCCGGTGTGGGTTGTGCGTTCTGTCTGCGGCAGAGACCGGAAACGGGTTTTTCTGGCCTTCAGAACAAACAGCATGGCGGAAAATACCGCTGTACACGGAAATTTCCCGTCAATCTATACAGTGAACGGTACCCTGCGTAGGGTAGAATGCCCAAAAAAGAAGCATTTGTCCCACGTGAAAGTCATCGGAACGCTGAATGAGGCGGAACGGGAAACCTTGTTTTCAGACTATTCCAACAAAACTGTGGCCTCCCTCGTCCAAAAATATGACGAGTATGGAGAACTTTTGCAAAAACGTGAAAACAGCGAAATTTTGTATTGACTTTTATGCATTTTTCACGTATAATGAAGGAACGGTGCGTCCGGTGACGGGATAGCTATGTCTGCGTACAGCATTGACGTATGTAGACCGGCGAAAACGGCACACGGGTGCACAACTACAACTCTGCGCAAGTGGGAGGAGACACAATTTGCCTAAGGATGACGTAATTGAATTCGAGGGTACGGTCGTGGAAGCACTGCCGAACGCTACGTTCAAAGTAAAGCTCCCTAACGACATGATCGTGACGGCCCATATTTCCGGCAAGCTCAGAATGAATTATATCAAGATCCTGCCCGGTGACAAGGTTACGGTGGAAGTTTCCATCTATGACCCCACCAAAGGCAGAATCACCTGGAGAACCAAGGGCTGAGCCAAGCTGCAGGTCAGCAAAGCTCAATCTGAACGGCGGCCCGGCGTCCCCAAAAGGATGTCTGTCCGCTGGCATCAGAGTGTTTCAGCGGCACACGTGGCGGCGTGTCACGGCTGCATGATCCATCCCGGTGCATGACCAGAAGACTGCGGAATCGCCTGTTCCGATGCCTTATGACGGCTTGTGTGAAAGCCTATAAAGAAGGTTGGAAGGGGTCTGCGGCGGTCAGATGGCCGGGAAGAGATCATAGATGCGCCGGCATGAAAAGACGAAGGAACGCCCTCTGTTCCAAGAGAACCGCATCCGGAGCGGAACTCTGTTCTGTACTGCGGTCTGCATTTCAACCGCGGACAGAATGCCGAAAACCGGGCGGCTGTACAGTCTCTGTGCGGCCATGGAAACCGACCGAAACAGCAGGAGAATGGAACGGACGGATTCCGAAAGAAATACAGAAAGGTGGAAATCACAGTGAAAGTAAAGCCTTCCGTAAAGAAAATCTGCGAAAAGTGCAAGATTATCAAGAGACATGGTCATGTTATGGTAATCTGCGAAAACCCGAAGCACAAGCAGAGACAGGGTTAAAATTAACGAGAAAGGTGGATAACGCAAATGGCTCGTATATCCGGTGTTGACATTCCGAATTCCAAGCGCGTAGAGATCGCTCTTACCTACATTTACGGTATCGGTCCCAAGAGCTCCAAGGATATCCTTGCAAAGACCGGCATCAATCCCGACATCAGAGCAAAGGACCTGACCGAAGACGATATCGCAAAGCTGCGTGACGAAATCGAAAACAACTACACTGTAGAAGGTGAACTGCGCCGCGAAGTCGCTATGAACATCAAGCGTCTGGTGGAAATCAACTGCTACAGAGGCATCCGTCACAGAAAGGGTCTGCCGGTTCGCGGACAGAGAACCAAGACCAACGCCAGAACCAGAAAAGGTCCGGCTAAGACCATCGCCAACAAGAAGAAGTAATTAAAGGAGTGAGAGGACGAAATGGCAAAGGTTGCTAAGAAAGTCATTAAGAAGCGTCGTGACCGGAAGAATATTGAAAAAGGTCACGCACATATCCGCTCTACCTTCAACAATACCATCGTAACCATCACCGACGTACAGGGCAACACCATCGCATGGGGTTCCTCCGGTGAAATGGGCTTCAAGGGTTCCAAGAAGAACACTCCCTTCGCTGCTCAGACCGCTGCTGAACACGCTGCAAAGGCTGCTATGGATCATGGTATGAAGACTGTTGAAGTGTATGTAAAGGGTCCCGGCAACGGTCGTGAAGCTGCTATCCGTGCGCTCCAGACTACCGGTCTTGACATCACCCTCATCAAGGACGTTACCCCCATCCCCCACAACGGCTGCCGTCCGCCGAAGCGTCGTAGAGTATAAGTTGAACGAACGCTAGAAGAACGAATATTAGGAGGAAAATTACAATGGCAAGATATACTGGTCCTTCCTGCAAGCTCTGCCGTCGTGAAGGCAAGAAGCTGTTCCTCAAGGGTGACCGCTGCCTGTCTGACAAGTGTGCAGTAGCCCGCCGGACAACCGTTCCCGGACAGCATGGCGCAGGCCGTAAGACCATCAAGGAATATGGACTCCAGCACAGAGAAAAGATGACCGCCCGCCGTTACTATGGCGTACAGGAAAAGCAGTTCCACACCTACTATGTACAGGCCGACAAGAAGACCGGCGTTACCGGTGAAAACCTGCTGACCATCCTGGAATGCCGTCTGGACAACATCGTTTACAGAATGGGTCTGGCATCCAGCCGTAAGGAAGCCCGTCAGATGGTTCGTCATGCACACTTCACTCTGAACGGCAAGAAGGTAGACATCCCCTCCATCATCTGCAAGGTAGGCGATACCGTTGCACTGAAGGATAAGAGCAAGGGCTCCGAAAAGTTCAAGGCTCTGCTGGAAACCGCAGAAACCGCTGTTACTCCCAAGTGGCTGGAAATCGATCTGGCAAACGCTTCTGCCAAGATGATCGCTATGCCCCAGAGAGACGACGTGGACTTCCCGTTCGAAGAACAGCTCATCGTCGAACTTTACTCCAAGTAATAATCTACCCAAAGAATGCTCCGTGGACGTATGCTCCCGACCCTTTGGGCAGATGGGGTGCGGTGGGATATGGCCTTCTGCTGCAGCTGAAACTGGAAAGTATTTCCGCTTTGACTGTGCAGGGTAAACGGAGCAGAGAAGCATTTTGCAAGAGACAGTACATTGACTCGTGTGGATTTGCAAATATTGAAAAACGGAGGGTTATTATTACATGATTGAGATAGAAAAGCCGAATATTGCGACAATCAATTTAAGCGAAGATGGCAGAAACGGTAAGTTCATCATCGAACCCCTGGAAAGAGGTTACGGGATCACACTGGGCAACTCTCTGCGCCGTGTGCTGCTGAGCTCTCTCCCCGGCGTGGCTGTGACCTGCATCAAGATCGACGGCGTGCTGCATGAAATCTCCACCATTCCCGGCGTCAAGGAAGACGTTACGGAAATCGTGCTGAATGTCAAGGGCATCACCGCAAAGCTCCACACCGACGGCCCCAAGACCGTTGTGATCGATACCACCGGAGCCTGCGATATCACCGCTGCCGATATCAAACAGGACGCAGACATCGAGATCCTGAATCCGGATCACCATATCGCCACAGTCGGTGACAATGTTCGCTTCTATATGGAGCTGACCTTCGATCATGGCCGTGGATATGTGTCGCAGGAAAAGAACAAGCAGCTGTATCTGGCAAACAGCCAGGGCGTGGCCGCTCCCATCGGCACCATCTTCACCGACTCGATTTACACTCCGGTTTATAATGTAAACTATACCGTCGAGAATACCCGTGTGGGCAGCAACACTGACTACGACAGACTGACGCTGGAAGTGCTGACCAATGGCGTAATCCTGGCGAAAGAAGCGATTTCATTGGGCGCCAAGATACTCAACGAGCATCTCAATTTGTTCGTCGATCTCTCCGACGAGGCAAAGAATGCGGAAATCATGGTTGAACGCGAAGAAACCATCAAGGAAAAGGTTCTTGAGATGACCATTGAGGAGCTTGACATGTCTGTCCGCAGCTTCAACTGCCTGAAGCGGGCCGGCATCGACACCGTAGAAGATCTGATCAACCGCACCGAAGACGACATGATGAAGGTTCGTAACCTCGGTAAGAAATCGCTGGAAGAAGTTATCCTGAAGCTCCACTCCCTGGGCCTCGACCTCAAGAAGGAAGAAGAATGACCCAACCGGGTAGAATACCTGGATTGATGTGCAGCTGGGTTGGGTCCGGAAAATTCCTTGTCGGATGGGACCCCACCATCCGCCATCGGCTTCGCCGACCAGAATTTTCCCGCTCGTGCGGCATACAGAACGTATGTTGAGACCAGGTGCATACCTAAGTGGTTTGGAGAATACCACAGGACAACCGAAAAACGACAGATGAATAATTCCCTGATCGGACGTAGTTTTGACTGCGTGTGGGGAACTGACCCGACTGTCGCAGCGATCAAAGCGGCAGACCGGATAACACAGTAAGCATAAGGAGGACATGGATCATGCCCGGTACCAGAAAACTCGGCAGACCGACGGCTCACAGAAACGCAATGCTCCGTGGGATGGTAACCTATCTTCTCGAAAACGGTTCCATCGAAACCACTCTGACCCGCGCTAAGGAAGTTCGTTCCATCGCTGAAAAGATGATCACTCTCGGCAAGAAGAACACCCTGGCAAGCCGCCGCGCTGCTCTCGCTTATATCACCAAGGAAGATGTTGTGAAGAAGCTCTTCGACGAAGTAGCTCCCAAGTACGCTGACCGCAACGGTGGTTACACCCAGATCTACAAGATGGGTCCCCGTCGTGGTGACGCTGCCGAAATGGCACTCATCAAGCTGGTTGACTGACGCAAATGGTTTGTGACTGCTTGATTTCGGGCAGCTGATTTGCGTCTTGGAAAATTCTTTGCCAGGTGGGACCCCACCACCTGTCATCGGCTTCGCCGACCAGAATTTTCCCAAAGTAAGGTTTACAGAACCAAATAGAGACAGGTATCAGAAGTATCGTTCTGGTACCTGTTTTTGTTCTGTGGGGCTACCCCTGCAGAGGGTGCTTTTGTTTTAGCACTCCTATGAAAACGTATTGTGAATTAACTGTAAACTATAGAAAAAACACTTGATTTTTCCACCCGATAGGGGTACAATAATACCATCGGGTTTGGCACTCGATTGATGTGAGTGCTAAATAACAGAAAAGCCCGAGAAACATACAATACTGTTAAAAATATAGGTATTATAGAGGAGGCAAAATCTCATGACACTGAAACCCCTTGCTGACAGAGTTGTTGTAAAGTCTGTAGAAGCTGAAGAATCCACCAAGTCCGGTATCGTTCTGCCCGGTACTGCCAAGGAAAAGCCCCAGGTATGCGAAGTTGTAGCTGTAGGCCCCGGCGGAAACGTGGACGGTAAGGAAGTTACCATGATCGTGAAGGTTGGCGATAAGGTAATCACCAGCAAGTACGCAGGTACCGAAGTAAAGTGCGACGGCATCGAATACAACGTAGTTCGTCAGAGCGACATTCTCGCCATCGTTGAAGAATAAGTAAGACGTAAGAAGTAAGAAATAAGAAGTATCACGTGCATACAAAGCCGCACTCCGGTCTGTTCTGCATAACGGAAAAACCCAAAAGGTGTTTGACCGCTCCACTGTTCAGTCCTGACCAGTGCGAAGCACGGATACGATGCAGTTCACAAAAAACGCGAAGCCGCAGTACAAAAGCATCCCGGAATGAACATTCTTGCTGTTCCAAAAGCCGAGCGCACCCGGATCTGCACAAACGCAATTCAAATCTACCCAGATAAAAAGTTTTGAAGGGGGCCTGGGGGAAACCCGATATTCGTTTCACGAAATCGTCCCAAAAGTTTCCATCCAGAAAAAACGTCCCCCAAACAGCAATAAGGAGAAAAGCATTATGGCAAAGGATATCAAGTACGGAATCGACGCAAGAAATGCGCTGATCGCCGGTGTTGACAAGCTGGCAAATACTGTTAAGATCACCATGGGCCCCAAGGGTCGGAACGTGGTTCTGGATAAGAAGTATGGTACTCCCCTGATCACCAACGACGGTGTTACCATCGCCAAGGAAATCGAACTGGAAGACGCTGCTGAAAACATGGGCGCACAGCTGATCCGTGAAGTAGCTTCCAAGACCAATGACGCTGCCGGTGACGGTACCACTACCGCTACCCTGCTGGCACAGGCATTTGTACACGAAGGCATGAAGAACGTTACCGCCGGTTCCAACCCCATGGTAATCCGCAAGGGTATCCAGAAGGCCGTTGACAAGGCTGTAGCTGCTTTGGCTGCCAACTCCAAGGCAGTAGACGGTAAGGAAGACATCGCCCGTGTTGGTACTGTTTCCTCCGGCGACGAAGTGATCGGTACTCTGATCGCTGACGCTATGGAAAAGGTTACCGCTGACGGCGTTATCACTGTAGAAGAATCCAAGTCCGCTGAAACCTACTCTGAAGTAGTAGAAGGTATGCAGTTCGACCGTGGTTACCTGTCCCCCTACATGGCTACCGATACCGACAAGATGGAAGCAGTTCTGGACGACGCTCTCATCCTGATCACCGAAAAGAAGATCTCCAACGTGCAGGACATCCTGCCCCTGCTGGAACAGATCGTACAGTCCGGCAAGAAGCTGCTGATCATTGCTGAAGATGTAGAAGGCGAAGCTCTGACCACTCTGGTTCTGAACAAGCTGAGAGGTACCTTCGTATGCGTTGCCGTTAAGGCTCCCGGCTTCGGTGACAGAAGAAAAGAAATGCTGCGTGACATCGCCATCCTGACCGGCGGTGAAGTAATCTGCGATGAACTGGGTCTGGATCTGAAGGAAGCCACCATCGACCAGCTGGGTCAGGCTCGCCAGATCAAGGTAAACAAGGACAACACCATCATCGTAGGCGGTACCGGCGACAAGGACGAAATCGCAGGCAGAATCGCCCAGATCAAGGCTGCTATCGAAGTAACCACTTCCGATTTCGACCGTGAAAAGCTGCAGGAAAGACTGGCCAAGCTGTCCGGCGGTGTTGCTGTCATCAAGGTTGGTGCTGCTACCGAAACCGAAATGAAGGAAAAGAAGCTGCGGATCGAAGACGCTCTGAACGCTACCCGTGCCGCTGTGGAAGAAGGCATCGTAGCAGGCGGCGGTACCGCTTACCTGAACGTCATCGGCGAAGTTGCCAAGCTGCTGGAAACCGCAGAAGGCGACGAAAAGACCGGTGTACAGATCGTTGTAAAGGCTCTGGAAGCTCCCGTTCGTCAGATCGCTGAAAACGCCGGCTTCGAAGGCTCCGTTATCGTTGACAAGATCGTTTCCTCCGGCAAGAAGGGCTACGGCTTCGACGCTTACAACGAAGTATACTGCGACATGATGGAAAAGGGTATCGTAGACCCCACCAAGGTTGCCCGTTCCGCTTTGCAGAATGCCGCATCCGTTGCAGCTACCGTTCTCACCACCGAAGCTCTCGTAGTTTCCCTGCCCGAAGAAACCCCCGCAGCTCCCGCAGGCGGCATGGGCGGCGGTATGGGCGGCATGTATTAATATCGCGCATCAATCCTCGCTTTGCAAAAGTCCCGGTGGTTTTTCCGCTGGGGCTTTTTTGTAAGATAATGCTGTAAACCGGGTTTCAATGGCAATTGTTACAGACTGTGTTGAAAAAATGAAAGAAGTGTGCTATACTGTATCCTGCGGTGCCCCGGAAAAGGAGTCAGCATGGTTACAACAATCTGTTCTGTCATCACCACCATCTCAGTATAAAAAGAAAACGGCAGGATTCGCAGTCCTGTCGTTTTCGCTTTATATATGGTTTTCTCACTCATGAATCTTCTTTTTCTTCAGCAGACTCAGCAGCGCTTTCACCAGATTTTTCAGATTCAGTACCAGAATTACCC
>JAFQGY010000404.1 GCA_017415325.1 Clostridia bacterium
ACCGAAGGCCGGAGCGAGACCCTGAAGGACATCATCAATGCTTTCCCGGACTGGTTCGGCCCCGGCATGAAGGCATACGAAGACTGCGAAGAAAAGCTGCCCTTTGATGCCCATTCCCTGAAAGCGCTGATTGCGCCCCGTGTCTTCTTTGACAGTCAGGCTCTCAGCGACATCTGGGCCGGCCCCGTGAACACCTATCAGACCAGCATCGCCGCCAGAGAAGTCTGGAAGCTCTACGGCAAACCGGAAAATGTGCTGTGGTACTGGCGAAGCGGAAGTCACGCCCATCTGCCGGAAGATTTCGATATGCTGATCGAGATCATCGAACGGGAACGTCACGGCACCCCGCTGTGCGACAAGTTCCAGAAGCTGCCCTTTGATCCGCCGGAACCGATCTACGACTGGAGCTGCCCGACAGAAAAATAAGAGATAAGAAGTAAGAAATCAGAGATAAAAAGAAGTAAGAAATCGTCTGCACCACCAAAGGAGCATCTCCCGCCGGACAGACATATTTCTTACTTCTTCTTTCTTATCTCTTACTTTTCTTTATTTTGCTATGATTTCGTTGAGAATGCCTTCCAGTTCCCGTTCATCGGCATACCGCACATAGCGTGCTCCGGTGCCTTCCGAAACCACGGTTCTTCCGTCGTCGTGAAAGCGAACAGAACATTCATCCGACAGGATCCATTTTTCCAGTTCCGGTTCCACTGCATAATATACCGTCACCAGATCCCAGGAATTCCGGATATACTTGCCGTCCAGGTAGTAATAGTAGGACAGCTTCACCGGATGGTCATCGGGACATGCTTCCAGAGTGGCACCGGTCATCACATCCCGGCCGGCTTCGTGTCCGCAGTATATGATGGGCGCCGCACATTTTTCCGACATCAGCTGTGCCGCTTCCACATCACATTCGATGTTGTATTCCTTATGATCGAAGAATTCAAAGTCACCGCCCATGACGATCACCTGATCCACGGACTGCCGGATCAGCTCTTCCCCGGTCAGCGGCGAAATCCCGTCCCCGCCGGAACGGAGCAGGTCTTTCATGTTGTTCAGCGGCCCTACAAATACCATGGTCACATGCCGGTTTTCCGCCAGAAGCCGCCGCAGCAGAGGCAGAGCGGTTTCGTATGCCGGTGCAGGATGGTTCTGCAGATACAGTTCCGAAACGGGCTTGGTGTATTTGGTCGCCGTTGCAAGGAATCCCTCTCTGTCGGTCTGGCCGATGGGGGTGCTCACGCCGAAATGGTCGTGGATGGCGGCAATGACATTGACACCCAGCTTGTCGGAAGTGCAGTGGGTCACGCCCAGCAGTTCGATTTTCCCTGCCTTGTGGTATGTATCCATGATGGCCAGCGCACCGCAGTCGTCGCAGTCAGGGCCGATGTCGGTATCGAATATGAATTTACGGATGTTTTCCATAGTTTCCTCCGGTTTGTTTGAATGGATTCTGACACCATTATACAGGATTCGGCGGGGGATAGCAATATCTTTCCGTGAAAAAATCCGAAGAAATGGCGCATCCTTCCAAACCATACTGGAATTTTTCTCTTGGCACTTGAGTTTTCCAAAAAACGCCGTTATTGACGAAAGAGCCGCCGCCTGTTATAATACAGTCAGGAAGTGCGCACGTTCCGAATATACGAAAGGAACAAGATTGTATGGAACTGAAAATCCCCGAAGTCATTCTGAAAAAACGGCGGGAGAAAAACCTGACACAGGAGGAGCTGGCTTCTGCGCTGGGTGTGTCCCCGCAGGCTGTCTCCAACTGGGAACGGGGCGGGTATCCGGACATCACCCTGCTGCCGAAGATTGCCAACTTTTTTGAAATCACCGTGGATGAGCTCATCGGCAACGATGCGGTGACCAGAGAGGAAGATATCAAAAGTTTTTCCGACCGGTACTGGCATACGGGAAGCAGTCCGGAAGGATATACCCGTCAGCTGGAACTGGCTAAAGAATACTATGAAAAATATCCGCAGGACTACATGATCATGAACTGCCTCGGCCGGGCCATCATCAACAACATGGACAGACTGCCGGAAAATCATGCCCTGCTGAACGAAATCCACGAAAAGATCATGGCGGGCTGTACGGACGAAGGATATCGCCGGGACTCCATCCATTATATGTGTTACGCCTGCACCGATGAAGAACTGGAAGACCGGATCGGCAAAAGTGAGCTGGACTGGTCGGAAGCCATTGCCATCGGGGAACTGCGGGAAGAGCGTTTTCTGCTGCATAAGCGGTATGAAGAATACTACAGCCAGCGGAACAACAACGACCTGCAGATTTTCATGCAGTATCTGGGCCGGAACAATATGAATTACTACCGCCCGGAAGATACGGATGTATTTGTGTTCACGGAACCGGAACGGACTGCCGCATGGGAAACCCACAAGCTGCGGCTGCTGGAAAGCTTTGATCCCACCGGGGAAGAAATTGTACCGGAGGCATGGTGCGGCTGTTATGCGGAGTTCACACTGAAAGCGGCAGGTGCGCTGATCGGATGCGGCAGGGTGGAGGAAGGATTTGCACTGCTGGAAAAATCCTTTCCCCGGTATGAACGTTGGCTGTCCATTCCGGCAGGTCAGAAAATGGATGTGGGCTGTCCTGCGGTGTTCGGCGGTGCACAGGTCAGCAAATGGGACGATTCCTGGAGCGTTCATATCTATCAGGCAGACGGCAGCAAAACATGGACACCGTACCTGTGGCTGTTCTGGCAGCTGAAGGGAGATATTTACCATGGCATGACAAGGTGGCCGTGGTTCGACGGTGTACGGGAAGATCCCCGGTATGCCACGCTGCTGGAGAAAGCGCGAATTCTGGCGGAGCTTCCGGAAGAATGAAATACAACGGAAAAAGGACCATCCCGGAATGAGATGATCCTTTTGCTTTTGGAATTGTGTGAATCCGATCAGCCAACCTTGGTTACAGCGGTGATGTGGGTGTTCACGCCCTGGTACCAGTACAGGAAGCCTTCTACGTCTACAACGTCACCGGCAGCCAGAGTGCCAACAGTGGTGTATACTTCGGTATCGGGACCGGTCAGGTACATTTCTACGCAGAAGCTGTAGGAGTTGCCGTCCAGAGACAGGGTTACGTAGATATCGTCGCCGGGTTCGCCGTTCTTGTATTCAACAGCTTCCACGGTCATGCCCTTGCAGGTAATCAGCTGGTTCTGATGCTTGATCAGTTCGGCTTCGTTGGCCAGCAGAGCGGTAACATCGGTGGGTTCAGCAACCCAGGTGCCTTCGCCGATTTCAAAGGTAGCGTCCATGATTTCCACTTCGCCTTCCCATGCGCCCTTGTAGCCGGTAACCTTGATCTTGGTACCAACGGTCAGCTTTTCATAGTCTTCAGCGGAGCAGGCCATGTCGTACAGGAAGTATGCCCCATCGGGATCCTGTGCGTATACGGTAGCCTTGTCTTCCCACCAGGACTGCTTGGCCTGTACATAGGCTTCGATAACCACTTCGGAATCCAGGGGAGCAGCGTCGTATTCGGCATAGGTCATAACACCTTCACTCTTGGCAGCCGGATCAGCACCGCCGCCGCAGGAAGTCAGCGCGAATACAAAAGTCAGTGTCAGCAGAATTGCAAAAAACTTTTTCATTTCTTTTTCTCCTTTATGATGATAGCAATGGGATTGACACAACTTAATTATACACCAAATCCCGGTAAAGTCAAGCCTTACAGCTTATTTTCCGGATTTTTTTATCTTTTCCCGCAGCAGATACAGCCCGATCAGGCACCATACGCCCGCCAGAGAGGAAAGCAGCACCACGGAAGCCGTCGGCAGCCTGCCCAGTTCCGGCAGTCCTCCGTTCACTTCCCTGCTCTGGTTCAGCCGGTACAGAGACAGCACATCCGCCTGCAGGTCTTCCAGATACGCCGCATCCACCTTCTGTCCCCGCCGGACGGATTTGTTGACGTTTTCGATCAGCGCCCCGGCAGCGTCTCTGAGAGAAGCGGAACCGTTGAACACCGGCGTCACAAAAGTGTCGTCAATGTGGGACAGCAGCAGGTTGGTGGCGTCCATCTTGATCTGATAATACAGATCGTTGTCCTCGCCGGCCCGGGAAAGGTACTCCGTATACGCCTCGGACTGCTGTGCCTTCAGCGTCACCGGTACGTATCCTTCCGTCTGGGCATAGGCAATCTGCACATCGTTTGTCAGCAGATACTGGGTGAACAGCCAGGATGCCAGCACTTCCTGGGGATCTTCCTTGTTGAACACACAGACCGACGGTCCCTGGGAGATCATCACGGGATTTTCCGGGTCAAACTGGGGAATTTCCATCACCACGGTTTCAAACTCCACCAGATTTTCTTCACTGATGTCCACCAGCGGCGCATCGGAGCCCATCCAGGTAGCCCCCGCCGTGGAATCGATCCCGAAGATACACTGGCCCGCATTCAGGAAATTGGCAGGATAGCCGGAGAGCTTGAAGGTGGAGAATGCCCCCTTTTCCACATGTTCTGCAATGGTCGTCAGCAGTTCCTCCGTGGTGTCGTGAAACAGCAGGATCTCGCCGGATGCCGTAGAGTATCCCGCTTCCTTCTGCCGGAGCATCTGGATCATCATGTTGTCCGTGGATTTGTAGATGAAGGGAATCATCACGTTCTGTCCGTTCACCGCATAGGTTCCGTCGGCGTTTTTGGCTGTGGCCGCATCGGAAACTTCCCAGACAAAATCCCATGTCAGCTTGTCCGGCAGTGTGAAGCCCAGCTTTTCCACGTAGGTTTTGTTTACATAACAGGCTTCTGTGGAACGCATGTACGGCAGCGCATAATACGCACCGCCGAAGGAGCATTCCTCCAGAAACTTCGGCACAATTTCTTCTTTTGTGGGGCCGTCAAACAACAGCGCACTGCCCCCCAGCCCGTATGTCCCGTCTTCCATCAGCCCGTTCAGCGGTACCATCACGTTTGTCCCGGTCATGTAGGTAGCGATATGGTCGGGGTAAGTGATGCACACATTGGGGGTGGTGCGGGTGGAGATGTTGGTGATCACGTCGTTGTAGATTTTACCGTAGTCGGTATACAGCCGGAGATTCACCGTAATGTTGGGGTAGAGTTTCTGGAAATCCTCGATGGTTTTGTTGTAGATGTTCACCTGGGTCATGTTGGTGTCGTTCTTGGCCCAGAAGGTAATCTCATACTGCCGGGTGGTATCGAACTCTTCCGGCATCACAAAGGGATCCATTGCCTTTGAACCGTGACAGGCGGTCAGAATGGGCAGAAGCAGCAGACAGACCAGTACCAGCCATACAGACAGCCGTTTTTTCATCCTTTTGTCCCTCCTCTGGCCACGCCTTCCATGATTTTGTTCCGGAAGATCAAAAACAGCACCACCAGCGGCACGGAAATCACCACCACCGCCGCCATCATGGCAGGGATATTCTCTCTCCCGAAGCCGTTCTCCCGGATCTCCTGGATTCCGTTGGATACCAGATAGTACGCCGGATCGTCCGTCACCAGCCGGGGCCATACATAGGAGTTCCAGCATTCGATGATCTTCAGAATGGTAATGGTCACCAGGGTGGGACGGCAGATGGGGATCATGACCTTCCACAGGTACCGCCAGTCTGTAGTTCCGTCCACCTTGGCGGCATAATACAGCTCATCCGGGATCTGGGCAAAGTTTTCTTTCAACAGGTAAATGTAGAACACCGACGCCACCGAAGGCAGAATCAGCCCCATGAAGGAGTTGCGCAAATCCAGATTGGTGACAGTCACATAGTTGGTGATGATCACCAGTTCATTGGGAATCATCATCAGGGACAGAAACAGGGTAAACACCAGATTCTTCCCCCGGAACTGCAGTCTGGCAAAGGCAAAGGCGGCCGGAATGATGACCACCAGCATGATTGCCGTGGTTGCCAGGGTAAAAATTACCGTGTTCAGGAAATATTTTGCCAGCGGAACCGCCGTGAATGCGTCCACATAGTTTTCCAGCGTCGGTGTGAGGGTGATGAATTTCGGGATGTATTCGGCGTTATAGGAACCGTAGCTCTTCACGGAGGTCAGCACCATCCAGTAAAAGGGGAACAGCACCATAATGCCCCAGAGCGCCAGAAATGTATACACCACCACATTCAGCACTGTTTTCCGGCGGTTGGCGGACTTTTCGATTTTTTCATAGGATGCAGTATTCATGAAACATCCGCCTCCTTCAATAGTGTGTATGCTTTTTGCTGACCAGCAGATTGATGCAGGTGATGGTCAGCACAATGGCGAAGAGAACGATAGCCGCAGCCGAAGCATAGGACGGATACCCGCCGCTGTTGCCGTAGAGCATGTCGTATACATAGCCCACGATGGTATTCATCTCCGCCGCATTCAGGTTGGTGCCGAACAGAGCCACGGCATCGCTGTAGGCCTTGAAGGCACCGATGAATCCGGTGATGATGAGATAGAACAGCATGGGAGAGATCATGGGCAGGGTGATTTTCGTGAAGATGCGCCACTTGGGGGTTCCGTCGATCCGGGCAGCGTTGTAGTAATCCTCCTTCACCGAAGCAAGGGCACTGGTGAGGATCAGGATCTTGAAGGGCATAACCACCCAGATGGTATAGAAGCACAGCACAAACATCTTGGCCCAGTACGGCCCGTCGATAAAGTCCACCGGCCCCGCACCGAACAGCCCGATCAGCAGGTTCACCAGACCATCGGAATAGGCAGTCTTCTTGAACAGGATCATGAACACAAGTCCCACCGCCAGGGTGTTGGTCACGTACGGCAGGAAATACACGGTCTGGAACAGATTTCTGAGCTTTTTGATGGAGGAAAGCGCCACCGATATGGCAAGGGCAATGCCGGTGGACAGGGGGACGGTGATGATTACCAGAATAAAGGTATTCTGCACCGCCTGCAGGAAATAGGGATCTCTGAGAATGTATCCGTAGTTATACAGCCCCACCCCGGAATAGGTCTGGGAGGCGGAATTGTATCCCTCTTCAAAGGAGTAGATGAACACATCAATCAGCGGATACACCATGAACACACCCAGAAACAGTATGGCAGGCAGCAGATAGAGCCAGCCTTTTTTGCTTTGATTGTCCATATGTCACCTCACTGCCCGTCAAAGGGAATCCGCGCTTCCGTGGCTTTGTCAAAGAGATACACCTTATTCGGCTTCAGGGCAAACCGCACCGTCACGGCCTCCGGATCCACCCGGTTTTCCGCACTGATGATGCACCGTACCGCTTCGCTGACTGCCTTCGGATGGGTGACCACCACGCTGATGTCCCGTCCCATCACTTCCACACGCTGGAGTCCACAGGTGAAGGGGCCGTCGTCCCGGAGCACATATCCTTCCGGACGGATCCCCACATATACATCCTGTTCTGCCACACCGGGGACATCCAGCACCGCTTCCTCGCCGATGTACAGTTTTCCACCCCGCACAGTACCGTCATACACACCGATGGGAGGGGTTCCCAGGAACTTTGCCACAAACAGGTTCACCGGATTGTCGTACACTTCCTGTGGTGCACCGATCTGCTGCAGCACGCCGGTCTTCATCACCACGATCATATCGGAAATGCTCATGGCTTCTTCCTGGTCGTGGGTGACAAATACGGTGGTGATCCCGGTTTCCTTCTGGATGCGGCGGATTTCTTCCCGGGTCTGCAGGCGGAGTCTGGCGTCCAGATTGGAAAGGGGCTCGTCCAGAAGCAATACACGGGGCATTTTCACCAGAGCTCTGGCAATGGCTACCCGCTGCTGCTGTCCGCCGGAGAGCTCGCTGGGCTTTCTGTCCATGAGCCCGTCCAACTGTACCAGTCCCGCCGCCTTTTCCGCCTTGGCGTTCATTTCTTCCTTTGTAAGCTTGTCCTTCCCTCTGAGGTTTTCCAGCGGGAAGATGATGTTCTGCCGGACGGTCAGATGGGGATACAGGGCATAATTCTGGAACACCAGCCCCACACC
>JAFQGY010000405.1 GCA_017415325.1 Clostridia bacterium
CATGACCCTGTACACCAACGCCCGTCCGGCCGCAGACTTCACGCCCTATCATGCCATGTGCGTACGGCAGATGGATGCATTGGTAACCGAAGCGCTCCGTCAGCTGGAAGCATAAAAACGTCAGGCAGGGAGGAACCACTTATGAAACTGCTCCGCAAAGAATTTATTTATGAAGAAAATACGCCCCAGTGCCATGCCTCCACGCTGGTGCAGAGGGGGGATACCACCGTTGCCGCATGGTTCGGCGGAACCCACGAAAAGCATGACGATGTACAGATCTATGTGGCTCTGCGGGAAAACGGTGTGTGGGGGAAACCCATGTGTGTCTCTGCCGTAGAGGATATTCCCCACTGGAATCCGGTGCTGTTTGACAACGGGAACGAGCTTCTTCTGTACTACAAGAAAGGCAAAACCATCCCGTACTGGTATACCATGCTGTGCCGCTCTGCCGACGGAGGACATACCTGGAGCGAACCGACCCTGCTCTGCGAAGAAGACGACGGCGGCCGCGGCCCGGTAAAGAACAAGCCCATCCGTCTCTCCGACGGTTCCATTCTGGCCGGTGCTTCCATAGAACAGGGGCCGTGGCGAGCCTTCACCGACCGTTCCGCCGACAACGGATATACCTGGGAAAAGAGCGAGCTGATCCCGCTGCCCTCCGAGGATGTACAGGTCATTCAGCCTACCCTCTGGGAAGACGAAACCGGCATGCATCTGCTGCTCCGTTCCAAAAATGAAAAAGTCTACCGCAGCGACTCTCCCGATGGAATCCACTGGGGCATGGCCTATCCGCTGGAACTGGATCACAACAACAGCGGTCTGGATCTGGTAAAAACGCCCCATGGTCTGGTGCTGTGCTGCAATCCCGTGAAATCCGGCCGGACACCCATCTGTCTGCTGACCTCCCGGGATGGTCTGCACTTTGAGAATGTCCTGACCCTGGAAGACGCCCCCGGAGAATACTCCTATCCTGCCGTAATCTGGGACGGCGAAAAGATCCGGGGCACCTATACCTGGAAACGGGAAAAGATCGTGTATTTTGAAGCGGAATTCTAAGAAATGTACCCACCTTCCCCCAGACAGAAATTTCCGGGATATGATGTTTAGAACGAAATTTTTATCACAGAGAGGAGAACATACCATATGAAAAAACGAATATTTGCTGCCCTTCTCTGCGCACTGCTTCTGACCGGATGCGGCAGTACAGCAGAGGTATCAGAGGACACAGATCTCACCCCTGCCGAAACCATTCCGGAAACCGAAGCCTATGACGGTCTGGAAGCCAAAGACTTCGGTGGTTCCACATTCACCATTATCAACCGTACCAAGTCTCCCAACTATAACGCACACCCCAATCCCGAACTGGAAGCACCGGAACTGACCGGGGAACCCCTGAACGACGGGATATTCAACCGGAATCAGGTACTGGAAGAAAAATATAACATCACGCTGGAATCGGTCACCTTCCCGCAGCACGGCGATATTGTCAATGAAATCAAAAAAGCCGTAACCGCAGGAGACGCCACCTATGATGCCGCCTTCCCCGGAATTGCCACTGCCTTCCAGATGGCTATGAGCGGGCATCTGTATGAGCTGGCCGAAATTCCCCATCTGCAGACAGAAAAAGTCTGGTGGATGACCAACGTGCTGGACAACACTTCCATCGGGAACAAAAACTATTTTCTCCCCGGGGACATGAACGTAGGTGCCATGAACGCTTCCGGCATTGTGTATTTCAATAAGCAGATTCTGGCAGACTATCAGCTGGAATCTCCCTACGCTCTGGTGGATGAGGGCAAATGGATACTGGACGCCATGACGGCCCTGTCCTCCGAGGTAACCCATGACGCCGACGGGAACGGTACGCTGGATCAGTACGATATCTACGGTACGGAATGCTCCTCCTTCGCATGGCAGCCCCTGTTCTACGGCAGCGGTCAGCTTCTCATCGCCAAGGACGCCTCCGATATGCCCTATCTGGATGCCGCCTCCGAACAGAATTACGATGCCATTGCCGCCGTGGTGACCTTCCTGAACAACGATGCCTCCACCTACAATGTCAACCACTCCACCGGGGTATCCGATCTGGGAGCCCTGACGGTGGATATGTTCAAAAACGATCAGGCACTGTTCTTTATTGAGCTGATGTACGGCGTGCCGGAATTCCGGGAAATGGAAAGCGACTTCGGTCTGCTGCCCCTGCCCAAGGCTACAGAAGCGCAGAACCAGTATTCCACCTACCTCCATCCGGGTAACGCCACCTCCGTGGTTGTACCGGTCATCAACACGGAACTGGACAAGGCCGGGATGATTCTGGAAGACATGGCATTTTATTCCGGTGAATATGTCCGGCCGGCGTTCTATGACATCATGCTGAAGTCCAAATTCGCCAGAGACAACGATTCCGCCCGGATGCTGGATATCATTCTGCATGAGTTCACCATCGACCTTGCCCTGATCATGAACACCAGCGGTATCGACATCGACAGCCTCATGCGTACCGCCGCCACCAAGGGAACCACCGATATTCTTTCCTCTATTGCCGCCAATGACCAGAAATATGCCGAAATTCTCCGGAAAGCAGTGGATGCCCTGACCTGACGGGAAACATTCGGGATATGAAACACTGTAAAGAAAGGAAAAAACAATATGAAAGGTGTAAATACATGGAGTTTTTCTCCCTATAAGCCCTTCCTGTTTGACACAGGAGATATCTATGTCTGCCGTCTGTATCCCGGAGAAGGGAAAATCGGTCTGGACTGGCTGCCTCTGGATGGTACAGATGTCTACACTGTCGTTTGGAAAAAACGCGGTGCATACTGCTGGGAAAGTTCCGCTTCCGTACAGGGGACTTCCTATGTGATTGAAGGTCTGGAAGATCTGGTTGACTACGAACTGCAGGTGCTCCGGCAGGACAAAAAGAGCCGGGTGCGTCTGGCGAAAACAGGGGCTGTACCGGGGGATGTGGTGGTAAACTATCTCCATCCCGAGGACGATGCCTACAGCTTCTCCGGCCGTTATCTGTGCTCTCCCTCTCTGGTGAGACTGCCGGACGGCGGACTGCTTGCCTCCATGGACCTGTTTGCCGGCGGTGCCCCCCAGGATCTGAGCCTGATCTACCGTTCCGATGATAACGGGAAGACCTGGAAATACGTATCCGAACTGTTCCCCTGCTTCTGGGGCAAGATGTTCGTTCACAAGGATGCCCTGTATATGCTGTCCGTCAGCACGGAATACGGGGATCTGCTGATCGGCCGCTCCGACGACGGCGGGAAAACCTTCGGTATGCCTACAGTACTGCTCCGGGGTTCCAGCGGATTCAAGCAGAAAGGCGTACACAAGAATCCGGAACCTGTGGTATCCTATAACGGCAGACTCTGGAACACCCTGGAATGGGGCTCCTGGGGTACCGGTACCCATGCGGCCATGTGCATGTCCATCGACGAAAATGACGACCTGCTGGTTGCCGAAAACTGGCACTTCACTCCGCCGGTTCCCTATGATCCCAACTGGCCCGGTACTGCGGAAGGCAAGAGTGCAGGATGCATCGAAGGCACGCTGGTTCTGACACCTCCCGGATGGAACGGTCATGAAGAACCGCAGCTTATGAATATCATGCGGTATCAGATGGGCGGCTGTACCCCTTCCTTCGGTATGGCTGTGGTTATGGGTATCGACGGAATCGATGAACCGCTCCGGTTTGAGCGAACCATTCCCTTCCCCGGCAACCACTCCAAGTTCATGATCAAGGTAAATCCCAAAGACGGGAAGTACTATTCCCTGGTTTCCTACCTGACGGAAGATCATCCGGACGGCCGGAACTGGCTGGTACTGATCCGCTCCGACGACCTGATCCACTGGGAAAAGGTCATGGACGTATTCGATTACCGCCACCTGCCCGTCAAGGATGTGGGATTCCAGTATGTGGACTTCTTCTTTGAAGGAGACGAGATCCTGTATCTGAGCCGGACAGCATGGAACGGTGCCCACAACTTCCACGATGCCAACTACAGCGTGTTCGGACGGCTGAAGGTATAAAAATGAAAAAACACTGGATGATACTGGGTTCTGTGCTGCTTCTTCTCACCGAATGCGGTACAGAATCTCCTTCAGATACACTCGGAACAGAACCGGAACCCGCATATATTCTGCCGGAATCCCTGTCTGTAAAAGAAGCTGTGACCATTCCGCTGGATCCGGCTGCCTATGGAGATTCCTTCAACAGGATCACGCTGGACTATACAGCCGACGGCCCTCTGCAGTGTATTTTCCGGTATACCTGTGACGGCGAACCGGTGGAAGACGCCTTCTTTCTGGAGGAAGGTTCCTTTGCTTTCTCCGGACTGACAGCCTCCTTTATGGACAGGGAAAGCGCCGGCGTTCTTTCCGAAGTCACTTTTGTACCGCTGGATGGTTCTGTTTCTCTGGAACTGCACGCACTGGAAACACAGACAGTCCCCTTTCCGGACAGCAGCGGGATGCAGTACCTGGAAAACGAACGGTTCAAACTGGGAATCCATCTGAAATGGGGCGGGGCCATTTCGTATATCGAAGACAAAACCTGCCCGCTGGACGGGGTGCAGAATCTCGTCAATGAAGCGGATACCGGCCGTCTGATCCAGCAGTCCTGGTACGGTACCGGAGAGCCGGAAATCTATAACGATGCAGAGTTCAACAATTCCGGCTGGGTGTACAATCCGGTACAGGGCGGGGACAAATACATGAACCACAGCCGCATCATTGATCTTTCCGTCACGGAAGATTCCATTTACATCAAAACGCAGGCACAGGACTGGGCACTGAACGGCCATCTGACCCCCAGCTATATGGAAAACACCTACACCCTGCAGGGCGATGTGATCCGGGTGGACAACCGGTTTATCGATTTTTCCGGGTGGGAACATCCTGTAGCCGGGCAGGAGATTCCGGCGTTCTATACAATCAGCTATCTGGACAGCTTTTTCTGGTATGACGGTGCTTCTCCCTGGACAGGGGACGCCCTTTCCGTACGGGACAATCTGCAGTTCTGGGGGGATCCGGCGTTTCAGAACGACAGCGATTTTCCCGTGAAGCACAGCAATACGGAAACCTGGTGCGCCTGGATCAAAACACCGGAGGATTACGGCATCGGCCTGTATGTTCCCCAGGTGGACAGACTGATCGCCGGACGCAATGCCTATAACGGTTCCCGGGATCCGAAAAACAGCGCCTGCAACTACTTTGCACCGGTAAACCGGATACGTCTTGTGTCGTATCAGCCCATCGAATACAGCTACCTGATCGCTGCCGGGTCTGTGCAGTCCATCCGGGACACCTTCACGGCACACCGGAATTTCACAGACAACGCTGATCTGACTGCGCAGAAGATCTACAACCGGGTTCCCGACTATCCTATGGACTTCAGTGCACTGGATTTCACCGATCCCGCCACTCTGCCTGTCCTGACCGCTCCCCTCAACACCGAACTGTCCTATGACGAGACCGAAGGTGCTGCAAAGCTGTATGCGTCCGTTGGGTTTGACGTACAGTCCACACTGAATTTTGTCGTCTCAGACCGGATCCTGCAGGCGGAAGAGATCGGGAAAGTGTTGATCGAGTATATGGTTCCCGTCACCAACAGCCGCTCTGCCTACGGTTGCGAATTCTTCCTGTGTGCCGGAGAGGTCACCCATCCCACGGGTGGTATCTCTGTCAGAGGAGAATATATCTGTGACGGACAGTATCACACGCTGGAGATTCCCCTTGCCGGACTGGACTTCTGGAAGGGTGAGGTGCACTCTGTGCGATTCGACCACTTCAACGATTGCGGCGACGGAGATGCGCTGTATCTTCGTTCTATCCGGTTTGTGCCGTAAGTTTTACCCAAAAACAAAAATCTGTATGCCTCCATGGATCCGTTCCATTTGCGGCATACAGATTTTCTTTTTGTTCTCTTACAGTTCCGCCAGAGCAAGCACCACGGATGCACTGGTCTTTGCGGCGTTCTTCGCAAAGGTGGGGTAGTCCTCGCATGCCCCTCCGTCGGCAGAATCGCTGATGGCCCGCAGAATCACGAAAGGCACCTTATTGACATAACACACCTGCCCTACGGACGCCCCTTCCATTTCACAGGCAATCCCCTGGAAGGTGGAAACAATCCAGTCCTTCTTTTCCCGGCTGGCAATGAACTGGTCCCCGGATGCAATGGTACCGCAGTAGTGCCGGATCCCCTTCTGTTCACAGATGGCGCATACCTTTTCCACCATAGCGGAATCCGCTGCCATTTCGATCACATTGATGCCGGAGATCAGCCCCACGGGATCCCCCAGAGGGGAGGTGTCCATATCGTGCTGCACCACTGCCGTGGAAACGGCCAGATCCCCGATGCCCAGCTTGTCCGTCAGGGTACCGCCCACACCAGTGTTGATGATGCAGTCGGGAGCATACCGGAGGATCATGGTCTGGGTGCACATGGCGGCGAACACTTTCCCGATCCCGCAGACGGCAACCACAGCGTCACATTTTCCCAGTTTCCCGGAAACAAAGGTGATCCCGCTGATTTCTTCGGCAGTCACATCGGTCATAGCGGCTTTGATCAGTTCCGCTTCGATGGTCATGGCGGCAATAATACCCAGTTTCATGATGTTCCTCCTCATTCTTGATACAGAAAATCGTTTTCTTTGCTTTTCAGCACTTCCAGATACCGGCGGCATTCGGTCTTTGCGTCTTCCAGATCCAGATTCCGGTAGTTCCCGCATTCGATCCGCTTGGCGCCGAACATTTCCCCGTCATGGGAGATGATTTTTTCCAGGGTTTCCAGTACCGCTTCCAGTACCTTTTCATTGGTCAGCCCTCTGGTCAGCAGATAGAATCCGGTCTGACAGCCCATGGGGCCGAAGTAGATCACATTGTCGGATACGGCGGAGTTGCGGATATAGGTAGCAAACATATGCTCCACGGAATGCATGGTACGGTTGTCCATGTAGTTCCCGGCATTGGGAGTACGGGTACGCAGGTCATAGGTGGTCACATCCCCGTCGATCCGGGAAACGTAAATCCCCGGGGTGAGGGTGTCATGGTTGACGGAAAAACTGGCGATTCTGTTCATAGTTACCTCTTGTATTTTCAGTTCCCTGTTTTGTATATCATATCGCATTCCAGTATAACACAGTTTCCCGAAAAATGCAATCCTTCTGCGGAAAATGTTCCCGTCTGTACCTTGCATAATCCCGGGGATTGCGTTATAATATACAATAGAAATGCAACCGACTGAGGTATCCATATGACCGATTTTCATAACAGATCCGTCTGCCTGCTGGGGGCCGGTGTCTCCAACATGCCGCTGGCGGAGTATCTGCTGAGCCTGGGTGCGAACCTGACCATCCGGGATAAAAAACCTTTTGACCAGCTGGGGGAAAAAGCGGCGGCGCTGGCAGAAAAAGGTGTGTGCTTTGTCACCGGGGACGCGTATCTTTCGGACATCCGGGAAGAGATCATTTTCCGTTCCCCCGGATTCCGTCCCGATCTGCCGGAGTTGGCGGACGCCGTTGCCGGGGGTGCCCTTCTGACTTCCGAAATGGAGCTGTTTCTCGAAAACGCGCCCTGTCCCGTGTATGCCGTAACGGGCAGTGACGGGAAGTCCACTACCACCACTGTGACCCATCTGCTTCTGTCCGCCGGTCTTGCCGGTACCGGGCACCAGTCCTTTCTGGGGGGCAATATCGGAGAACCGCTGGCACACCGGCTGCCTTTGATCCATGAAAAGGACCGTGTGGCTGTGGAACTGTCCAGCTTCCAGCTGATGACCATTGACGCCCCCATGGAAGCGGCGGCCATCACCAATGTAACCCCCAATCACCTGAACTGGCATCCCGATATGGAGGAATATATTGCCGCCAAGGTACGGATCCTGCGGCAGACAAAGCGGGCGGTGCTGAACTACGGCTGTGACGTGACCCGTGCCATCGGAGAAAAACTTGTGGAAGAAAACGGCATTCCCGTGACCTGGTTCTCCAGAAATCCCATCCCCGCTTCCATCCTGCGTTCCTGCGACAGTGCCATCACCATTGAAGACGGCAATATGACGGCGTACTGGGCGGACAGCGGAAAAGAAGTGATCATGCCCGTCGCTGACATCCGTCTGCCGGGGCTGCACAATGCGGAAAACTACATGACCGCCATCGCCCTGACCCACGGACAGGTCACAACAGACCAGATCCGGCAGGTGGCCATGACCTTCGGCGGCGTGGAACATCGTCTGGAATCCGTAGCGGATATTGACGGCGTCCACTTTATCAACGGTTCCATCGACTCCTCCCCCACCCGTACGGCAGCGGCTCTGTCGGCACTGGGAGAACGGCCCATCGTGCTGATCTGCGGCGGATATGACAAGCATATTCCCTTTGCCCCCCTGGCGGAAGCTGTCCTGTCCCGGCAGAACATCCATACCCTGGTGCTCACCGGCGCCACCGGAGATGCCATTGAAGCGGCCATGCGGGAATGTCCCCTGTGGAACGAACGGGTGGAAAACGGATTTATGCTGTACCGGGAACCGGTTTTCGATGCTGCGGTCTCCTGTGCGGCAAATGCGGCAGTCTCCGGCGACACGGTACTGCTCTCCCCCGCCTGCGCCAGTTTTGATGCATTCCCCAACTTTGAAGCCAGAGGACGGCATTTCAAGGAACTGGTGTACCAATTAAGAAATAAGTAAACACTGATTAACTATATTTATGCAATTGGAAACGTTCTGTGGCGAGCAGGGTCGGGTCCCTGGGAGCTCTCTCCACTATTTCTCATGTCTTGGATAAACAATATCCAGTGGCAGATGGAATTGCAGGGACTATA
>JAFQGY010000031.1 GCA_017415325.1 Clostridia bacterium
ATCCAGCTCAAAATCTTCCATAGCCGGGTACAGAATCTCTTCTATGGCTTTGGACATCCGATGGATTTCGTCGATAAACAGCACATCTCCTTCGCTGAGATTGGTCAGCAGAGCCGCCAGATCCCCTTTTTTCTCAATGGTAGGCCCGGATGTAATGCGAAGGTTGACGCCCATTTCCGATGCAATGATAGCGGAAAGGGTTGTTTTGCCGAGTCCGGGCGGGCCATACAGCAGAACATGGTCAAGATTATCCCCCCGCAGCTTGGCGGCGCCCATATAAATTTTCAGAAGTTCCTTGGCCTTTTCCTGCCCGATATACTCATCAATGGAGTGCGGACGGAGCGAGAGATCACTGTCCACATCCTCTGCGTTGTAGCTGGAGGACAGAATCCGGTTCTCAAGATCAAAATCGTTTGTATTCATACAGAGTATCCTCGTTCCTCATTTTATACTTTTATAATACACCGGCATATTTTCCGCAAAGCAGAGTCCGGAACGTGATGTCACAGAATTTTCGTACCGGTGTTTTCCAGTCTGCTTCAATCTGCTGTCCGCCATATGTGGAAATACCATGCAGAAAATCTTCATCTACAGCAGCACGGCATATACCATCATCATCCACAGAATCCAGCAGAATTGCCAGATCCTCCTGCAGAGAGGGAAGATATGGATACAAACCGCACCGGCACATCCACTCCACTGTTTCCAGCTGCATCCTCTGTACACCATCTTTTTCCGTCCGTGCAGAAAAACCTTCCGTATAGCATCCCAGCGTTCCCAGTACATGTCCTACCCAGGAGGCAGCTCCCAGCCCGATAAGCTCTGTTCTGTCCTGACGCATCAGTTTTTCAAAAGCATTGGCAAGCATCCGGCAGTTTTCCGGAGACTTCCAGCTGTCTGTATGCGCCAGAATATCCAGATGATACCGGCAGGGCCATTTCTCGTTTTTATGGAACACACGGTATTTGCTGCTCCTGACAGTCCTGCTGACATCCAGAATGGAGTCTACCTCCAATACACGCCGGAAAGAGTCCAGTGACAACTGCACCTGCGGGGAAATATCAATCCTATCCGTAAACCCGGCTCTGGCAATACAGGCACAGCGGATCAGGTTCTGACCGTTTGCGGCAAACTGGAATTCATCATACACCTTACCATGGGTACGATAACAAAGATCCGACAATGGTACCGTCTGAAAAGCATCCATCGCCCTGCACAGCACTGTGTTTTCTTTGCCGAAACCTTTTTCAGCCAGATATTTTACACCTACTTCCTGATTTTCATACGGTCCCGCATCTTTGTTGGGCCCATGAAAACCATTTCCAAGCCAGCCGTTTTCCTTCTGACAGGCTGCAACAAGCCGATATACAGGTTCTGTCATGATTTCTTCCAGAAGTGCTGTTTCTTCCGCTTCCGGTACAGAACCAAAAATCTCCCGCTTTACACGCAGACGTATGGATGGTCCGCCCTGCTCCAGGAGAAAACCGGTCATTCGTTCCAGAATGTTCATTTATTTCATCAGCGCCGCAAGAGCCTTTTTGATAATCTCTTCCAGCGAAGCCTCCATGTCCACATGCTTCATGGCAGCTGCAATTTCCGACCGGGAATATCCCAGTACCTGCAGTGCTTCCTGTGCATCCGCCAATTTTCCGGAGGCTGCTGTTTTCCCGGGAGAAACAGAGGCAGCAGGTGTCGGAATTCCATCCGTAGAAGGATACAGTTTTCCCAGCTTTTCCTTCAGTTCCAGCACCACACGCGCAGCCGTTTTGGCACCGACACCGGGCGCTTTGGATATGGCTTTGGTGTCCTCTGCTGCAATGGTCATGGCCAGCGTACGGGGCGTCATCAGAGACAGAATGGACATCCCGGCTTTCGGCCCCACTCCCTGTACGGAAATCAGCATCTTGAACATGTCCAGTTCTTCTGCCGTAGCAAAGCCATACAGATCCACGGCATCCTCCCGGACAGCCATATAGGTAAAAAGCCGCACCTTTTCTGCAGATTCCAGCGGCGTACCATCCGGTTTGTACCCCGGAGAGGGAAGTCTGGAAAGTGTTCCGGCGGAAACCTGTACCCGATATCCCACACCGGCGCATTCAATCACCACAGAACAACCTACCGGATCCACCATAAACAGGATTCCGTATAATGTATTGATCATTTCAGTTCTCCTCAGTTATAATACCGTCTGCGGATATCCCATACAGATGCTGCCGCATACAGAACCAGCCCGGATACCGTCAGAAGCAGCCCGTATTTCACACAGTCCGGACGATACCGCAGTTCCACTTCATGTGTCCCGGCAGGAACCCGGAATCCCACCAGTGCATCCATCAGACAGACAATTTCCGTCTCTTCACCGTCCACATACACCTTCCATCCTTCATCATAAGGAATTGTAGTAAATACAGCTGTTCTGTCTTCCGCTGCCGTAATGGTGCCGGTGATAACATCATCCCGTTGGCTGTACGCATCCATGGAGCCGCTCTGCAGTTCGCTTACAGCTTCCCGGAACACATCCTCATGGAATTGCCAGAAGAAGGCGCATCCGCTGGCCAGATAGATTGTATCTTCTTCCAGGTACAGGGAGAAGGTATGTTCCCCGGTTTCCAGAACGCCCAGTTCCTGAATGCAGAAGGAATCATCCGTGAAATAGTCACCGATCTTGTGGTCATCCAGCTTCATTTCCGCATCTCTCGGATATTCACTGGGGAAATAGGCATAGACCGGAAGTTCCTCTTCAATTTCCATTTCCCATACAATCTTGGGTGTCAGTCCGGTATCGTCCAGTTCATATCCGGTATGTCCGGTTGTAAATGCCGGAGACACGCCCTTGGTTTCCGATTCGTCCGCATCCACCTTGGTGAAAATTTCCACTTCACGTCCCAGCATAGCAGAAAACATGTGGTTCATCATCTGGAACGGTGTCTTGTATTCCACGGCATCTTCATAGAGTTCCCGGATGTAAGGATACCCGTTTTCCTCAAGCTCCCGGTCAGCATCTTCGTTGTATTCCGCATATGTCAGAATATCTTCGGAAACCGCAAATACCACGCCCAGATTGAATGGGTTCTCCCAGATCTGTACTTCTTCTTCGGAGGTGCCCACATGTGTGTACAGTTTCTCCATATATTCCGGCATGGAACTTTCAGTCCCTTTATCTGCCATCACATACCGGAGTCCCAGCAGGGAATCGCCTGCAGGATTGCCGCCGTAATACATGGACCAATGAGAGCGTGCGGAAATCCCCATCTGTTTCAGGAAGTTGATGGATTTTGCATTCAGCGTGGAAGTGGAATTGGAAAGACCGTTGATATCAATGGCAAAGTTATCATTCTTTTTCCGGTGCTTGAGTTTTTCGGCACGGTAGAAGCTGTCTTCCCCATATTTTTCTGCATCGATTTCTTCCATTTCTTCCACAGCTTCACTGAATCTGTCCACAAAAGTACGATAACCGGTTCTGCTGGAGAAAGAAACGTCACCATCCAGGCAATACGTCATGGCAACCCCATTGGTAATCAGCTCAAATACAATAAAGGTCACCAGAAACAGTTCCGGATTGGTATAAAGCTGGGTATCCTCCAGTTCCTTATCCCGCAGTGCATAGGGTACCAGTGCCCCCAGTCCGCAAAGGAAGAACAGACCCGCCCAGACAGTCAGAAAATCCTGTACATTATCATATTCCATCCCCTGCATCAGCAGAAGCAGTGCGCCCACACCTATGCAGGAGGGAATTATTTTCTTCACACCGATTTCTTTCAGCTTCTCAAACCCGTCATATGCCATTACCAGCGCAATGAACACAAACATGAACGCAAAACGCGCATTGAGCCAGTTGGGTCTCTGGAAACCGTGCCAGATAATATCCAGCGTACTGAAATTGAAACTGGCCATCAGGAATCCCAGGGTAACCAGATTCCCCACTTTATGACAGAGCCGGATCCCGGGGGCGATAAAGTACAGCGGCAGAAGCACCGGCACCAGCATCCCGCAGTACAG
This sequence comes from Clostridia bacterium, assembly GCA_017415325.1. Classification (GTDB taxonomy): domain Bacteria; phylum Bacillota; class Clostridia; order Oscillospirales; family CAG-272; genus UMGS1696. Next base: position 4,000 of record JAFQGY010000031.1, read on the forward strand.
GAAAGGCATACCTGTAGGCCGGACAGTATCGTAGGAACCAAAGTACACCTTGGTCAGCATTTCAAAGAAATCAAACAGCTGCTTCGGTGCAAAATTGGGCTCAGAAAAATCCAGTTTCCCGAAAGAAAGGCTGTAGTACACCGGCAGAATAATCACAGCAGAGATCATAACCGCCAGAACAGAGAACACTCCCATCCGTCCCAGTGCCTTCCAGAAGGGATACTTCCCCCAGTGCAGCCCCCGTTCTTCCGATGTCATGGAAGCATACCGGATGAAGAAATACACTGCCAGAAAGAAGCAGGTCATATACCCGATATAGAAATTGGAAAGAATCGCCAGAGCCAGCGCACCGACATACAGCCGGAACCGTCCTTCCCTGATGAGCATATCCATGCCAAGCAGAATCAGCGGAAACAGAATCACATTGTCGATCCACATAATGTTGTGCTGCATGACAACCACATAGGAGCACATGGCATACATACTGGAAAACAGAACCGTCCATACAGGCCGTGCCATTCTGGTTTTCGTCAGATAATACCCGAATGCTGCACCGCAGAGCCCGGTTTTGATCACCAGCAGCAGAAACAGAGACTCCGTCATCATCACCTTGGGCAGAAATGCCACCAGTATGGAGAGCGGAGAAGAAAGGTAATACGCAAAAATCCCCATGAACTCCCCGCCCAGCGCTCTTTCAAAAGAGTACAGCAGAGAGTCCCCGGAAACCAGTATGTTCCGCAGCTTTTCAAAATAATACACATACTGTGCATTCAGGTCCAGAACCAGCACAGAAGGTTCTCCGAACGGCCACACCAGAAGACACATGTATACCAGCGCCATCATCAGTGCAGGCAGCAGAAAACAGACGGAAAGAATCTTCGCAAACGGCGGAATCCGGGTAACCTTCCATAATCCCGTTTTCTCCTCCGGCAGGGTAAGATCCAGATTTTTCATATCATCCATAATTGTCAACCTCTTGGAAATATAATGCATATGCAGCGGTCATTTCCGGACTGCGGGATTCGGATTACTCCTGCATATTTTCTTCCGGTGCAGGGAAAACCTTGCGCAGAGCCTTCTCCACCTTCTCCCGCGGCAGTACCATATCTCTTCCGCATCCTTCACAGACCAGCCGGATGTCACTGCCCGTACGCATCACCAGAAATCGTTTTGCTCCGCATGGGTGTGCTTTTTTCATCTCCAGAACATCCCCCACACCAATCTTGGGAATCTGCAGCATAACGCCTCCATTTGTCAAGGGAAACACTTCCCAATGTATTCTTTTATCATTATAACATGGAACTACAGGAAAATCAAGAGAAGAGCCGAAAACGGACGTTCTAATTTTTCCATAGATACAGAAAAGAGACATCCGCTGTAGAATGCCTCCTGTATTCTGGTCGGTTATGTTTCTGCGGCTTCCCGGATCATTCTTGCTACCTGTTCAGCGCAGACCCGTGCTCCATCTTCCGTCAGATGGATATTGTCATCCTTCCGGATAAACCGGTCTATATCCGCATACATCAGGCTGTGCAGATCGTTGATGACAATACCCATATCGGCAAGCACCGGAACGACAGTGTTGTTGTACCGTATAATTTCCGCATTGCTGTTGTGCACATTCTGTTCTGTCACCGGTGTGGTGGTAGCGAAAATCACTTTTCCATGCCGCTTCTGCAGAATCTTGGCCGTCCGGACCATGAATTCCACATAGGTTTCCAGAGGGGTGAACATCCCGTCCCCGAAAATATCACAGATATCCCAGAGTCCGTTGTTCCAGTGTACAATCTCGCTGCCCTCCATGTCATGTGCCCAGTCCCACATCCCGCGAAGGGTGTACTGTGCAAACCGGCAGTTTTCGGCAGGCTGCCATACCTGAAATTCTTCTCCCAGCAGTTCGGGAACAATGGGTCCATATCCGATCTGCCTTATAGAGTCTCCAAGCAGAGTAACTTTTTTCATATCGTATCCTTTCTGTCCGGCATAGTATCATCGGACAAAGCAAATTTATTTATCTCCATGGAGAAATACTTCAAAACAGCAACCCGGCGCCGTGGTATACTGCATTCTTCCGGCGGAAAACTCTCCGCAGTGCTGGAAGTGTACATGCCCCGCAAATACCGCTGCCACCGGACTGTCCTCCGCCATAACCATTCGGCAGAACTCCCTTGTGGTTTCCGGCTCCGCATCTGTACCCAGCATGAAATAAGCAGGATTCTTCCCCCATTTCTGTTCCATGGGCGGCAGAATTTCTTCCGTACTCAGCGGAATGTGCATCAGCAACAGAACTGGGAGTCCCCTGTCAAACACTTCCTGCAGTTTTTCAAGCTGTTCCTTCCGGATATGATGGTCGGAATTGTCCACCGCCGCAACCAGAAATGCACCGAAGTCCCGCACATGGAAATCCGGTGTATCTCCCATCAGTCCACGGTAGTCCGGATAAAACTGTCTCGGATCCCCCAGATTCTTCACATAGCTGGCACCCTCATGATTGCCGTATACGTAAATCGGTTCAGCACCGCAAGCCCCCAGCTTTTCTGTCAGATACCGCAGATTGCTTTCGCTGTAATAATCCGCTATGTCTCCGGCCATCAGCAGCGCATCCACGTTCCGTTCGGCAGTTTCCTGCATCAGCAGTTCAAAATTCTCTACAGCAGTATTGCCGAAAGCACTCCACGTTTTCGACTGCTTTTCCGCCAGTGCTGTATCTTCCGCGGAATCTTCCGGATACGCATAAGCAATGTGTGTATCGGAAAAATGCAGGAAGCGGTATTCCTTTGTCAGAGAGGGAATGGTGAGATGGATCTGTTCTATATGCAGCATAAATAGCTCCTTTTCCGTGCAAATGGATTGTATAAGGCAAGTATACAGGATTTTCTTCCGTTTTGCAAGAGGGGAATCCAATCTCATGCACAAAAATTTCATCCCTGTCTTGACTTTTTCCATCAATACTGCTATACTGTAAAAAAACAACATCCGAACAGGAGACAGTATATGCAGTACACAGACTGGTATGGATACAAACGCCTGGATTTTCAGTTTGAAGACCGGGAAGCCCTGATCGTATTTCCAAATGAGCCCGGTTGGGGCAGCGGAAAGTGGGCCTGCAAGATGGAATATTTCGGTGCGTTTCCTGCACTGGAATGCGACCTTCTGAAAAACGGTTTCCATCTGGCGTATCTGAAGAATATCAACCGATGGGGCGTGGATGAAGACCACCATGCCAGAGCACGGTTTGCCGCCTTTCTGGCAAAGGAATACGGTCTGGAAGAAAAGTTTATCCCGGTTGGTATGAGCTGCGGCGGACTCCATTCCGTAAACTTTGCCTCCCGCTATCCGGATCTGGTCAGCGTGCTGTATCTGGATGCCCCGGTAATGAACCTGCTGTCCTGTCCCATGGGCTTCGGTGTGGGCAATGCCCTGGGGGAAAACGGCAGCGGCTGGCAGGAAATTGTAGACGCATACGGGTTCACAATCTCTGATCTGCTTACATACAGAGAACACCCCATAGACCGGATTCCCACACTGATCGAACACAGGATTCCCGTGGCTCTGGTATATGGCGACAGCGATCCGGTGGTACCCTATATCGAAAACGGAAAAGTACTGGAAGACGCCTATACAGCCGCCGGTCTGCCCCTGTTCTGTGTCGGCAAGCCCGGATGCGCCCATCATCCCCACGGACTGGAAGATACCACGGAACTGCTGGCCTTCTTCCGGAAATACTGCTGAAAATAAAAACATATACATAAAACGGAGGTTTCACTCATGATCAAAGTTGCAATGCTCAGCAAATGGCACGTACACGCAGGCGGTTATGCCAATATGGTAAAGAACAGCGGTAAGGCTGAAATCGTTGCCGTATGGGATGACGATACCGCGAGAGGAAAAGCATGGGCTGCCGAACTGGGCGCAGAATTCATCGCCGATCTGGACGCTCTTCTGGCCAGAGAAGACATCGACGCCGTTGTATGCGACACCCCCACCACCGCACATCACGATGTTCTCATCAAAGCTGCCAAAGCCGGCAAGCACATCTTCACCGAAAAGGCTCTGTGTCCCACCGTGAAGGAATGCCTGGAAGTAAAGGAAGCCGTAGAAGCAGCCGGCGTAACCTTTGTCATCAGCTATCCCCAGAGAGGCCGTCCCGCTGTACAGTTTGCCAAGCAGATGATCGAAAAGGATATGTTCGGCAAGATCACTCTGGTACGTATGCGTGATGCCCACAGCGGCGTATCCGGCAACTGGCTGCCCGACTACTGGTTTGAAAAGAAGGATGCTGCAGGCGGCGCCATGATGGACCTGGGCTGCCATCCCATGTATCTGCTGGCATACTTCCTTGGCAAACCCAAGAGAGTAACCGGTATGTACACCGCTCCTTACGGCAAGCCCGTTGATGAAAACGCTGTAGCCATTGCAGAATTTGCAGACGGCGCACTGGGCGTTGCCGAAACCAGCTTCATTTCCTACAATTCTCCCCAGACCCTGGAAATCTACGGTACCGAAGGTTCCATGATTGCGCATGGCAACGACGTACAGTTCTCCTCCGCCAAGCTGGGCGGCATCAAGAACGGTTTCTTCACCCCCGATCTGCCCAAGGAAAAGCCCGCACCGCTGATGCAGTTCATCGACTGCGTGGCAGAAGGCAAACCCGCACCGGCAGAACTGAACATTGACGCAGCCATCGGCCTGACCGAACTGCTGGAAAACTCCTACATCGGTGACGAAAACAACTCCATCGTTGTGGTTGACTAAGTCCATATACGCCCCACAGACAGGCTGGATCCGTCCGGTCTGTCTTTTTTATAGCATGAATTTTCCCGCTTCCCTTGACAACAGTGCCCAGGAATGGTACAATATTTCCAACCATATAACAAATGAACCGAGGTTATCATAATGGCAAAGACGTATATCCCAGATGGCTACAAAGCCAAACTGTCCGTTTACGAAACCCAGCGGGCAATCGACTATATCAAACGGTATTTCCAGCGAAGCCTTGCAAAAGCGCTGCATCTGAAAAGAGTATCCGCACCGCTATTTGTGGCAGACAATTCCGGCCTGAACGATAACCTGAACGGCGTGGAACGTCCTGTATCCTTTGATATTCCCGGTGTGGGTCTGGAAGCGGAAGTAGTCCATTCTCTGGCCAAGTGGAAACGGCTGGCACTGAAGAAATATGAATTCTACGTAGGCAACGGTCTGTATACGGACATGAACGCCATCCGCCGGGATGAAGAGCCGGACAACATCCATTCCATCTATGTGGACCAGTGGGACTGGGAAAAGGTCATTGCCAGAGAAAACCGGAACGTAGAGTATCTGAAATCCACTGTACAGGCCATTGTGGACGCCATCTGCGATACCAACGAAGCTCTGCAGGACGAATTCCCGCAGCTCAACTGCAAACTGGACAGAAACGTGTCTTTCATCACTACCTCTGAACTGGAAGCGCTGTATCCCGATCTGACCCCCAACCAGAGGGAATACGAATACGTAAAAGAGCATCACACCACTTTCCTGATGCAGATCGGCTGCAAGCTGAAAAACGGCAAGCCCCACGACGGCCGGGCCCCTGACTATGACGACTGGTCACTCAACGGCGATATTCTTCTGTGGAACGAAATGCTGGGCCGTGCATTTGAGATCTCTTCCATGGGGATCCGTGTGGATGCACAGTCCCTTGCCGCACAGCTGGATGAAGCAGGCTGCAACGACAGAAGGGAACTGCCTTTCCATAAAATGCTGCTGAATGATGAGCTTCCCCTTACCATGGGCGGCGGCATCGGTCAGTCCAGACTGTGCATGCTGATGATGCAGAATGTACACATCGGCGAAGTGCAGGTAAGCCTCTGGGATCCCGAAACCATCCGGATCTGTCAGGAAAAGGGTGTAAGACTGCTGTAAACAGAAAACGATCATACTATCGGGAAAGGAAGGAATCATGGCAACGATTACCGAAAAAATGGATCGCAGCCGGGTAGACGGTTTTCTGCATGCGCAGGGAAAATGTATGGTCAACGGAAAAGGGGAAGAAATCCTGCTGACCGGCATGGGTGTCGGAAACTGGCTGGTACCCGAAGGATATATGTGGCGGTTTGAAGGGAATTATAATTCTCCACGCCGCATTGAAGGACTGATCCGTGATCTTTGCGGTACAGTATACTCCACGTATTTCTGGAAGCGTTTCCGGGAAAACTATATCACCGAAAAAGACATAAAAGCTATGGCAGAAGCCGGATTCAACTCTGTCAGAGTACCCATCAACTGGCGCATCCTGATGGAAGACGAACCCGGAATCATCTGGAAAGAAGACGGATTCCGCCTGATCGACCGATTCCTGGACTGGTGCGAGACCTGGAAACTATATGTCATTCTGGACATCCACTGTGCCCCCGGCGGCCAGACCGGCAGCAATATCGACGACTCCGTGGACAACATTCCCCGTCTGTTTACCGATACCCGTTCCGATTCCTGGGAAAAGGCACTGGAACTCTGGTGTGAGATCGCCAGACGGTACAAGGATCGCTGGATTGTGGGTATGTATGACTTTCTGAATGAGCCCTGCCGTTCTCCCATGCCCGATGCGCCGGAACTCCCGAATCTTGATCACAGGCTGAAGGCATTCTATAAGGAAGTCATTGCCAGAGTACGGGAAATCGATACAGTACACATGCTCTCTCTGGAAGGCCCGCAGTGGGCTGCCCGTGTTGACATATTCGATGAACACTATGATGACAACATGTGTCTCCATTTCCATCGGTACTGGCTCCCACCCGTTCCCGGTGCATACAATGCCTATCTGAATAAACAGAATCAGTGGAACTATCCGCTGTATCTGGGTGAAACCGGCGAAAATCATATGGAATGGTTCTCCGCTATGTATCCTATTTCTGCTGAGCTGAATATCGGTTACAACATCTGGCCATGGAAGAAAATGGACACCGACAACTCCCCCTGTTCTGTTCGCAAACCTGCCGGTTGGGATTCCATTATTGAATACACAAAAGGCGGGGACAGACCTTCCTATGAAGAAGCACAGTCCATTTTCGATGCATACCTGGAAAACTGTCTGTATGACAACTGTGACCACGTGGAAAATGTAGTACCCTCTATATTCCGCCGTCCGGGCTGCAGTGTCCGTGCGAGAGCCTGGAAAGAAATGCATGGCGTAATCACGGTTGACAGAGAGGGGAACAGTACTGACGACTGGGAAAAATCCTCCGTGTGCTTCAGACCGGATACCTGGGCAGAGTATACTTTCTACGCAGAAAAAGATCCCGGTGTTCTTGTATTCAACGCAGACTTCGATGGTGTGACTCTGGAAGTTACGGAAAATAGTCAGACACTTCTTCGCACTACCGTCAGCGGACAGCGGGAGATCCGGATTCCCAAAAAGAGTACCGGTGACAGCCTTGTGCGGATCAGCTGTGTGAAGGGAAGTTTTATACTGCGGCGTATTGTATACGAAAAGAACTGACAGTACGCAAAACTGCACAAAAGCAAGTGCGTTTCATTGATTTGGCTTTGGATAAAGCGTGAAAATAACAGTATACCATGAAAAAATCATGAAAACCTATTGCAAAATGTCCCGTTTTCATGTAAAATAAAGTGTAATTTTATGACCGACCTGATTCAGGCGAAAGGAGATTGCCCTCTTCACCGGGGGTGACAACAACAGTATGGTAGTAGCAGGCGATTTTAAGAATGGCGTAACCTTCGATATGGAAGGTCAGGTAATGCAGGTAATCGAATTCCAGCACGTAAAACCCGGTAAGGGCGCTGCTTTCGTTCGTACCAAGCTCCGCAACGTAATCACCGGTGCCGTGGTTGAAAAGACCTTCTCCCCCACCGATAAGTACCAGGATGCCCGTATCGACCGCAAGGAAATGCAGTATCTGTACAATGACGGTGATCTGTATTACTTCATGGATATGGAATCCTACGAACAGGTTCCGCTGGGTGTGGACATCATCGGCGACAGCCTGAAGTTCGTTAAGGAAGAAATGATCTGCAAGATCAACTCCTACAAGGAAAAAGTATTCGCAGTAGAACCTCCAATGTTCGTTGAACTGGACATCATCGACTGCGAACCCGGCGTACGTGGTGATACCGCTACCGGTGCAACCAAGAATGCAACTGTAGAAACCGGTGCAATCATCCGTGTTCCTCTGTTCATCGACCAGGGCGATAAGGTAAGAATCGACACCAGAACCGGTGAATATCTGGAAAGAGCATAAGCTCCAGAACACTTAAGACAATACAGAGAGACTTGCAGGCTGTCCATACACCAATCCGGGCAGCCTTCTTTCTGCAACAAAAAACACTTTGACGAAGGGAGAATGAATCATGACTACGAAAGAATACAGCGCATATATCAAAGGGCTTCTGGAAGGTCTGCAGCTGGACCAGAGCAAACCGGAAACCAAGGTGATCAAT
>JAFQGY010000406.1 GCA_017415325.1 Clostridia bacterium
CGTATTCCGTTCCGCAGGCAGCATACAGAAGATAATACCGTCCGCCGATCTTCTTCATCCAGGGGCCTTCCACCCATCCCATACGCCGGTTCTGGTGATTTTCTCCCATCCGCTGCCATTCTCTCTCCGGATCAAACCAGTTGATCAGTATCGGTTCCGTCAGCATCTGCCATGGTTTTTCCGGATCCATTTCCACACCGACAGTGGCCGTGAACCCTTCCACATCATCCCCCGGTTCCTTGGGTTTGTTCCCATGCCAGTAGAAATAGAGTCTGTCCCCATCGGCAAGAAAACATCCATCTGCCGGTGCAATCCGCTTTCCATGACAATCTGTCATATATCCACACAGGGTAAAAGGGCCGGTAGGTTCATCCGCCACATACAGTTCCGACAGGCTGTGACCGTTTATATACCACTTTCCACAGAACTGAACCACAGCGGGACTGTATCGCTGGTGGGGAATACCAATATCCACATGCTTCCAGTGCACAAAATCTTCCGTCACATATGCCACAGAATAACTGGGATACAGAATCCATTTTCCATCATGATAGACTACACTGGGGTCGGAAACAGAACGATAATCCCGTACCGTACGGGGATCCACCCGTGTCTGCTCCGTATCCAGCCAGCGTCCGCTGGGAACACCTTCCAGGGTAAGAGGATTGCAATATGTTTTCATAATTTATTCTCCTGTACATGCCAGTTTGCGTATATATGTACCGTCAAAATCTTCCTGTTCCGCAGCGGTCTGCAGATGGATATAGGAAATCCCATCCGGTGTATCCAGTTTTTTATGTACTGTAGTCAGCAGTTTATCACCGTCATATACACGGGCAGTACCGACTTCCGTATCAAACCGGATCACAATTTCCCGCCAAGTATCTGCAGAAATAAGCCTTTTGTCCAGTGTAAAATCGAAAGCAGCCCAGATTCCCGCATCGGGATCCCCGGCGTTCATCCAATGGTCGCAGAGCCGTATTTTAACACCGGATCCTGCCACATATACTTCCAGACGGATTTCTCCTTTATATGCCTTTGGGAAGTTCCACACAGCTCCCTGCAGTTCACTGACCAGTCTCTTATCATGTACCCGGCAGATCTGCAGTGCTTCCCGGAAATTCCCGGCAGGATCCGGCATCAGCAATGCACCGGCTGTACGGTTCCATGCACAGTGACCGGGAATACCGTGCCAAAGATGACAGTCAGAAACACTCTTTACAAACATATGGGTTGAAATATGATCCAGTCCCAGCGAAAAATCCTCACTGTTCTGCTTTTCATACAGCCAGTTGATATCAAAAATCACCGTTCTGCGGGAAAACGCATGCTGGCCAAAGGCAACCAGAACTTTGCCATACGGCAGTTCATATGCCTGGAACTGATGCACACTATTATCCCCTGAACCGCCCACACGGAAATCGGCAGCTCCTCTGCGATCGTTCAGGAACATTTCCCGGAAACCGATCCAGTTTTCGCCATCCTCCGTAATGGCTGCATGGTTGGCATCCCGGTTGGTAAATGCATCCTCTCCGAAACCGCCTTTGACGCCATCGCCTACCGGAGGCCAGGTCAGATCATGATTGGGTTCCGCAAGAGGTCTTGTGTTGTTCCAGAACAGAATTACCCGACCATCCCGCAGCCGCAGCAGAAAGGGCGTGGTCAGCGTACCATGGAAACGGGATGGAACACCATCTGTCCAGGTTTCTCCATTGTCAGAGGAATAATATACATAAAAATAGTCCAGAGAAGTCCGTGCCAGCAGCATCATACGGCCGTCGGGCAGCACCACCAGATTGGGTTCTGCACCATTGTTCTGCCAGCGTACC
>JAFQGY010000032.1 GCA_017415325.1 Clostridia bacterium
CAAGAGCATACGACTGCGTACTCAACGGTACCGAACTGGGCGGCGGCTCCATCCGTATCTCCAACACCGAACTGCAGAAGAGAATGTTTGCGGCTCTGGGCATCGGCGACGAAGAAGCGGAAGACAAGTTCGGATTCCTGCTGGAAGCCTTCAAGTACGGTGTACCCCCGCACGGTGGCCTTGCCTTCGGTCTGGACAGAGTGGTTACCCTGCTGCTGGGGCTGGAAGACATCCGCGAAGTTATCGCATTCCCCAAGGTACAGAACGCATCCGAGCTGATGTCCGGCTGTCCCAACCTGGCGGATCCCAAGGCGCTGACCGAGCTGGGTATTGCCGTGGTAGCGGAAACCGAAGAGGAATAAGCGGTTTTCAGGGGCAGTAATATAGTATAAACAACAGAGGTATTTGGCAGGTACATTGTGGAACTGCACAAATTCCTCTGTTTTTGTTTATTGAAATAGCTACTATAAATTGCCTTGACAATTCCGAACGAAGTATGTATAATGAAGACAGCGATTTTGAAAATTGCAATTTTTTATCTGAAAAGGAGCAAATCATGAAGAAGATTTTTGCATCCGTTCTGGCTGCCGCTCTGATGGCTACCATGTCTCTGGCTGCTTCCGCCATTGACTTCACCGCTTCCTCCGCTCTGAACAACGACATCGTTGTAGACGGCGAAAAGGATCTGGCATATGTGTCCGCTGCTATCCCCGTAAACGCAGAAGCACCTGCAGAAGCCGCTGTTGGTAACTGCTACGCTGCATGGGACAACGACTACCTGTATCTGTATCTGGAAGTTACCGACGCTGTTGTGGAAGACGCTGCTGCCGTTACCGGTATCTGGTCTGACGACTGTGCTGAATTCTACATCAACCTGTCTGGCACCGAAGGCAACATCACCGACATCAATGCCGCACAGTACACCTATGGTCCTTCCTTCCCCGCATTTGCCGGCGGTGGTCTCCACAGAGAAAACAACATGGCTGACTGTCTGTCCGCATACAAGTATACCGACTATGGTTATGCTGTAGAAATTGCCATCGCATGGGGCGATGAATACGCTCCTGCTGAAGGCGAAGCTTTCCCCTTCGTAGTTGGTATCAATGACGAAGCTGACGGCGATCCCTCTACCCGTGAATACCAGATCTTCACCGGCGGTTCCGCACAGTCCAACGCATGGCAGGTTGCCGATGCTGTATGGGACTCCCTGAAGCTGTCCGCTGAAGAATACGTGGAACCCGAACCGGAAACCGTGGCTGAAGTTGTGGAAGAAGCTGCTGCTCCCCAGACCTTCGACGCTGGCGTGATCGCTGCTGTTGCTGCCGTTGTATCCGCTGCCGGTTACGCTCTGTCCAAGAAGAGATAAATTCTCCTCCGACGGGAAACATACCGTAAAAACACAAGAACCGCTCTGTTGTGTACAGGGCGGTTTTCTCATGTATGTCGTTTGGCGGATTCACCGTTCGATCACGGCACACCAGTTGTCTGTCAGTGCTGTTTTGTCCGTCATCACCAGCCGGTCGTTCAGAATCACCGTACGCAGGTTTTCAAACAGAACCAGATCTGTCAGATCCAGGGCATACCGTCCGGTGGGATCCGGTTCCATCCCGGGGATATGTTTTGCCTGCACCAGACCGTCTTCCTGCAGGATTTCCATCAGTCTTTCCCGTTCAGCCGCCGGTATCTCCGGATCCAGAAACGCCATAGGCCGGGTCAGTGCTGCCGGAGACCGGGTAAGAATGACACTGCGTCTGTGTTCTTCCAGCTGACCGAGGGTATCCTGTCTGGCAGGGTCGTAGGCAATCCCGTTTTCAGCACAGTACCGGATAAAGGCATCCCGGATTTTCTCCTCCGTCGCATACACATCCAGCCCGCTTTCCTGAATAACGGTCACATAGGTTTTGGCGGCATAGGCTTCCAGTGCAGCAGATGTTCCGTCCAGACAGCGGTAATACGACAGAAACAGCGCTCTGTCCTCCGCATCCTCCGGCAGGTACCGTTCCAGTGCGGCAAGCGGACATACATCCGGCAGCAGATCAATGGCACAGTCATAACGCCGGTCTTCCCATAACGGTTCTTCCTGTACAGGCGGGGCAGGGTACAGGGCTTCCGCTTTCTGCCGTGCTTCCGGCGTGATTCCGTCTGCCAGGCCGTCCTGCTGCAGGAGTACAGCCCATTCCTGTCCGGCAGCGTCCGGATCCAGCGGATATTTGCCTTCGTTGACTGTACAGCACAGGGCCAGTGTTCCTGTCTCCGGCGTTTTCTCTGCTTTCCGGGACAGGGAGAATTCCAGCGAATAGATCCGTTCCAGATGCGCCATGGTCAGTGGTTCGGCAGGCGGCAGATCGAAGTACTCCCGCAGTACTGTTTCCAGATAGGGACTCTGCAGATCGATCAGCGGATTGCCGGCAGTTCCGGTGTCCACGGCAGAGAACATACCCAGATGGAGCAGACATACAGCCAGTACGGCGGAGCAGAGGCAGATCCGGCATCCGGTACCCGGACGGACGTTTTCTTCCAGCAGATTCCGGTACCGTCTGAGAAGCAGTTCCTTGCCGGAGGAGGCATAGCTGAACAGCTCCCCGTGGACTGCGGTGCCCTGCAGTTTTTGTTCGGCAATGGTCAGAATGGTTTGCATATACCGGCTGCATCGGGGACGGCCGATATGGGAAAGCACCATCCGGTCACAGCCGAATTCGCAGTCTTCGTATACCTGCCGCCGGACTTCTCCCGCAAAGGGGGCCGGAAAGTGAACGGAGGTGGACAGCAGGGCAAGGGCTTTCAGAAAAAAGTCATGCCGCTTCACATGGCACAGTTCGTGCAGGAAGATGTATTCCAGTTCATCCGACGCCATATGGGACTGGGCATGGGAGATGTATACGGTGGGGGTGAAGAAGCCGGATGTGCAGGGGGACAGATGGATCCCTTCCTCCACAACCCGCAGAACGGCTTTCCGGTGTAGCTTTACCTGACCGGCGGCAGAGGCAAATACGGCGCAGATCCGTTCATCATGGCAGACCGCGGAACGGCTGGTGAGGTACCGGATGCTTTCGATATAGGCGCAGACACGGTGGGTCAGATAGGCCAGGGACAGCATGCTCCATAAAAACAGCAGGAATCCGGAGCCGTACAGGGAGAACTCCCACAGGACAGCCGGGATATACAGACCGTCCGGCAGGGCATCCACAGGGGAGCGGGCAGGAGGCGCACCGGAATACAGGATTTCGCCGTTTTCTCCTGCCTGCAGATACGGTTCTGCGGGAGATGCTTCCGGTTCCCGGGCAAGGATGGAGATCACCCGGTTTCCTCCTGCGTCCGCCGTCAGATACAGCTGTGCCGGCATGAACTCTCCGGGCAGGGACAGAGGCAGCAGCGGCAGAAGAAAAAGAACGCCCCAGACCACAGACGGTACCCGACACCGAAATCGGCGGCGCAGGGCAGTCAGCAGGGCGGAGGCGGCGGAAAACAGCAGAAAAAGGGAGAGCAGCATACAAAACAGAATGATGATCCGGCTTGTCATGCATACCCTCCCAGTATATATGGATTACTTTTCTTCGATAATCTTCTTCAGTTCGGCGATGTCTTCGGCGGTCAGATCGTCGGATTCCATCAGGTTGGAGATCAGACCCAGACGGTTGCCCACATATACCCGTTCTACAAAATCGTTGGCTACAAAGCGGCGGTATTCATCGGCATCGATCAAGGGCTTGTAGCAGTTGGCGCGGCTGAGCTTTTCGGAGCTGATGAAGCCCTTGGTCTGCAGACGGGTGATCAGCGTCAGAACGGTGGTCAGCTTCAGACGGCACAGGGCAGGGAAGCGCTTCATGATGAGTCCTGCGGATACGAACTTTTCACCTTCTGCGTTCAGAGCCCAGATAGCCTGCATAACCTCCAGTTCACTTTCGGGCAGCTTGATAAATTCCTTATTGGTAGACATAATTTTCCTCCGTTTTCATGAGAATTCTGTGAAGAGAGTCTGTCTCTTCCGGATGCCGGGGTATTTTTGCACACCACTGGCAGAGTATCCAGTATTATGTCTATATTATACCATGGGTTTCTACACAAGTCAATGACAAAACTATAAATTTCTTAATGAAATCTTCACGAGGGTGTGGCAATGGTGCACAAAGATATAGGGGATATATTGCGCAAATACTGGATGAAAAATTATAAAAATGGAATATGAATGAAAATTATGCATATTTTTCCGGCGAAAAAACGGGAAATCCGGACAGGATGGGCACTATATCCTAAAATATGCGGAAAAACGGACGGAAATTCTCCCGGCTGCAAGGGAATAATTCTGTCCCAATCCGCTTGACAAAATCTTTTGGATGCGTTATAATATGGGCAAGATACTGTATCAAAAGCGATGACGAAGAGAGTACCTGTTTCAGAGAATCCCAAAGCGAGCCGGTGTGGGTGAGAGTCCGGCGGAGAGGGAAGCGGGGAAAATCACTTCCGAGCTGCAGGATGAGGGCGTATGCCTGTAGTCTGTGCCGGTTTTTCCCCCGTTATCCGGAAAGCATATGATGGTATGCAAGGGTGGTATAGCGGAGTTATGTCTTCGTCCAGTGCGGACGGGGACTTTTTTTATGCGCCGGCACCCGATGCGAAAAAGAAAGAAGGAGATACGCATGTACAAGAAAGTTTCGACCAACATGAACTTCGTGGACAGAGAACGGGAAACCCTGAAGTTCTGGCAGGAAAACAAAATTTTTGAAAAGCAGCTTTCCGAAAGCGAAGGCAGACCTACCTACACCTTCTATGACGGCCCCCCGACCGCCAACGGCAAGCCCCACATCGGCCATGTGCTGACCCGTGTTATCAAGGATATGATCCCCCGGTACCAGTGGATGAAGGGGATGGACGTGCCCCGGAAGGCCGGCTGGGATACCCATGGTCTGCCTGTGGAAATCGAAGTGGAAAAGAAGCTGGGTCTGGACGGCAAGGAACAGATCGAACAGTACGGTCTGGAGCCCTTCATCAAGGAATGTAAGGAATCCGTATGGAAGTACAAGGGCATGTGGGAAGATTTCTCCGGCACCGTCGGCTTCTGGGCGGACATGGAAAATCCCTATGTTACCTATGACAACAACTTCATCGAATCCGAATGGTGGGCACTGAAGGAAATCTGGAACAAGGGGCTTCTGTACAAGGGCTTCAAGATCGTCCCCTACTGCCCCCGCTGCGGTACGCCTCTGTCCGCACAGGAAGTTGCCCAGGGCTACAAGACCGTCAAGGAACGCTCGGCAGTTGTCCGCTTCAAGGTAGTGGGCGAGGACGCATATTTCCTTGCATGGACCACCACCCCCTGGACTCTTCCCTCCAACCTTGCCCTCTGCG
>JAFQGY010000407.1 GCA_017415325.1 Clostridia bacterium
TGACCTGTAGATCCGGCAGACGGGCGAAAATCGTGTCCAGTTCCAGTCCGGTACCGCAGCCGATGTCCAGAAGGGTCTTTGTGCTATCCGGAATCAGCTCTGCCATCCAGCGATAATGGGCAGCCCACTGGGACATATGCTCTTCATAATCGCCGATCCGGACATTGAAAAAGGCGTCCATGGCTTCCAGCGGTACATCCCGGGTTTCCTCCAGCCACTGCTTCAGGGAAAGATAATCGTTGTCGGAGGTCATGCCTAATTCCTCCACAATCACCGCTCTGGCCGGCGCACAGCAGGTTCCTTCCACCAGAATGGGCAGTACCGTCAGCAGTCCGTTTTTGCCGGGAACCTTGTCCAGACCCACCAGCGGTGCCAGCAGGAGCGTATCCGTTGCGGCAAACAGGTCGAAAACCGGTTCCTCGTTCTGCCATGCGGAGGTGTCGGAACCCATGAGGGACGGCTTTTTGGACAGCAGATATGCCATGGACTCTCTGGTCAGCCACGGGCCGCCGGTGAGAAACTCCGGTGCATACCAGTCGTCCCAGCCCGCTTCAAAGAGAATGGCGCATCCTTCCGGAAAATCCAGTCCTTCCATGGCTTTCTGCAGGATGGTCAGTGTGATGGCGCCGCCGTTTTTGGCCAGTGCGTCTCTGTCCAGATGCAGTACCCGGCAGGGAATATTTACCAGCGCCGATACCGGTACATCGGAGAGCATCCGGCCGGTTTCGTAGCCGTTCACATGGGCTGTGGTTTCCAGATACACCCCGGTCTGGGAATTCATACCGTGGAAAATTTCAAAAAAGAATGTACCGGGTTCGGCGCTGGTGTGTTCCAGACGGAAGTCCGGGTACGCGTCGCCGTATTTCCAGATCCCCTCCCGGATGGGGCCGCTGATATCATAAACAGGCATAACATATCCTCCTTGCGATCCTTGTCATAACCGATTGCAAAACTCCAGTGAAGAGGGGACGCGGCTTTTTTGAAAAAAAGCCTGGCAAAAAACTTTAAAATGGTTTCGCTGGATAGAGTAACTGCAATTCCGTGTGCCACCATATATAGGAATTACAAAGCATTAGAAATAGTGGAGCGAGCTCACGGGGACCTCTACCCCGTTCGCCACAGAACACTTTTGAGTGCTTGATTTCGTTTTTCGGAGTTTTGCAATCGACTAATCCTTGTCAGGTACAGTATAGCACAGGCTGCGGCAAAAGTCAATCGGACAAAAACAAAACCGAACCCTGCGGTCAGGATCCGGTTTGTGCTGCCGTTATGCTTCGAGCTTTTCCACTTCTGCTTCGGGAGCGTTCGTCTTGACGCTTTCGATTCCGTTCAGGCAGGAAGCCTTTGCCTTGTAGCCTTCGGAAACAGCGATCACTTCGCCGTTGCGTGCCTTCAGACGGAAACGGAATTCTCCGGCCTTGTCGGTATACAGTTCAAACTTGGGATGCTTTACTTCTGCGATGGGTTCCACGGTCTGGTCTTCCACTTCACCCACACAGCACTTCTTAACGCTTTCCACACCGTTCAGGCATGCAGCTTCGGTGGTGTATACTTCAGAAGTAGCGATGGTTTCGCCGTTGCCTGCCTTCAGGTCAAACTTGAAACCGGTAGCGGTTTGCTTTACAACAAATTTTCCCATAATGTCCTCCGGATGTATATTAGAATGATGGAATTCTTACAGGTTCATCATATCATAAAATGGAAGAATTGTCAATGGGGATGGGGGATTTTGTCGCCGGTCATTCTGTCAGCGGACGGATACGGATACAGGCTTTGGCACGTTCTGCCAGTGCCCGATACCGTTCTTCTTCCCGGAACGGATGGAACCATGTGGAAAATCCGCTGGGGTAGATGCCGGTGAGCCACCGATGCAGCTCGGAAGGATACAGGTGGGAGGTATACTTGGGCAGGTGGATCGATGTGGACTGCCGCAGACAGACCGGCTGATCGGGTGTCCAGTTTTTCGCCCATTGGTGTGCCACACCGCCGATATACCCTTCCATCGCCCGGGAACGGCAGGTGATGTTCGGTACTTCCAGCAGAAGACATTCGTGTGTTTTTTCCTTACGCCGGTTATACCGTTCCGTGATCTGTTCCGATGTCAGAATCTCTCCCATATCCAACAGCTTTTCCATCAGAGATACGGTATCTTCCAGCGCAGTGTACATTCCTTCTCTGTCATTTTCGTATGCCCGTACTGCTGCCAGCCGGATTCCCAGATACATTCTTGCTTCCACGAAAATATCCACTTCTCCGTCACCGCTGACCGGGTACTCCGGTGCCGGGATGATTTCATTGAACCGGTGCAGCAGATCCAGACAGAACAGGGTAGTATACCGGATATACTCAAAGGAA
>JAFQGY010000408.1 GCA_017415325.1 Clostridia bacterium
AAGTCTTCCCTTTCCAGTATCCAGATTTCCGGCAGTCCGGCAAACCGGCGTATTTCTTCTCCAAATTCCAGATGAAATACTCTTGTCTCCCCATCCTGCCAGGCACCTGTAACTTCAGGGGTAAAAATCCCTCCCTGATATTCCGGCAAACCGACTTTTGTGAAATCCCACTGCGACCACCAGCAGTCAAGGCGAAGATATTCCTTACTGTACCGTTCATAGTCCTGTCGGTCAAACAGCTGATAGGAAACCTCTGTCCGGGGCTTTTCTTCTATCGGCATCATGTCAGCAGGATCGGTCAGCGGCACAGTCATGGTCTCTGTCAGATCTACTCCAAGCTGCTTTGCAGCACGGTATACATACGAACGCTGCTCTTCCCACGAGGCTTCTATCGTCTCTTTTTCCGGACAGGCTTCTATTTCTTCCTGCAGCCAGTGGGTTTCATTACGGAAAAACGTTTTCAGATCCATCCCCCATGTATGTTCCGGTACCAGAAGGAGGTTGTCTGCAGGATCGGCATCTTCAAAGGATTCGCAGTTTCTGAGAATCTCCCGGAATGCCCTTGTCTTTGTCGGATCACTGCCGACACCGTGGATCCAGCTGTCACCGATTTCCCCTTCTACTACAGGAAGATCCATTCCGCGCAGTGCCAGGGCAGCATCTTCCAGAGTGGTGGCCTGCACTACGGCATCCGGATATTTTTCTTTCAGGGAGCGGTATATCTCTTCCAGCTGTTCCCCACCC
Source organism: Clostridia bacterium (assembly GCA_017415325.1). Taxonomy (GTDB): domain Bacteria; phylum Bacillota; class Clostridia; order Oscillospirales; family CAG-272; genus UMGS1696. The sequence goes on from JAFQGY010000408.1 coordinate 745, forward strand.
TGCGGGCCATGGTTGTCGCCGGTAAAACCAAATACCAGTGCTGTATCCCCGAATTCGCATGGTTCACCGTAATCACGGCTGTAGATCACTGCAATGCTTTTCTCCCCGTACTTCCAACGGAAGATTTCCGGTACTTCCGGAACAGGGGTTGCGGGATTTACCCCGATATGGAGCAGTTCTATCCCGCGGTCAGCAAGCAGAGGAATGATTCCACAGGTATGTCCGGGTACATCGGTCATCTTGGCGGCAATCGTCTTTCTTCCATATCGTGCATCCAGCTTTGCAGCAATATCCAGACCGGCGGAAAACAGTGCCGGATTCATATATTCTGTATGTGTAGTAAACGGCAGGGCATGCCAGGCAATCAGTCCGTCACGGATAGCGGCATCCAGCGTACCATCGTCCTGCTCCAGTGCTTTCTGAATCAAAAAAGATCCTGTTGTCCAGACAAAACGATGTTCTGTATGTTCACTTGCCCGGGCAACACGGACAGCAGCAGGCAGATATTCATGTACATATTTTTCCAGAACATCGGCAGCATAGCTTGTAAAACCGATATCCAGATGGGTTTTGAATACAAGAAGAACTTTTCGGATCATACATTCTGTTTCCTTTTCGCTGCAGTTTCTGAAATACAAAAGGCAGGTGCAAAACGAAAAATCCGCTCTGCACCTGTATTGTACGGCACGGTATCAGTCCATCGCCTGCATAAGCGCAACTGCTTCTGCCAGTTTGGTTTCGATACTTTTTTCGCATCCGGCCCAGTAGGAAGCGAAATCTTTGGATTTCTGCGGCATCAGAGAACGGAGAACCGTCCAGGGATACCCGATGGATTCGTTGTACAGGGATTCAAAGTTGATCAGAACACTGTCCTTGATCAGATCCATCATTTTTGCAGTTTCTTCGTCACGGGAGTACCGGTTCTTCAGAGCAATATCGAAGAAAGAGGGAGTCACGGTACGATAGCTCTGGGCGGCAAGAGCTTCCAGTACAGCACCGGACATTTCGGGATTCTTCGCATCGATCGGCACACACATGAGATTCATGGAGTCCTGTACACGGGTACCGTATGCACTCTGGGTTTCATCCAGAAGCGGATACGGAAGCAGACCATAATCGTTTTCCATATCGGCCAGCCGCCACATCACATCCCCAATACGGGTGGTTACAAACAGAGCATGGTCGGAAGCAAAGGCAAGCATATCGGTACTGTCATCGGTGGTGGCATAGCATCCCGGGTTTTCCCACATCAGAGCATACACTTTTTCCACAATGGTGCTCATCCGTTCTGCATCGATTTCCAGAACAGGCAGATTGTTTTCGTCACGGGAAATCATGGAAATACGGAAGCCCTGCATATATCCGTCCGCATCGTTGATGGAAGAACAGATCAGCCCATACCGGTCTTCGGCATCCCGGATACCGTCACCGTTCAGATCCACATACTGCCCGGCAACCAGTGTGTTTACATAATCGATTGTCCAGCGATGCTCGTTGACCACATTGTACAGTTTTTCCACTCCGGTATCCGCCGCAATTTTCTGGTTGAATGCATATACGGACATGGGTTTCAGATGGGAGATCACAATATCCCCTGTGGCAAAATGCAGTTTTCCAGCGATCTGGAGTTCTTCTGTTACCGAACTGTTCCACCAGGGCTGTTCCAGATTGATATGAGGAATAGTATTCAAATCCAGGAAAAGACCTTCCAGAGAAAGCACCGGAATCCGGGCAGACCAGCCGGAAATGGCATCATAAGCTCCATCAGAGGCTGCAATGGAAGCACGGATTTCTCCGATGGTCTGGTCATACTGATCCCAGGCGCCGCCCACAACAATGTTTATGGAGGTGTTCAGGCGTTCTTCCACCATCTGGTTCCGTTCATAAACCGCATCATACACCGGATCGCCGGTCATTTCTTCCATGTAAATTTCTTTCTGATTGTCCGTTTCACCGCGTACATGGAATACTACATCAGCCCCCTGAAAATCCAGTTCCGGCAGAGTGTCGGGATAATTGGCACGGGGATCTTCTGTTTCGGTTTCCGCAGTTTCCTCTGCAGCGGTTTCCCCCTCA
>JAFQGY010000409.1 GCA_017415325.1 Clostridia bacterium
ATTCCCAACGACCCCCAGTCTCCCTTCATTACCAGCGGTATCCGTGTGGGCACAGAGCCGCAAACATTCTCTTCTGCAGTTCGGTGTTGGAGATACGGATGGAACCGCCGCCCAGTTCGGTGCCGTTCAGCACGATGTCATAGGCTCTTGCGCGAACCTTGCCGGGATCGGTATCCAGCAGGGGCAGGTCTTCTTCCATGGGCATGGTGAAGGGATGGTGCTTGGCATAGAAACGACCGTCTTCTTCGGAGTATTCCAGCAGCGGGAATTCGGTAACCCACAGGAAGTTGAATTTGGACTTGTCAATAATGCCCATTCTCTTGGCCACTTCGCAGCGGAGCGCACCCAGAGAGTCGTATACCACTTCGTTCTTAGCAGCCACGATCAGGGCCAGGTCGCCTTCCTTCACGTTCAGCTTTGCCAGAATGGCAGCCATTTCTTCTTCGGTCAGGAACTTGGCAAAGGAGGAGGAAACGGCACCGGGGGCATTCTTGTACCATGCCAGACCCTTGGCACCGTAGGTCTTCACGAATTCCACCAGAGAGTCAATTTCCTTACGGGACATCTTTGCGCCGCCTTCCACGGTGATCCCGCGGACACTGCCGCCGTCCGCAACAGCGCCGGAGAATACGGAGAAGCCGCAGTCCTTTACCAGATCGGACAGGTCGCACAGTTCCATGCCGAAACGGGTGTCGGGCTTGTCGGAGCCGAAACGGTCCATGGCTTCCTGCCAGGTCATTCTGGGGAAGGGAATCTGCAGGGGCTGGAGCATGAAGTCTTCAAACACCTTGGCCAGGAATCCTTCGTTCACGGCGATGATGTCTTCTTCGTCGGCAAAGGACATTTCCAGGTCGATCTGGGTGAATTCGGGCTGACGGTCTGCTCGCAGGTCTTCATCACGGTAGCAGCGGGCGATCTGGATGTAGCGGTCGAAGCCGGAGTACATCAGAAGCTGCTTGTACAGCTGGGGAGACTGGGGCAGTGCGTAGAACTTCCCGGGATGCACACGGCTGGGCACCAGATAGTCTCTTGCACCTTCGGGAGTGGGCTTCACCAGGTTGGGGGTTTCGATGTCGATAAAGCCGTTGTCGGCATAGTAGTTCCGGGCAATCTTGACGATTTCACTCCGGGCGATGATATTTCTCTGCAGGTCGGGACGGCGCAGATCCAGGAAACGGTTCTTCAGACGCAGTTCCGGCTTAACGTCACTGTTTTCCACGATGGCAAAGGGAGGCGTCTGGGCCACAGACAGGATCTTGAAGCCTTCCACGTAGATTTCGATTTCCCCGGTGGGCAGATCCCGGTTGATGGCAGCTTCCCCTCTGGAACGGACAGTCCCCTGTGCCGCCAGAACGTATTCCGCCCGTACACCGAAGGCCTTGTCAAAGATTTCCCGGTCGGTGGTGTCGTCGAAAGCCAGCTGTACGATGCCGGTACGGTCACGCAGGTCGATGAAGATCAGGCTCCCCAGGTCTCTCTGCTTCTGGCACCAGCCCAGCACCGCTACCTTCTTGCCGATGTCGGCGGAGGTCAGCGTACCGCAGTAGTGTGTTCTTTTATCGGTATTCTTAAAGGATTCCATGTTGTTCTATATTCCTTTCGTTATATATTTCTTATTTCGTATCTCTTACTTCTGATTTCACTACCGTGCGTATCGGTTCCGGCATAATCTGTATACCGCATGATACCACATCCCTTCAGGTCCCCGCAGGGCGCATTCCTGTATCTGAATTTATCTGATTTCCGCCAGAATGTTCGGCACATCCGTCAGGGCTTCGCCGGTCAGTTCCGTGCCCAGTCCGTCTGCGGCAAAGGAAATCGCCCGGATGCCCGCTTCTGCCGCTGCCATAACTTCTTCCTGTGTGTACACCAGAACCGCAGCCGACGCAGGGTCTTCCCCTTCCAGCGCTCTTGTGTACAGCGTACCAAGACCCGCAAAATCATCTCCCGTTACCCATGCAAAAGAGTCCGGCGAAATGTCCATGGCCAGCAGCCGACCCGCCGCCCGTTCCCTGTCCAGATGGGTCACAAGCACGGTTTTCACATCCGTTTTTCCCAGCACTTCCACCATTCTGGCCGCCTGTTCCGGTGCGGATTCCAGCATACCCAGGGACACCAGCAGTTTTTTCACGGGAATGGTTTCGTACATGGCGTCGTTTTCCACCCAGTCCCTGCCCATGTTCCGGCGGAATTTGCCGATATAGGCATCCGAAAATTCTTCCGCCGTAATCCCGTAGGATTCCATCATGTCGAACAGGTACATGAATACATCCGCCACTTCTTCCACGTAATGCTCTCTGACGCTGGGATTGTCCATGATAGCCTGGCTGCCCTTTTTCTTGATGATGGCAATGGCTTCCCCCAGCTCGTCAATGGACCAGAGAATACTCATGTGGGCACGTTCCGGCGTACGGTCGCCCAGCCAGCCTTTTCTCTCCGCCAGCGTGTGCTGCATCTTCAGCAGTTCACTGATTTTTACGTCTGCCATATCCATCCTCCCGTATTTCTGCCTTCTCTGCATATTCCGGCATCTTCGGCTATACAATATATAAGTATAGCAAAAAAATCGTCTGTATGCAAGTCCTTTTAGCAAAAATCCGGCGGCAAATCTCCGTCTTTGTGTTTTTTCACGGTGTCGGTGGGTGTTTTTTCTTTATCAGATATACAGCATCAAGAATGCATCCTTGGCAACAGCTTTTATTTTTCTATGATTTTTACCGATTATATACTGACGTACAGCGGGGGCGTCATTTCTATTACCATAGAATTATTCTGCTTACAGCGGGTTTGTTTTCTCGAAGACGTTCGAGGGGATGTCCTTCCGGACGGGACTCAGAGGACAAGGGAGGGGGGAGATTGACTTCAGGTGCCAGTCATCCCC
>JAFQGY010000410.1 GCA_017415325.1 Clostridia bacterium
AAGGACGACGAGAAGATCAACGCTGCCAAGGAAGCCGGCGCCGAGTTTGCCGGTGCTGACGAGTTCATCCAGAAGATCCAGTCCGAAGGCTGGATGGATTTCGACGTTCTGATCACCACCCCCGACATGATGGGTATGGTCGGTCGTCTGGGTCGTGTGCTGGGTCCCAAGGGTCTGATGCCCAACCCCAAGGCTGGTACTGTTACCATGGACGTTGCCAAGGCTGTTAACGAAGCCAAGGCCGGTAAGATCGAATACCGTCTGGACAAGACCAACATCATCCACTGCCCCATCGGCAAGGCTTCTTTCGGTAAGGAAAAGCTGGAAGAAAACTTCAACACTCTGATCGGCGCTATCATCAAGGCTAAGCCCGCTGCTGCCAAGGGTCAGTACATCAAGTCCTGCGTAATTGCTTCTACCATGGGCCCTGGCATCAAGGTGAACCAGGCTAAGCTGTAATTTTCAGATAAATAAAGAGGCTGCGGAATTTCCGTGGCCTTTTTGTTTGGACAGGATCCCATTGTTCCCGTATTGGAGCACATGGATCCTGTTTTCATTTTCTGACAGATTCAGTCAGCGGAATCAGCTGGATGTTCCAGCCCCAGCAGCAGATCGGCAGAAACATCAAAAATGATGGTCATGCGTTTGATCTGATCCAGATCCGGATTATTTTTACCCAGTTCCCGGTTGGAGACTGCCTGATATGTGATCCCCAGCAGATCGGCAAGCTGTTTCTGGGTCAGGTTATGTTTTTTGCGAAGATGATAGATCGTTTTTCCGATGGTCATGGTATTCTCCTTTTACCTTGTGTTCAGTATAGCAGATGACAGAAGATTTGGCACGACTTTTTGTGCTGTGCATAAACTTGAATTGCAAGAGCAGAAAATAGCCTATACAGTTTATTGTATTATATCATAAATTGCTATACAATTCAAGTAGAAATGAACTGAACAGGCGGAAAATTTTATGGATTATAATCATATCGGACAGAATATACGGATACTGCGGAAACAGAATATGCTTTCACAGGAGCAGCTTGCGGAAATGGTAGGTATTTCAGTCACCCATATGAGTCATATCGAAACGGGTAACACAAAACTGAGTCTGCCGGTACTGGTGGATTTGGCGAAGGCCTTGCGGGTTTCTACCGATACACTGCTGTTTGGCAGGCAGGAAGATACAGGCAGGGAACAGATAGAACGCATGGCAGAGCTGCTGCAGGACTGTACGACACGGGAGTGGTATGTTCTGCTAGACATTCTGCAGGCAGCCAAAACATCCATGCAGAAATACAGGATTCCGGAAGATCTTGTATCGGAGTGAAATGTAATATATTCCTGTTTTATGTATATAGTGTCGCAAAGACTGCAAAAGGTTGGATAATTTACAAAATTCACAAATAAAAATGACCCGCCGATCGTGACAGGTCATTTTTTCGTATAGCATTTTACAGTCTCGCTCTGATATCATCCGCAATATCCAGCTTTTCCCACGGCAGTGCCAGATCCTCTCTGCCCATGTGACCGTATGCGGCAGTGTCCCCGTAAATGGGTCTGCGCAGGTCAAAACGGGCAATGATGGCGGCAGGACGCATGTCCACCAGCTCCATCAGGATGTCTGCCAGTGCCGTATCTGCGATTTTCCCGGTACCGAAGGTGTCCACCATAACGGATACGGGACGGGCCACGCCGATGGCATAGGCCAGCTGTACTTCACACTTGGATGCCGCACCGGATGCCACAACGTTCTTGGCCAGATACCGGGCCATGTAGGAAGCGGAACGGTCTACCTTGGTGGGGTCCTTGCCGGAGAAAGCGCCGCCGCCGTGACGGGAGTATCCGCCGTAGGTGTCCACGATGATCTTCCGGCCGGTGAGACCGCTGTCACCCATGGGGCCGCCGATGACAAAACGTCCGGTGGGGTTCACATAGATCTTGGTTTCGCCGTCGATCATGGAAGCGGGTACGGTGGGAACGATGACTTCCCGGATGATGTCCTCCCGGATCTGTTCCAGGGTTACATTTTCGTCGTGCTGGGAAGAAACCACAATGGCGTCCAGACGTACGGGCTTGCCTGCTTCGTCATATTCCACGGTTACCTGGGTCTTTCCGTCGGGTCGTAAATATGCGAGGGTACCGTTTTTCCGTACATCGGTCAGCTGCTTGGCCATCTTGTGTGCCAGAGAAATGGGCAGAGGCATGTATTCCGGGGTGTCGTCACAGGCATACCCGAACATCAGGCCCTGGTCGCCGGCACCGGTATCAAATGCGTCGGTATCCGTGCCTTCTTTGGCTTCGTAGGACTTGTCCACACCCATGGCAATGTCGGGAGACTGCTTGTGGATGGAGTTGATAACGGCGCAGGTGTGGCCGTCAAAGCCGTACTTGGCTCTGTCATACCCGATGTTTACCACAGTATTGCGGACGATTTCCTGAAAGTCTACATTGGCCTTGGTGGTGATTTCCCCCATGATCATGACCATGCCGGTGGTGCAGCAGGTTTCACAGGCGACACGGGACATGGGGTCGATCCGGAGCATTTCATCGAGGATCCGGTCGGATATCTGGTCACAGATTTTGTCAGGATGTCCTTCGGTTACGGATTCACTGGTAAATAATCTCTTCATGTATGTTCCTTTCTATGGCGTGACTGGCACAGCATCAAAAAAGCGCTCCCCCGCAGAGAGAACGCTTTTGTCCGGTGAAAAAGTTTCTCATCTGTCAGGAATTGGCACCTTGTCTCACGATAGGTTGCCGGGCATCACAGGGCCAGTCCCTCCGCCGCTCTTGATAAGAATTCAGTTTTGTCAGCTTTTTACGGTACATAGTATACCATATCTGCCGCCGGATTGCAAGAACGTACATTCCGAAATTGCACAGAAAACCTGCCGAATCTTTATGAAATATGGCGAAATCAGGCGGGCAGATCAGCCAGTACAAAGGAACCGTTCAGTACCATGAAGAAGTACACCAGCGTAAGAACTGCCACCACAAGGGCAACTACCATAACCAGAATGGATTTTTTCTTCCGTGTACGCTTATCTTCCGCCGTAAGTTCCACCACAGCTGCTCCCGCCATACCATTTTTCACAAAACCGGAAGCTTTCAGTGCATGGGAAACCGGCTTGTACAGCAGGAATACCACCGCACTGTTGAAGATGGCCTTGGTCAGGTTGAAAGGGAAGAGCAGCGTGGGGATCATGGCGGCCACATCTGCAGTGGACATGGCATTCCCCAGAGCAGTCATGTACATGGGCGTGATCAGCAGATTGGCTGCCAGCATCACCAGCACCATGGAAACAGAGGCAAGAACCATACCGATCAGCGCACCGGTCATGCTGCGTTTCAGTTTATACACCAGACTGCCGATGCAGACGAAGGTAAAGCTGGCCAGCAGATTCATCACGAGCCCGTAGACGCCGGTACTGCTGATGGTAATAAACTCAATCAGACAGGTAATCAGCACGGTTACAAAGCCCGCCAGAGGGCCGAAGAACATGGCGCCGATGGTCATCACGGCATCCTTCAGCTCAAAGGACAGGAACGCCACCTTGAAGTGAAAGAGCACGCAGCATATGTAGGACAGCGCCACAAAGACGCCCACAGCGATCATTTTACGGATATGTGTACTGTTTTGCATAGGAAATCCTCCCTTGAATAGATAAAAAGGTATTTCAGGGAGAGAAAAAGCCCCAGACTTCCGCAAATGCAGAGAAGAATGGGGACAACGCCAAAAGGCAGTTTCTCTCTTTTCTCGTCCGGACTGTAAAGGCAGCTGCATGAAATTACTGTCAGCTGACCCTAAGAATGATCCATCAGGGTCATTCTTTACGCTTTCAAAAGGATTCTGAAGGGATACTTTTGAATAGCGGACCGTCGGCACAGGAATTGCACCTGTTCGGCTCCCATGGATGGTGGTCCGGGAGTTCGCGGGCTATACCGCCGGTAAGGAATTTCACCTGTCCCCAAAGATTGGTTTATTGTTGTTCATCAGCCGATTACGTTTTCCACGAATTTCTGCATGGCAGATTCCATGGAAGAAGACATACCGGCGTATTTGGATGCGAAATCGGTGCTCTTGGAAGTGGTCATGCCGGAAAGGGTACCGAACATATTGCCCCAGCCGAATGCTACCGCCAGGTCGATGGTACGGTTTTCCAGAATGATGGACAGCATACCGCGGCTTTCTTCGTCGCTCATGTATTTCCGCTGCAGGGCTACGTCAAAGTAGGCAGGCGTCAGGGTAGAGCGGCTTTCGTAGGCCAGGGTTTCCAGCATAAAGCCCACAGCATCGGGATCTGTACAGGAAATCGGCACCGTCACAGTAGAGCAGTTGCCCTGGTTGATGGTGGTGCAGTAGTTGGTCTGGGCTTCGTCCAGCTTGGGAAGAGGCAGCAGACCGTATTCGCTTTCCATTTCCCGCATGAGAGTATATGTCAGCAGCCCGGCTACATAGAACAGAGCCAGATCGTTCCGGAAGTTGGCACGGATCAGGTCGCTCCAGGCGTTGTTGTAGGATTTCTGGGCGTTTTCCACCAGCAGTGTAGATTCGTTATCACACTGGATGGCAAAAATTTCTTCCAGAACGGAATAAGTACGGTCGGAAAGGGGCTTCAGCTGGGGAATGTCATTTTCGTCCTTCTCCGTAAACCGTTCTCCGGAAGAGAAGAACATGAAGGTTGTGTTTTCCGCAGCACCAACGGTACCCCAGAGATCCTGGTCGTCCATGGAACCGTTCCCGTCAAGGTCGTTTGCCACAGCCTGAGACATTACATGGAACTGATCGTATGTCCAGGTGCCTTCATTCACCATGTCGTAAGGCATATCCAGACCGTTGTCCACCAGCAGTTTCTTGTTGAAGAAGACAGCCCAGGTGGCATTGTTGTCCATGATGTTGATGTCCCCCATGGCTGCCATCTGCTTGCCGCCAATGGTCAGGTCATCCGCAATGGCGCCGTCCCACCAGGGTTTGGACATATCCATGTGGGGCATCTGGTTCAGGTCAGACAGCATCCCTTTGGTCATCAGGGCAGAACCGTCTGTCAGATTCAGCATGGCAACCTGAAAAGTATCATCACCGGCGGTTACCTGCTGTTCGATCGTAGCAGAAAGACTTTCCCCTGAGGCGCTGGGGCGTTCCGTAATGGTATAATTCCAGGTATCTGCAAGAATCAGATTCCGGTTGTATACCGCATCGTTGATTACTTCACCGTTCTGTTCCTCGGAAAAAATTTCCACAGAATAGTTGTTGGCATTCCGTTCGATGCCCATGACATAAAAATGGAAATTCTGACCGCCGAAATCACGGGCAGGCAGGGTCAGCGGCACTTCCGTTTCCTCATCGTCCGCAGAAACAGAAATCCCCCCGGCAGGGTTGTCCGTACCGAGGGAACTGTTATCTGTTGTATCTGCGCCGGAGCCGCTCGGTGAACAGCTCACAATGGAAGGAACGAGGAACAGGAGTGCCAGAAGAGCAGATAAACTCTTTTGGAACTTCATTGGTTACCTCTTACTTTCAGAGTTACAGCGTAAGATTCAATTGAGGAAAGTCTTAGCCTTCGATTTCAGCAACAACGCCGGAACCTACGGTACGGCCACCTTCACGGATAGCGAAACGCAGACCCTTTTCGATAGCGATGGGGGTGATCAGTTCAACGCCCATATCTACGTTGTCACCAGGACGGCACATTTCAACGCCTTCAGGCAGCTTGATGGTACCGGTAACGTCGGTGGTTCTGAAGTAGAACTGAGGTCTGTAACCGGAGAAGAAGGGCTTCTGACGGCCGCCTTCCTTTTCAGTCAGAACGTAAACCTGACCGATGAACTTGGTGTGGGGGTTAATGGAACCGGGCTTGCACAGAACCTGACCTCTTTCGATGGCCTTCTTGTCGATACCACGGAGCAGCAGACCTACGTTGTCACCAGCTTCAGCGGAATCCAGCAGCTTACGGAACATTTCAACACCGGTGATAACGGTGGTCTTCTTTTCATCGGTCAGACCAACGATTTCAACTGTATCGCCAACCTTAACTGTACCACGCTCAACTCTACCTGTAGCAACTGTACCACGTCCGGAGATGGAGAATACGTCCTCAACAGGGAGAAGGAAAGGAAGATCAGACTTTCTTTCAGGTGTGGGAATGTA
>JAFQGY010000411.1 GCA_017415325.1 Clostridia bacterium
CAGTTCGGGGACTACAGCTCCTACAGCGACGAAATCGACACCCTGAACGTACTGGACGAAGAGGACGAGGAGGAATAAGGAGTCTGCCATGAAGAAAAAATCCCTTCTGCAGCAGGCGGCCGGGGCTCCGTATATCGTCTGGGCTGCCCTGTTCATCATCATTCCTCTGTTTATCGTGGTGTATTACGCTTTCACCGACAAGACCGGCGCTTTCACCATGGACAATATCGCTTCTCTTGCAGACTACAAGGAAACCTTTCTGATTTCCTTTGAATATGCGTTCATCGCCTCTCTGATCTGCCTGGCCATCTCCTATCCCTTCGCCTATATCATGAGCCGGAAGGGACCTGCCGCCCAGCGGATCATGATGATGCTGGTGATGCTGCCCATGTGGATGAACCTGCTGATCCGTACCTATTCCTGGATGAACATTCTGGAACGGAACGGGATCATCAACAACATTCTGGAAAACTTCGGAATGGAACCGCTGAAAATGATCGGCACCCCCGGGGCGGTCATCTTCGGGATGATCTACAATTATATTCCCTATATGATCATCCCCATCTACAATGTCATGTCCAAGATCGAACCCAGCCTGCTGGAAGCCGCCGAAGACCTCGGTTCCGGTTCCCTTTCCAAGCTCCGCCGGGTGATCCTGCCTCTGTCCATGCCCGGTGTGATCTCCGGATTCACCATGGTGTTCGTCCCCTCCGTCAGTACCTTCTACATTTCCCAGAAGCTGGGCGGCGGAAAGGTCATGCTCATCGGCGACGCCATCGAACGGCAGATGCAGACCTCGTACAACTACAATCTGGGGGCGTCCCTGTCTCTGGTGCTGATGGTTGTGATTCTTGTCAGCATGGTGATTCTAAACCGGTTTGCCGGGGATGACGATCTGCTGATCTGAGGAGGTGCGCCGTATGAAAAAATCTTTACAGAACCTCTTTGTAGCCATCATTTATATCATCCTGTACGCACCGCTGCTGGTGATGGTATTCTTCTCCTTCAACGAGAGCCGCTCCACATCGGTGTTCACCGGATTCTCCTTCAAGTGGTACGCAGAACTGTTCTCCTCCCGGGATACCATGACCGCCCTGCAGAACACGCTGGTACTGGCCATTACCTCTGCGGTGATCGCTACCCTGCTGGGTACGGCTGCCGCTGTGTATATGTATCAGATCCGGAATAAGGTTTGGAAATCCACGATGAAGACCGTGACGAACATCCCCATGATGGTGCCGGAAATTGTAACCGGTGTGTCCATGATGCTGCTGTTCGTGTTCGTAGGCCGTCTGCTGGGCGCTGCAAACGCACTTTCCTTCTGGACCCTGCTGATTGCCCACGTGACCTTCAACCTGCCCTACGTGATCCTGAACGTCCTCCCGAAGCTGAACCAGACAGATCCTCACCTTGCCGAAGCAGCACAGGACCTGGGTTCCACCCCTCTGTCCGCCTTCTTCAAGGTAGTTCTGCCCGCCGTCATCCCCGGGATCATTTCCGGATTCATCATGTCCTTCACCATGTCTCTGGACGACTTTGTCATCAGCTATTACACCACCGGCTCCGACTTCCAGACTCTGCCGCTGAAGATTTTCGCCATGACCAAGAAAACCGTCAAGCCTGACATGTATGCCCTGTCCAGCCTGATTTTCCTGACAGTGCTGGTACTGCTGCTGATCGTCAACATCGGTCAGATCAAACAGGACAGAAAGAACAAAAACTAAGAAACCCAATTTTTCTTTACCCAAGAAAGGATACAGAAAACGAAATGAAAAAAAGATTTTTCTCCGTATGCCTTGCTGCCCTGCTGACTGCCGTTCCGCTTGTTTCCTGCGGCGGTGCAAACAGTGAGATCACAAATCCTGTGGGAACCTACACCACCGAATACGCCGGAACCACGCTGAACGTGTTCAACTGGGGCGAATATATGTCCATCGGTGCGGAAGGGTCTCTGGATGTGAATGCGGCTTTTGAAGCCCTCACCGGAATCAAGGTCAACTATATGAACTACGATTCCAACGAGGCCATGTACTCCAAGATCAAATCGGAAGCGGTTTCCTATGACATTCTGATTCCCTCCGACTACATGATCGCCAGACTCATCAGCGAAGATATGCTGCAGCCGCTGGATTTTTCCAAAATCGACAATTTCCACTATATTGACGAGCAGTACAAGAACCTGTATTTCGACCCGGACAATACCTATTCCGTTCCCTATAACGTAGGGATGGTGGGCATGATCTACGATACTTCCGTGGTGGAAGGTACTCCCGACAGCTGGTCTCTCATGTGGGACGCCAAGTATACCGACAATATCCTGACTTTCAACAACCCCCGTGACACCTTCGCCATCGCACAGTTCCTTCTGGGTATCGACATCAACTCCGAAAACAAGGCCGACTGGGACAAGGCTGCCGAAAAACTCAAGGAACAGAATCCCGTCCTGCAGGCAAGAGTCATGGATGAAGTCTTCAACAAGATGGAAGCCGGAAACGCCGCCATTGCCGCATATTATGCCGGGGACTATCTGACCATGGCCGAAACCAACCCCGATCTGGCTTTCGTATATCCCAAGGAAGGCACCAACATTTTCGTGGACTCCGTCTGTGTGCCCAAGAATGCCCAGAACTATGACGCCGCCATGCTGTACATCAACTTCCTGCTGGAACCGGAAGTAGCGCTGGCCAATGCGGAATACATCTGCTATGCATCTCCCAACACCGCCGTAACGGAAAATCCCGATTACGAACTGTACCAGAACGAAATTCTGTACCCCGCCGCCGAAGATATGCCCTTTACGGAATACTTCCATGATATCGCTCCCGAAATCCGGACATATTATGAAAAGCTGTGGGAAGAAATCCTGCTGGCGGACGAAGGCTGAGCAAGATAAGAACTAAGAAACAAAAGATAAGAAATACACACAGACAGCCTGCATTTTCATGGGTATGCCCCCGTGAATGCAGGCTGTTTTATTTATTCGGTTATGGAATCCATCATTTTGGAAAACTGCTGTTTTATCTCCTCCGGCGCATCTGCAAAGGCGGCAGTGCATTCGGCGGCGAAACTTTCCGCAGATCCCTCTGTCAGTTTGTTAAAGGAATGGACACGCTTTTCTTCCACCGGACGTAAACTTCCCCGCACAGCCCGTTCCAGATGGACCAGTGCTTCCTCATACCGTCCCGCTTCCGCAAACAGCAGTGCCGCCCGTTTATGGAGTGTCAGATAGACATTGATACTGTCCAGTTCTCTTTCTGCCTCTGCTTCCGGCAGCAGACCGGCATATACCACATCCCATACCGCCAGATCCCGGCAGCATTCTTCCAATGTGTACTTTTTCACCCCCATGGCAAGGGCAGTCGGCGCTCCCGTTTCAGCCGGAAGGGACACAGGATGGGTATATCCGTTCAGGTACACATTGTTGATCGTGATCACCCACAGCGGCAGATTTTCTAGCAGGAATTTCTTTTTATCCGCCCCGCTGAGCACCAATGGCATCAGATACTCCCGGGTCATAGTCACGCCCGGCAGCAGGCAGGCTTCCTTTTCCGCTTCCTCTCTGCGATCCAGCCGCACCAGGGAGGGAATCAGCAGATTTTTGGCTGCCAGCATCATGAGAATCTTCTCCGGATCACTGCCAGCCGTTTCAGAGGCCGCCCGCCGACATAAACTGACCACTTCTTCCAGTTCCTCCGTGCTCGCTCCCGTACTGCTGAACAGAACCGTAGCCAGCATCAGAGCAAGCGCAGTATTGGCCGGGTATATTCCCAGTGTTTCTCTGGCTCTGCGGATCCCTTCTTCCCGTTCCCCGCGGGCAATCATGGCGGATATCTCCAGCACCAGCCGGGTCTGCTTCTCCACAGTACCGTCATACCCCAAAAGGGTGTCCATGGAAACTTCAAACAGTGACGCCAGCCCCGGCAGCTGATCCATGTCAGGATATCCTGCACCCGATTCCCACCGGCTGACCGCCTGGGATGTGACGCCCAGCAATTCCGCCAGTTTTTCCTGCGTAATCCCTTTTTCTTTCCGCAGACTGCGGATATTTTCACCGATCTGTAATTTCATCTGTATCTCCTCCCGTGTGGTTGTGGTACCAGTATACCACATTCCGGGCAGGCATACCAGCACGCCGTGTTTGCAGAAAATCCAACGGATGCTTGGGAAAACAGACGGAGGACAGTTTTCCGTCACATATCTCCCGTCCCTTTTTCCGCAAGCAGTTTCCGTATCTCCGGAATCGTCAGCACCACCGTCTTCTGCTCCTCCATATCCCGGTATGGAAACAGAATTTTTTCTCCTTCCACCCTGATGTTCCCGTCAAACTCCACCCGGTACAGATCCCACAGATCCAGAAACCTTCCGGATGCCGGATCATATATCACGTAAAAGTACGGACATGCCCAATAGCAGCCGTAGAAAAAGAGCAGGTTATCCACCGCCACGGCATCTGCCATGATAAAGGATTCTTCTCCCAGCAATACCTTTTCCGGGAAATAGTCCCTTTCTGCAAAGGTTTCCGTGTGCAGCAGGGTGAAACCGTACAGTGTCTTCCGGAAGCAGAGATATGTTTCCCCCGCCAGCGTTACCGGATGAAAAAAGGCTTCCCCGAAATGCCCTTCTGTACATACACAGGTATATGTCATCGTACCTTTCCGCAGGGTCACATGGGCTATCTCCCGGCCTTCCCATATACTGTCCGCTCCTTCCCGTTCATACCGCAGAACCTCCACAGTGCATTCCACCCCACGGATTTCCTGTGCAATTGTCTGCGCCGGCACAAAGGGATATTCCCCCCGGTATGCCGCAATATAGGTATCCAATCCCATACATTCCTCTTTCATAACAAAAGACACCCCGCATTTCTGCAGAATGTCCTTCCATTCCGATAAATTCTGAATTCTGCTCTCTGAATTTACTTCTTTCCCAGTTCCAGATTCCGTTCGTACGCTGCGATCACCGCATCCATCATGGCCGCCCGCACGCCTTCCTGTTCCATGGCACGGACGCCTGCAATGGTGGAGCCGCCGGGGCTGGTGACTTCATCCTTGAATACACCCGGATGTTTGCCGGTCTCCAGCAGGGTCTGGGCGGTGCCGAGCATGGTCTGGGCCGCATATGCCATTGCCTTCTGCCGGGGCAGTCCGCAGGCCACACCGCCGTCCGCCATGGCTTCCAGAATCAGACAGAAGAACGCAGGGCCGCATCCGGATACCGCAGTACCTGCATCAATCAGGTTCTCAGGCAGTCTGTCCAGCATTCCGGCAGGGGCAAGCAGTTCGGTGAACAGAGTCAGTTCCCCCTCCGTCACGTCCTCCGTACCGGTATACATAATCATCCCCTGCCCCACAGACGCAGGAATATTGGGCATTATCCGGATCACCGGCACATCCACACCCAGCATTTCCCGGATCCGTGCCATGGTCAGCCCCGCCGCCATAGACACCACCACGATCCGCTGGCCGCTTTTCACCCGCTTCGCCAGCACATCCGTCATCTCCGCCAGCACAGACGCCATATACTGCGGCTTGATGCCCAGGATGATCCAGTCCGCCCGGGATGCCAGTGTCACGCTGTCCACCGGTTCACAGCCGTATTTCTCCCGGAACGCCGCCGTTTTTCCGGCATCCATATCGCACACCAGTACGGTCTTATCCACTTCACTTCTGCAGACAGCACCGCAGACGGCACCGCCCATATTCCCAACACCAACACACCCGATTGTCATACAAAAATCCTCAGCTTTATACCTCTTATGTAAATGATGATTAACTAACCTGTTTGTATAGAGGGAACGGGTCGCTTTCTTGAAAGAAAGCTCAGCAAAGAACTTTCAACAGGATTCCCACTGGATATAGTCCCTGCAATTCCATCTGCCACTGGATATTGTCTATCCAAGACATGAGAAATAGTGGAGAGAGCTCCCAGGGACCCGACCCTGCTCGCCACAGAACGTTTCCAATTGCATAAATATAGTTAATCAGTGTTTGCTTATTTCTTACTTCTTACCTCTTATTTATCTGATATGTCCGTCCCCGGTGATCACATACTTATAGGTACACAGTTCCGCCAGACCCATGGGCCCTCTGGCATGGAGCTTCTGGGTGGAGATACCCATTTCGCATCCCAGGCCGAACTCTCCGCCGTCTGTAAACCGGGTGGACGCATTCACATATACCGCCGCACTGTCCACGGATGCCGTGAAAACTGCCGCTGCCGCCGGATCTTCCGTCACAATGGCTTCGCTGTGGTGGGTGGAGTGGGCACGGATATGTTCCACCGCCGCCTGCACGCCGTCAACCACCTTCACGCCCAGAATATAATCCAGAAATTCCGTATCGAAATCCGCTTCTCCGGCTGCCGTACCGTCGATGATCTGCGCTGCTTTTTCGTCCAGCCGCAGTTCCACCGGTACTTTTCCTTCCGCTGCACGGTCGTCGCACAGGGCTTTTTTCACCATGGGCAGCACCGTTTCTGCAATGGCTCCATCCACCAGACAGACTTCCGCCGCATTGCACACGGAAGGCCGGCTGGTTTTGGCGTTCACAAGGATCTTCACCGCCTTTTGGAGATCGGCTTTTCCGTCGATGTAAATATGGCAGATCCCGGTACCGGTTTCGATGCAGGGCACCTTTGCATTGTCCACACAGGCACGGATCAGTCCCGCACCGCCCCGGGGGATCAGCAGATCAATGTATCCCACACCCCGCATCAGGTCATAGGAACTTTCCCGGGTCACGTCTTCCACCAGCTGTACCAGCAGAGGATCCAGTCCGGCTGCCGCAAGTCCTGCCTGCAGAGCGTCCGTGATGGCTCTGGCGCTGTTCCATGCGTCCTTTCCGCTGCGGAGGATGCATCCGTTGCCGCTCTTGATACACAGGGCTGCGGCGTCGGAGGTGACGTTGGGACGGCTTTCGTAAATGATGGCGATTACCCCCAGAGGAACGGCAATTTTGGTGATCCGCAGACCGTCCGTCCGGGTCGTTTCGGAGATGGTTCTGCCGCATGGATCGTCCAGTGCCGCCACATCCCGGATCCCCTTTGCCATGGATTCAATCCGTGCTTCCGTCAGGGCCAGTCTGTCCAGCATCACATCGCTGATCCGTCCCTTGGCTGCCGCCATATCTTCTGCATTGGCCGCCAGAATGGAGTCTGCTGCCTGCACAAGGGCATCCGCCATCGCATACAGGGCTTTATTTTTCGTTTCCGTATCCGCCAGGGCCAGTCCGGGACAAACCCGCTTGGCATCCTGCATAATCTGCTCAGTGGTTTTCATAGTGGAACCTCTTTTACTTTTTCTTTCCGATAAATCTGGTGCCTACGGGAATGCCGTCGATCACATCGTACAGAATGGACGGATCCTTCCCGTTGGCAATAATCATATCCCCGCCTGCGTCCATGACCATCTTTGCCGCGCTGAGCTTGGTGGCCATACCGCCTGTACCGATGGCTGAACCCTTTCCGCCGGCATGGGCAAGGATTTCTTCGGTGATTTCGTGAATCTCGGGAATCAGCTTCGCATCCTGCACCACCCGGGGATCGTCTGTGAATAGCCCGTCGATATCGGACAGCAGCACCAGCAGATCGGCGTGGATGGAGGTTGCGACAATGGCCCCCAGCGTATCGTTGTCACCGATGCCCAGTTCTTCCGTGGACACGGTGTCGTTTTCATTGATGACCGGCAGAACCCCCATTTCCAGCAGGTGTTCCATGGTGCCGATGAAGTTTTCCCGCCGTTCTTCGTCCCGTACGTCTCCGCCGGTCAGCAGAATCTGGGCGATCACATGGTTGTATTCGGAAAACAGCTTGTCATAGGTGTACATCAGTTCACACTGCCCCACAGCGGCGGCGGCCTGCTTGCCTACCAGCGTCTTCGGACGTTCTCTGAGGGACAGCTTGCCCATCCCCATGCCCACAGCCCCGGAGGATACCAGAATCACTGCATGTCCCGCATTCTTGATGTCTGCCAGCACCTTGCACAGGCTTTCCATATGCCGTATATTCAGATGCCCCGTAGGATGGGCCAGGGTGGATGTCCCTACTTTGACTACAATTCTCATGGTCAGTTCCTTTTTCGATGATTTTTGCAGATGTGTTTCCTATCACATCCAAAGATATGCCATAATGGCCACGATCACCACCACGACAGGCAGTGCGGCGATCCCCACGGACAACCCCAGTGCCAGACCGCCGATTCCCCGCTTCCGCTCGTCCAGATACCGCAGCACCGGTATGGCGATAAACACAGCCAGAAAAACCGGCAGAAGCAGCCACAGGGATACGATGTCCGTATACAGATACAGTACCCCCACCAGAATCACCACCAGACACAGTACGATTTCTGCGATCCTGTAACCGGTAAGAAAAGCGCCGGGGGCGTTATTTCCATGGTTGTTCATGCGCTGTACCTTCTTCTTCCTCTTCTTCTCTGTCCCTTCGGATCAGCAGTACGCCCACGCATACCGTTGTGATCGTCAGCAGCAGTAAAATATAGAATATTTCCGTATCATACCGGGTATCTCTGCCGGTCGGTTCCGATGTGGTAAACAGCGCCGCCAGTTCATTTTCCGTCAGTTCCGTACTGCTGACATACACAGACGCCAGATCAAAGGAAATCTCTGTTCCGCCGGAAAGCATCACGCCCACATACCCGCATCTGGCTGCATATTCCCAGTCCTTCAGATCACAGGACACCGTCAGAAATTCTCCCTCACGGATCCCGGTTACATGATATTCCATCCGCCAGTCTTCCGCACCGATGAAGAACACCGCCGCGGGAGTGCTGTCGGTATTTTTTCCGGCTCCGGTCAACATAAAGGTGAAATGGATGCTGTCCACCTGTGACAGATCCGCAAGCTTTGAAAAATTCCGCAGCAGTATTCCGTCTGCCCCTGCCCCCCCGGTTGTGGGGAGAGAACAATGCAGAACCCGGGTATATTCTCCCGTCAGATTCCGCATGGATTTGCTGTAAACGGTGATAATGTCTTCGATCCCACCGCCGCCGACAAAACCTGCCACGCTGTAGGAATCCGCAAAATCCCACAGAGGATACCATGTTCCGTCCGTCATATCCGGCAGACCTTCCGTCAGTGTACCGATCCGGTTTTTCACCTGTCTCATATGTACCTGATTGCCGGTGGTGTCCTGCAGGTAGGTCATATCGGCATACATCGCCGGATTTACCCTGTCCGCAATTCTGGCAAGAGACAGCACCACAGCCCGGGGATCCGCCGCCGCCAGCTTCCTGCACAGTTCTTCATACCGGTCCGCAAAGCGATAGGGCGTTTTTTCTCCCGCAAGGCAGTCTTCCGGCTCCCAGCGGTACAGAAAATCCCCGAACACCGACAGGCCCAGATGCTGCAGCATACTCCGCCAGTGACCGGGCAGTTCCACAGCCTCCAGAGAAGCCGCACCAGACGGAGCACTGTCGTCCTCAAACCGCCAGGAAACCACCCAGGGAACCTCCCCAAGCCGGTTCATGGCATCCGCCAGCAGTACCAGCGACAGCTCCGGTGCCAGAGTAATCCCGGCGGGAATATTTTTGTTTTCCCGGTATACATGGGCATCCGCAAACGGAATTACCACATACACATCCGGATTGTACAGCCGGGCGGTTTCATAGGTCAATGCCGCCAGCTCCGCAATATCTTCCATCACAGCCGCCGGAGACGCCATGGACAGCCCGGTATACATTTCGCTGCCCGTCCCTTTGCCCAGCGTTATGGAGGCCACACCTGTGTACCGGCTGCAAAGATAGGACAATGCCGCCGCATACCGGGACAGTGCTTCTTCCGTCTGTACAAGGGGGAGATAGTTTTCCGCCGGGCAATCCGACCACGCAAAGGGCTCTCCGGAGAGAATCCGCAGACTGACTTCCAGCCCCGCATCCATATAGAACAGCACTTCGCTGTCCAGTTGTTCCAGATAGTTCTGGGAAAGATGCCAGCTTCTTCCGCCAAAGGAACAGACTACCTCTGTCCCTTCTTCAGTAAGCAGCTGATCCAGCATCACATCCACCGTCACATGGGATAC
>JAFQGY010000412.1 GCA_017415325.1 Clostridia bacterium
GAGGCCACGGGAGAGGGTCTGGCGTCCCCCAGTCCTCTGTCCAGCATGACGCAGCCGGTGATGCCCTTGTGTTCCTCCAGCATCTTGTAGCCGTAACAGATCCGTCCCATGTTTTCCACCAGAATATCCAGCCGGACACTGCCGGAAGGTACCCGGAAGGAAACGGGCGTGTTGTCACGGTCTCTGTAATAGGTACCCAGATACACCCCGTCGGCGTAGATGTCGGCTCTGTCGTGGAGTCCTTCGATGCGGACATAATAGATGTACTCCGGATGAGCGGCGCGGATGTGGGTGGTATACAGCACAAAGCCGTAGTCCTGTCCCAGGGATTCCATGGTGCGCACATTTCCGGAGGTAACTTTGTGTTCGGTCAGCGTATCCAGCACGGCAGGGGCAAACACCCGCTTTGCCGTATGCCAGCAGATTTCCCCGGCAGTCTGGACAGGGAGATTTTCCGGTACCGTCGGCAGGGCATCCACAGACATTCCGCGATGTTCTGCCAGCACCTTCCGGAGGGCGAAATATTTTTCCGTGGGTCTGCCGTCTTCGGTGACAGGGGCATCCACATCGTAGCTGGTGCAGAAGGGAATATATCTTGTCCGTGCCCCCGGTACATCCGCCCGGAAAGCACAGTGGTTTGCGCCGCTGAAGAAGCCGAAGCTGGTACCGCCGCAGAACATATAGAAGTTCACGTGCGCATCCAGTGCCAGGGCTTTGCGGTACCGGTCGGCGATGGTGTCCGCAGTCTGTCTGGCGAATCTGCCGCCCCACTGCTGTGCCCGTCCGCCCCACATTTCCCCCACATAGATGGGATATCCGGTCTGGAACATGTGGTAGTACTCTACAGAATTTTCGGTAACGGCAGCCACATTGATCCCCGACCAGAGATCTTCCGGCCCGCCATGGGTCAGCATGAACATATTGTCCCCGTCGGTCTTGTACAGAGGCACATCAATGCCGCATTCCCGGTACAGATCGGCGTTCCAGCGGATGTATTCCCGGTCCATGCCGAAACTGCCGTATTCGTTTTCCACGGAGACTGCGATGATGGGGCCGCCTCTGGTGGACAGCATGGGTTCGATCTCCCGCATCAGGCGCAGGAAGTAGTCTTTGTAGTGCCCGATGAAAGCGGCATCCATGGTTCTGGGACAGCAGTTTTCCCCCATGATCCAGTACGGGATCCCGCCCCAGTCGCATTCGGAGCAGATGTAGGGGGAAGGACGGAGCATTACATACAGCCCCACTTCCCCGCAAAGTTCCAGAAAGGCCCGGAGGTTCAGGTATCCGTCGAAGCAGTAATGTCCTTTTTCCGGCTCGTGGAGGTTCCAGGGTACATAGGTCTGCAGGGTGTTGAGCCCGAAGGCTTTCATCAGCTCCAGTCTGTGCCGCCATCCGCCGGGCAGGGTACGGAAATAATGGAAATCCCCGGACGCCAGATCAAAGCGTTTCCCGTTCAGGAAGAACTGTTTGTCGTCCATGGTCAGCAGTTTTGGTTCCATTGCAATCTCCTTACGGATTTTCCGCATCGTCAGTTTCGTCGCTGTCGTCGGCCGCTGCATCGGCTGTCAGTCGTGCCGCCAGTGTTTCCGTCTGGATGGCCGAAAGGATCACGTGGTCACTGTCCATCACCAGAATCGACCGGGTTTTCCGTCCGCTGGTACAGTCAATGGCACGACCCATGTCCTTGGCATCCTGAATCAGCCGCTTGGAAGGTGCAGAATCCGACCCGATCACGGCTACAATCCGGTCAGCGTTCAGTATATTGTTGAATCCTACGTTTACAAATTTCATTTTTTCCTATAGTGGGGAGCAGGTGCAGAGCGCTTGGGTGGAGATACGGGACGCTTTTTGAAATAAAGCTCCACCCAGCGAGCTGGGTGAACAAAAACTTTAAACAAATAGGACGGCATAGGGTATAGTATTTGCAGAGCCGGGTGCGCTGACATATTGTCTGTTTCAGTTTGTTTTACCGGAACTGTTTTTGTACAGCGGCTTCGCATTTTTTGACCTTGCAGTATCTCCGCGCTGCGCACTGGTCAGGGCTGTGTAGTAGAGCGGTCAAGCTCGGCGTTGGTTATATCGACACAGCTTTTTGTTACCTATCTCTTATTTCTAACTTCTTATTTCTGATCTTTACTCGATGTTCTGGATCTGTTCCCGGATCTTTTCCAGTTCACACTTGATGTCCACCACCAGATGGGCGATTTCGGCGTTGGCGGCCTTGGAACCGATGGTGTTGGTTTCCCGGTTCATTTCCTGCAGCAGGAAGTCCAGCTTCCGTCCGGCGGCTTCGTCCGAGGCGAGAATGTCGGCCATGGCGGTGAAGTGGGAATCCAGACGCACCAGTTCTTCGTCGATGGCGGCCCGGTCGGCGTAAATGGCGGCTTCGGTCAGGATCCGCTGTTCGGCAACTTCGGCATCAAAGTCCGCAAGGAACTGACGGATTCTCTGTTCCAGCTTGGCGGAGTATCCGGTGATGTCGGCTTCGGACAGAACCTTGATTCTGGCGGCCAGCACCTTGATGTTTTCACACTTCTTTACGATGTCTTCTTCCAGATTTTTGCCTTCTCTGGCTCTTCTGTCCAGGAATGCATCCACGGCGTCGGACAGTACGGCTTTCACATCGTTCCAGTCCCGTTCCATGTCGTCTTCCGGTTTCTTGACGGTAAACAGATCCCGGTTGGAGGCCACCAGACCTACGGTGATGCTGCCTTCCAGATCATAGCTTTCCTTCAGCTGGCGCAGGACATTCACATAGGAAGCGGCGGCCGCGGTGTCCAGCATGTATTCCACGCCTTCCTCGGATACCACGTTTACATTGATGTTGACTTCAATCTTCCCCCGGGAAATGCCTCTCTCGGACAGGTACACCTTGATCTTCTCTTCCAGAAAGCTCATGGAACGGGGCAGGCGTACGGATACGTCCAGATAGCGGCTGTTGACGCTGCGCAGTTCGGCGGTGATGTCCCGGTCGCCGGAGGGGGTCATGGCCCGGGCCCGGCCGAATGCGGTCATGCTTTTTAACATATGTCGGATCCTTCGATTCTGTTGGTATTTCACAGGGAAGACGGCTCCGCACATCCGGTAGACATAGCTTCCCATTTAACCTATATTATACAACAAAAATGGCCCCATTGTCAACGAAACGGAGCCATTTTCAGCAGTTCTGTACGGGAAGTTATCATTCCATGCGCAGGAAATTGTGCAGGTCGCAAGAGGGAATAATTCCCAGATTCTTCCAGATTGTATTCGGTTTTACAAAAGAGGCCGAAAGAGCGGAATCCAAGGGAATTTCCATGGAAAAACCGGCCTTATTTCTTCATTTTTACCACAGGCATTTCCGTCATCCGCAGCTTGGCACAGCCATAGGGAACCAGCGTCATATCCACGGCTTCTCCCACAGCCTTGTCGGACACAGGAGCAGCGGCGGCTACGGTGGCAAAACCGTCTTCATAGTCCCAGTCCACGGGAGCCAGTCTGGTGTGCAGCCGGATGGCCGGAGCCGCAGAGGAGAAGGGAACGGCGTCCACGGCAGCTTCTCCTACCGCAAAGTCAGCGGAAGCAAAGCCATACCGCCATTCGGACTGAGGAATCAGCTCATAATCGCAGTAGGGGAACTTTCTCTCCACACCGCCTGCTTCATATTCCCGCATTTTCCATTCGGTTTCGATGGGCAGTGCAAACAGCAGAGGACCGTATTCCACCGCCTTCAGTTTGGCGGGACGGTTTACCAGACGGGGACGGTCACTGAAGGAGATTTCGATGGTTTCGGTGCCGTTCCAGTCCCGGGTGAGCACGATCATCCTGCCGCCGAACTTTTCCCCGTTGACGGTACAGCCCTTTGCCCAGCCGGGAACCCGGATCTTCAGGGTGAAGCGTACCGGTTCTGTGGTGGTGACGGTGTAGGTGCCGGTGTGACGGAAGGGGTATGCTGTGTCAATGGACAGAACAACCTGCTTGCCATGGATCACGGTATCCAGACGTGCGGGAACCATCATGGGGCATTCGATGCCGGTACGGGTCTTCCGGAAAGCGGACAGCACAAACTTCGGCCATGCCTGTCCCATATTGGCGGTACAGCAGCCGTAGTTGGGCTCCAGGCCGAACAGGTGCGCTTCGGATCCGTTGGTACGGAAATGGCTCCGGCCGGGGAAACGCTGACAGGCAATCTGGTTCACCTGCTGGTCGTACTGGTGTGTCCACATATCATCGGACATGGTGGCGGGCAGGGCATTGAAGGTCAGCTTTTCCAGCCGGTCTGCCCAGATGCTCTTGCCGGTGACCGCATACAGGATCTCGCAGGAATACATCAGCTCGTTGACGCTGCACAGCTCGGTACCCTGGTTGTTGTCGGGCCCGGACAGGCATTCGTCTCCGGTGAAGCATCCGGCGGCGGTACCATTGTATTTTTCCAGAATCTGCCACAGCTCTTCCGCACGGTCGGTGTATTCGTCCCCGAACAGGGCACAGGCTACGGCTTCGCACTTGAACATCATGCCGATGTTGACGATGTGGGTATGGAAGGTCCACTGGTTGATGGGACGCACCCATGTGTCGGTAAAGGACGGCCAGTCGGCGCCCTGTGCCTGCAGCATTCTGCCAAGCTTCACAATCCAGTCACGGCGGTAGCGGCTCTGGAGATACTGCAGGGGAATCAGCCCTTCAAACCAGCGGAACTTGCCCCAGCTGAACAGCTTCACGGTACCTTCTTCCATCAGGTTGTACAGGCATTCCATGGCTTTCAGCAGGCCCTTTTCCGTGCGTTTCCACAGTTCCTTTTTCTCCGGCATATCTTTGGTGAATTCGCAGGTCATGGCCAGCACCTTGCCGATGAGCAGCAGGCTCCATGGGTCATAGGAGGCGCGTTCTTCCACGCTGCAGGGGGCGATCCAGCCGTCCTTACACTGTCTGTCCAGAATGGAGGTGATGTACTTTTCGGCTCTGGCGATCATGTCCTGGTCCCGCAGCAGGAATGCCAGCGGAATGAACCCGTCCAGCCAGTAGGGCACCCGTTCCCAGCCTTCTCTGTTTCCGCCGATCCATGCGCTGTCCCGGACGTCCGGCCACATTTTGTCAAGATTCCCGGCCAGTCCCTTTGCCTGAATGGTCAGTTGGTCTTTCAGCCATCCCTGGGGGGTAATCTGTATGGGGGAGAAGAAATTATACATGAGAATTCTCCTTTGTTTTGGTGTGGATTTGATACCTCTACTATACCAGAATCCACTGGGATTTGCAATAGGATGCCGGGAATTTGCTGTAAAAAACTGCCCGTCGGAGTGACAGGCAGTACAGTACGGTTATTGATTTTTGGCAGCATACCACTGTTCGTACAGCTGTACGTCTTCTGCCAGCTCGTCCCGGTCCCGCTGGAAGATGCCGATGGCAGCCATATCTCCCGGCTTGATGGCGGTGAAGACTTCTTCATACACACCGGTGATGGCATCCCGTTTTTCGGCTTCGGTTTTACCATGGAAAATCTGTCCGCCCGCGAAAATCTTGAAAGCAATCACAGGCTTGGGAACAGAAGCGATCAGATCCAGCATTATGGGCCGGTCTTCCGGATAGAAGCGCAGGGAAGCTTTGGTCTTGCCGGTGAGGAATCCGCTTGCTTCCCCTTCCCGGTTCCGGCGGGCGTTCTGCAGACAGGCCATGTAGAAATCTACATCCCATCCTTCTTTTTCCGAGAGGCGGATAACGTCCGGCCGGTGCGTACCCAGTCCAACGGGAATTCCCATGGAACGGTATTTGGCCAGCATGGAACGGATCTCCTCACAGCGTCCGGATTCAAAGAGAAAATCGGTGGTGGTACCCTGATGGTAGATCCCGATGGTACCCTGCAGTTCCATCAGCTGCCGTATGCTTACGTCCTGATTCATGGGCATATAGGGCTGGAAGATGTACTGCAGTTTTCCCCCGCTGCGTTCATACTCTGCCAGCAGACGGACGATGAAAGGGTCTGCCAGCGGCAGGATGGTGTTGATCCCGGAGGCTTCGATGTGGGACAGCGTTTCCAGAATCTTTCCGGCGGTGTAGAAGGATTTCATTTCCTGCCCGGTGGTCTGGTATTCGATGTAGGAATGCCCGTTGAAAGGGTTGTCTCCCACAATGAGTCTGGTGACGGATTTCCCGAAGAAACGGACAGTATTCATGCAGATTCTCCTTTTTCAGAACAGTTTTTTCAGTCCCAGCCGTTTCCGGAGCCGGGTGATATACGCCGTCACACAGGTGGTCAGCGCCAGATCGAACAGGACAAAGAATACCGTCCCCACAGCCAGCACCACGAAGGAAAAATCATAGTACGGCTCCCCGGCGGTAAAGACCAGCTTGGACAGAGCGATGGCCAGAAGCAGCATGGTGTCCAGCAGGGAAATCTTGATAATCCAGCTGAGCCAGTAGGGCGTTTTCTCAACGGCGGCCTTCAGGATGGGGTAGATTCCGCCGATAAAGATGTATTCCACCGCCAGCATTTTCACCGGCAGAAGCAGCAGGGACAGCACCCCGGCCACAGCTGCGGACAGCCAGGCAAACTTTTCCCCGGCTTCCACCACCACCAGCATGGTCAGCAGCGCACAGACCACCACCGCCGACAGATCCAGAACGGAGATACTGCCGATATACAGCAGAACCACGGAAAGGGCGGCAATAATGGCAGCAAAGGCGATTTTTTTGGACAATGCGATTTGAGAATGTGCTTTCATATGGGTACCTCGGCAAAATCATCAGAAGGTCGTCCGCTGAACTGTCAGCAGCAGGAAATCAGGTCGCCGCCGCAGCATTCACAGCAGGCATCCGCACAGATCAGATTGGTACACAGACCGCAGCAGTCAATGTCGGAAGCACCGCTGGAGGTACGGTAGGGGGAACCGAAAGAGGCGGAACGGACATGCATCCGGTTTTTGGCTTCCCGGTACTCGGCGTTCTCCGGATCCAGATAACAGGCCACTTCGATATATTTCAGGGCATCGTAGTAATACCCCCGCTGTACCAGCAGACAACCCTTCAGGTAGTTCCATTCGGCCCCTCTGTCCCCGGCGGGCGTGGCATCGATTTTCAGTTCTGCTTCCGCATACTGACCGTTTCGGATCAGTTCCCGGATCTGGGGGAACGAGGTGGTGCCGGAAGTGGAATAGGAGGAATAGGTGGAGGAAGTCCGTCCGCCGCCTTTGCGTTCCTGCTGTACGGCTTCGTAGGCTTCGTTGATCTCCTTCATTTTTTCTTCCGCCACATCCGCCAGATCGGTGTTCGCATAGTTGTCCGGATGGTATTTCCGGGCTAGATCCCGGTAGGCTTTTTTGATTTCGTCATCGGTTGCGCTTCTGGACACACCCAGTACGCTGTATGGATCTTTCATATTTGACTCCCGCTTGTGGATGATTCCGGGGCTGCCTTCTGGAGCGAATGGAGTCCATGGCTGCTGCCCGGGGAACGCCCTTCCACGATGCGCATCACCATGTCCGGCATTCCGAGATATACAATGTTTTTTACAATTTCCGTAAGGGGATCCTGCGGCAGAAGCTCTGCAGCCAGTCCCAGTTTTTCCAGATCGATCCGTGCGGCATCTGCAAAGGCACTTTTCACCGGTTCCGAAGGCTTCCCGCCGTCCCCCAGTGCCATATCTCCCCAGAGCATTGCCAGAGGATTGTATCGCCCTTTTCTCAGATCTTCCGCCAGATCGTCCATGGCGTCGCACAGATAGATGAACCGCCCGGTACCGACGCCGATTGAACGGGCAACAGCTGCTGAAGACCCGGTCAGACCGAAGGAGAACAGTTCTCCCAGCAGATTCCCGAACACCTGCGCAGGTTCCTCCGGAGAAGCACATCCCGCTTTTTCCAGCGCCGACAGCTGTTCCAGATGCCTGCGGATGCTGTCTGACAGTACCGCTGTATCCGGCTCCCGCTTCCGGGCAAGATGTACCATGGGAAGGGTGACAGGGGAAAGCAGAATCGGCCGCATCCGTGCCGGACCTGTTTCGTCACTATAGTCATCCAGGCGTTTGGCTTCTGCCAGATATGCCGCCGCTGCCGCTGAATACCGCAGGGCAGGACATTCTTCTGCCATGAGCCGTGTATGGATCGGATGGGCCGGACAGCGATGCCTTGTAAACTGTGGGGTTTCTGTCAGAAGAATCCGCACCAGTGCCAGAAACGCAAAATCGTAACTGAGCAGAAACCGGGAACCCTGTCCGCTGACCTGCCCCATCGCACGGCACAGCCCGCAGTACACAGCCCGGTACCATTCATATTCCCTGACCCGCAGAGAAGGCACATAAGGCCGCACATACCCGAACATGAAAACCCCCGGCAGCATAAGAATAGATGATAATAGTGTATACTTTTTGTGTGTGGAATACAAGGAAGAATTTGTGAATTCCCCGTAAAGAAATGCATACGGAAGACGGCTGGGACGGGTGAAAATGCACCGGTGAAAAAATGGGTGAAAAAACAGAAAAACTTTTTGACTTTTTTTGAAAAAGCTCTTGACAAACCGGGTGGAATGTGGTATCATATACAGGCGTTAGATGTGCGGGTGTAGTTCAATGGCAGAATCCCAGCCTTCCAAGCTGGTCGTGTGGGTTCGATTCCCATCACCCGCTTAGATCCCCGTATATGTCGCACAAGCCACAGACCCGACATTGGGGTGATATGTACCTTTAGCTCAGCCGGATAGAGCAACTGCCTTCTAAGCAGTAGGTCGAGGGTTCGAATCCCCCAAGGTACGGAATTATGGTGGGCGTAGCTCAGTTGGTTAGAGCGCCAGGTTGTGGCCCTGGAGGTCGTGGGTTCGACTCCCATCGCTCACCCTAATCGAGAAAGAACAGTGTATCGAAAAGGTATGCTGTTTTTCTTTTTGGGCTCAAAGTCAATAGTGAAACCGTTTTCGGATTTGGGGTGACTATCGTATACATGGATCAGTTTCTTCCCGGTCGGGCAAGTATATGTGTCACTTTCCGGATCATACGGCATGTTTTCCACATGATAGGTATCCTTTTTGAACTTCCGGGTCTTTTCTCACCTCATATTCCGCCGGCTTGATGTATGCCTTCTGTCCGTTCTGTTTCAGATAGGTATAATTTTCTTCACCGGCATATCCTGCATCTGCGGTGATATTTTCGATCCTGTGCCCGGATTTCTTCTGGACTCTGTCCAGAAAGAATGGAAGTGTTGTAGCGTCCGTAGGATTCGGGAACAGTGATGTATTCGTTCTCTACGCCGATCTGCACGTTGTATGCGTACTTCCAGTTTTTCCAGCTGTTTTGCACTGCTTTTGCCCACACAAAGGTATATCGATTGGCATTGGCTTCGATCTTGGTACCGTCCACAAACATATTCCTGTAGGACAGTTCTCACATTTCGTACAGTTTCTCTGTCAGCTGATAGAATAAGTCTACCATCACGCCTGTCAGACGTTCGTTCCGGAATCTGGCGATGGTACTGTGATCCTGCGCAGGTTCATTCTACAGAATCGGATATCGTTTCGGCAGGAAGATTCGATTTCCCGGCTGGAATAGATTCCGTTCATATAGGCGAATACGAGAAGTTCAAACATGGTGCGGAGATCGATCTTTCTCCAGTGACGGAGGTATGCGGCATACAGATCTGTATAGTCCAGTTCATCGCAGATTTCGATCAGTTTGCGCACGGGTTCACTTTCATCGATTCGGATTCCAAGATCCAGGGGAATTACTACTTGATTTCTGTTTCTCATTGTGGTATACTGTACCTGCTTTCCGGTAGGGTTTTGGTCAACTCTAGTATACCACGAAAGCAGCGACCGGGCTATCCTTTTCGGATAACCCGGTCGTTTTGTGTTGGTATCAGCCAATAAACCACCAGCTATGCTGGTGGAGCCAAAAAGCTTTAGCTTCAAGTTGAAAAAGAAAACCTCCTGTAGTAAAATGGAAGTGGTTTGGCGACCGC
>JAFQGY010000413.1 GCA_017415325.1 Clostridia bacterium
ACCGTCTGGCGGAAAATCACATCTGCCTGACCGGAGAGAACACACCCGATGATCGTGACAGGCAGAGTGTCCATGCAGAAAACAAAACGTTTGACCGACAGACAGAAGTGCGTTCGTCCGATCGAAACAGAAAGCAATCGGAGGAATATACAATGGACGCACAGGAAAGAAAAAACGAAATCGCAGAAACCGCTATGGAAGAAACCGCACAGCAGACTGCAGACTGGGGCAAGCTGAACATCAACTATGTACTGGACAGAATCGAAGCTGTCCGGCGGGATACGGAATACCTGCAGAAAACCATCGAAGCACTGGACAATATGGCGGTGGGACAGGGCCCCGGGGATGTTGCCGGAGAAGAAAAGGCAAAAGCCCTGGCCGATGTAGTCCGCTGCCGGGAAACCACCAACCAGAAGCTGCTGGATCTGTACACAAAAATGTACGATGATCTGAAGCCGGTGCAGGATAAGCCCACGGACAATATCCGGCTCAAGGTGCTGGAAATGGTGGACCGTATTGCCATGGATGGCGATCCAACGAATCTGGAAATTCTTCTGGAGCGTGTAGAAAGCCTCTGCGATTCACTGCGTTTCATCTGACCAAACAAAAAGCCAGGGACGAAAAATCCCTGGTTTTTTCATATACTTCTGATTTCTTACTTCTTATTTTTACTTCAGCCATTCTCCATCCAGCAGCGGCAGTGCATTGTCTCGCAGGTCGGCCAGCATGGCGTCGGTCAGCGGCAGGAAGGGTTCGCGGCACAGACCAACGTCCAGTCCCAGCATCCCCAGCAGTGCCTTGGAAGCGGGCAGTACACCGTTCCGCAGGATTACTTCGATGGCACGGTTGGCGTCGCTCTGGAGCTTCAGGGCACCCTGCATATCGTTTGCCAGATACAGCTTACGGATGTTCACGATCCGTTCCGGCTGGAAGTTGTAGGTGGTGCCGATCCCGCCGTCTGCTCCTGCAGCAAGTCCGGACAGCAGCATTTCGTCGGAACCGTTGTAGAATACATGATCCGGGAAATCGGTGCGGAGCCGTTCCAGCTGATAGAAGTCGGAGGAGGTGAATTTCATGCCGGCCACCCCGGGAATGGACAGGATTTCACCCAGCTGGGCGCTGTTCAGGGTCATGCCGGTGAGGGCAGGAATATTGTAGATGATCACAGGCAGTTCGGATGCGTCAGCGATGCGGGCATAGTATTCCTTCACTTCCCGGAAGCTGTACTTATAGTAAAGGGGCGTCACGGAAGAAACGGCGTCTGCACCGGCGGTTTTTGCATGCTTCGCCAGTTCCACCGTATCCGCAGTGGACAGAGCACCGATGTGGGCAATCACAGCACCACGGCCTGCGGAAGATTCCATGACACATTCCAGCAGTGTCTTCCGTTCGCAGACAGACTGCAGCACCATTTCTCCGCTGGAGCCGCCCACATACAGCCCGTCCACACCGGCGCAGAGCAGCTTATCCACCAGTTTTCCGGTGGTTTTTGTGTCCACACCGTTTTCGTCAAAAGCCGTCAGCAGGGCAGGCAGGATCCCGGTCAGTTTCTGTATTTTCATAGGTATATGTCCTTTCTGAATCTGGGAATGTTTATGGTTCTATTATACCATAAACCGGTGAAATTGCAATACATTTCCGTGAAAACAGCCAAAAAAGAACGACCCGCCCGGGAGAGCAGATCGTTCTGATGGTATACACTTGGGTGTACGCTTACTTGGTTTCCAGCAGGGCGATGGCGTAGCAGATTTCAGCCATGTCATAGCGGCAGATCTTACCGTCGGCCTTATAGGAAGCTTCGGTAACCAGATCCATGGAGTTGGCGATGGCGTATGCGGATTCGGCATTTACCAGATCCTTGAATACCACGTTGCCGTCCTTTTCCAGATTCCGCACGTATACAGCCAGCATATCGCAGGCGCGGGTCCAGGTGGTGGAAACAGACAGGTCTTCCTTGTCGCCGATCAGGCCCTTTTCGGTTGCCCATGCAATACGGTCGGCCACGGAGTTCAGCTTGTCGGAAACGTCAGCCAGTTCAGCCAGATAGCATGCCATGGAGCGAACGGAAACGGTGTTCTTGCCCATGAACTTATCGGTGTTGAAGTGCAGGTTGGGGGAACCCATTACATCGATTTCGGTAACGTATTCCACAGCAGCCATGTGTTCCTTGGCAATGTCGGTGTAGGGGCAGTCCCATACGAACTTGGCGGAAACGGTCATGTCGGCAGCCAGACGGCCTACTTCATAGAAGGAAACCGCACCGATGGACTGGCCGTTGATGGTTACGGATTCCACCTTGTAGTTCTTGCTTGTGGGGGTGAAACGCAGGGTTACGATGTCTGCATAGGTACCGGTCAGGGAAGTGAACTTACCGGCAGACTTACCGTTTACAACAGCATATACATTGCCTTCCCCGGTGGAGGAAGCGGTGATGGTGTACTTGCGGGTGATATCCACTCTGCGGAAGATCGCTCTGATGGAGTAGTTTGCATGAATGTCATTCAGTTCAAAGCTTTCCATCTTGCCGATGTAGTAGCCGTTCAGATATACTGCTTCTACCACGTAGCCATAATCGGGAATAATGGAAACCACTACGTCGTCACCCTTCTTTACGGTTGCGGTACCGAAGGTGTTGTCCACACTGAGGCTGATGGAACCGCCGAGACCGGCAGAAGTGGAGATGGTGTAGGTGGTCGCAGTACCGGGAAGGATACTGCCGGTGAGCTTACCCCAGCTGTGTTCGGGGCAGTCAACGTATGCTTCGTAGGTGGTGCTGTTCACGATGCTCAGATATACCTTACCGGTCTTCTGGCAGTCGACCAGAGGGCACTTGGCAGTCTGAGAGGTGGGAACCATTTTTTCGGGAACCACGGACATACCGGGGTCAACCGGATCCAGAGGGCTGATGGTGGGGAACTTGCCGCCATTTACCAGATACCAGTAAAACCAGTTTTCGCCGTAAATGGTTTCGTAGATGGCGCCGAGGTCATTGTCGAATGCAGTGGAGCCGACAGCCAGGGTGGAACCGGCCAGCGCAAACATCATCAGACCTGCCAGCAGCAGAGAGAGAATTTTCTTCATGTGTCATACCTTCCTTGTAAAATTTTGAAGTTGTCTATAGTATATCACACAGCCGTCGTACAGATGTTAACATAGTATGAATTTTTGGAAATATCCGGAAAACGAACTGCTGGGAATATAGACGCCGCAGAATGGGAAAAGTTCCCGGAATCGGAAAAATTGTAACGAAATTTCCCCAAAAAGATGAACACAGGGGATTTACAGTTTTTTCAGTGTGATGACCCGGCGGTCTGCCTCCAGAATCCCTTCCTGCCGCATACTTTTCAGTTCCCGCATCATGGCGCTTCTGTCCACGCACAGGTATTCCGAAAGCGCTGCCAGAGACATGGGAAGGGTTATGGTGCGGGAGCCGGTTTCCCGGGAGAGGGTACTGAAATAGGTCAGCAGTTTCTGCCGCATGGTTCTCTGGGAGAGAATGTCGGTGTAGGCGGAAAGCTGTCTGGTTTTCTCCGCGGCCAGCTGAAAAAGATTGGCGATCAGTCTGCCGTGGGGATCGCAGGACTGGGGACAGGGCCGGATCACATGCTTCCAGTCCAGAAACATGACCCGGCAGGGGGTATCCGCTTCCACCACACAGAACCGGTCTTCGTGGGGCAGGAAAAACAGTTCACCGAACACATCTCCCGAAAGCAGGGACTGCACCCGGGTACAGGTACCGTCCGCATCGGACATTTCAATATGGGCAGTCCCTTCCAGCAGAATTCCTACCTTTTCAATAATTGTACCCAGCTGGGCAATCTGTTCTCCGGACTGAAAGTTCGTAATCCGCATCCGCATGCACTGTGCCAGCCGCTTCAGTCCTTCATCATCAATTCCCTGAAATAGTTGTATCAAGGCAAACCCTCCACTATATATGCTGTTTTCTTTTGTCGTGCACATCAATATATGGAAATTATATCACAGAACTGTGGGAAATGCAACAGCATTGGCGAAAATTATATGATATAATATGGGCGCGCCGGAGAGAAGTGCGGAAACGGACACAGTTCTCCGGAATGCTGAACAGGATAAGAGGAAATGAAGATAGATAGCACTGAGGAAAGGATACAGCATGAAAATCATCAAACGAAGCGGCGAGGAAGTCGTATTCGACCGGGCCAAAATTGAGCTGGCGATCACCAGAGCCAATGAAGACTGCGGGGATAAGGACAAAAAGGAACTGACCAGGAGACAGATCGAATATATCGGTCTTGTGATTGAGGATTACTGCAGCTCACTGGGCAGAGCTCTCTCTGTGGAGGAAATTCAGGAACTGGTGGAAACCCACATCATCCTGCAGGGGGCACCGGAAACTGCCAAGCGGTACATCCGCTACCGGTACAACCGGAACCTCCAGAGAAAGGCCAACACCACCGACAACCAGATCATGTCCCTGATCGAATGCAACAACGAGGAAGTCAAGCAGGAAAACGCTAACAAGAATCCCACCGTCAACAGCGTACAGCGGGACTATATGGCCGGGGAAGTGAGCCGTGACCTGACCAGACGCCTGCTGCTGCCGCCGGATATTGTGGAAGCCCACAACGAAGGGATCATTCACTTTCACGACATGGACTATTACGCCCAGCATATGCACAACTGTGACCTGGTGAATCTGGAAGACATGCTCCAGAACGGTACGGTCATCAGCGGCACCATGATCGAGAAGCCCCACAGCTTTTCCACAGCCTGCAACATTGCCACCCAGATCATTGCCCAGGTGGCGTCCAACCAGTACGGCGGACAGTCCATCAGCCTGACCCATCTGGCTCCCTTTGTGGACATTTCCCGGAAGAAGATCCGTGCCCAGATCGAGGAAACTATCGCCTCCTGCGGCGGAACGGCCACCGAAGAAGTGATCTCCGAAAACGTGGAAAAGCGTCTCAGAGAAGAAATCCGCAAGGGTGTGCAGACCATCCAGTATCAGGTGGTAACCCTCATGACCACCAACGGACAGGCGCCCTTCATCACCGTGTTCATGTATCTGGGAGAAGCCAGAAACGAACAGGAAAAGCGTGACCTTGCCGTTATCATCGAAGAAACTCTGGAACAGCGGTATCAGGGCGTCAAGAACGAAGCGGGCGTTTGGATTACTCCGGCTTTCCCCAAGCTGATCTATGTGCTGGAAGAAGACAACATCACCCCCGAAGCCCACTACTGGTATCTGACGAAACTGGCCGCCAAGTGTACTGCACGCCGCATGGTGCCGGACTATATCTCCGAAAAGATCATGCTGCAGAACAAGGTGGACAAGAACGGCGAAGGCCACTGCTACACCTGCATGGGCTGCCGCAGCTTCCTGACACCGTATGTGGATCCCGAAACGAACGAACCCAAGTATTACGGGCGGTTCAATCAGGGGGTTGTAACCCTGAATCTGGTGGATATTGCTCTGTCTTCCGGCGGCAGCAGGGAAAAATTCTGGGAAGTGTTTGATGAACGGCTGGATCTGTGCTACCGTGCGCTGATGTGCCGTCACAAGAGACTTCGTGGGACCCTGTCCGATGCGGCTCCTATCCTGTGGCAGAACGGGGCCCTTGCCAGACTGGAAAAAGGCGAAACCATCGACAAGCTGCTCTACGGCGGATACTCCACCATTTCTCTGGGGTATGCAGGCCTGTATGAATGTGTGAAGTACATGACCGGCAAGAGCCATACCGATCCGGAAGCCACTCCCTTTGCACTGGAAGTGATGCAGTACATGAACAAGGCTACCAGAAGCTGGAAGGAAAAGGAAAACATCGACTTCTCCCTGTACGGCACGCCTCTGGAAAGCTCCACCTACCGGTTTGCCAAGTGTCTGCAGAAGCGGTTCGGCGTGGTGCCCGGCATCACAGACAAGGCATACATCACCAATTCCTACCACATCCACGTAACGGAAGAAATCGACGCCTTCTCCAAGCTGGCCTTTGAAGCAAAATTCCAGGCGCTTTCTCCCGGAGGTGCTATCAGCTATGTGGAAGTACCCAATATGCAGAACAATCTGGAAGCGGTGCTGCAGGTAATCCGGTTCATCTACGACAACATCATGTATGCCGAACTGAACACCAAGAGCGATTACTGTCAGGTATGCGGCTTTGACGGGGAAATCACCATTGTGGAAGACGACGGGAAGCTGGTATGGGAATGCCCCGCCTGCCACAACCGGGATCAGAGCAAGATGAACGTTGCCAGAAGAACCTGCGGCTACATCGGAACCCAGTACTGGAACCAGGGCCGTACCCAGGAAATCAAGGAAAGGGTGCTGCATTTATAAAGTAAGAAGTAAGAGATCAGAAATAAGAAGTATTCAGGATTTTGATTTGTAAAACATATGAAAAGAACGGTTTGCAGTTGTGTCTGTAAGCCGTTCTTGTCGTATGGCACTTCTTATTTCTTACTTCTTATCTTTTATTTTTCTTTCACTCCCCACAGGGTTCCGCCGTGGTGGGTGTTGTAGGTGATTTCCTGCAGACCGGTTCCCGCCAGTGCGCAGCGTACCAGTTCCTTTGTCAGATCCGGAACATCTTCCCGCACAAGCAGTTCGTCAATGGGCATCCATTCCACCGCATCGTTTTCGTCACCGTCCGAACGGGCTTCTCCGGATATGTATTCTGCCCGGAACGCCAGATACCAGTTTTTTTCGCTGCAGCGGATACCGATCACGTCGGACGGTTCCACCGCAACGCCGGTCTCTTCCATGAATTCCCGCCTGACAGCTTCTTCCGGGGATTCCCCGTTTTCCAGATAGCCTCCCGGTACGATCCACTTTCCCTTGCCGCCGCCGTAGGTATGTCTTGCCAGAAGCACCCGTCCGTCCCGGATGGCAATGCCGGTGACAGACCAGTTCCAGTTTGTATTGCTGTGATCGTTCATTGGATTTCCTTCCTTAATATATACAGATCAGTTTCTGTTTTCCCAGAGCACCACGCTGCCCGTTTCTCTGGTACGTGCCAGATCGATGAGCCGCTGGTTGGAGGACCCCCGGAACAGCAGGGTTATATCGCGCAGATCCTGTACAAAACGTCCGTCCACCAGAACGTCTGTCATGCCCAGCAGCCTGTCTGTTGCGGTACAGTGTGCCCGGCCGTCAGCGGCAAGCAGATCCGTTTCATAGGTGTAGCCTGTGTAGCACCAGATGGTTTTATCAGGAAATCTGCGGCGTACTTCCTCCACAAAAGGCAGAAGTGCCTGCTGGTTCACCGGTTCCAGTGGTTCGCCGCCCAGAAGGGTAAGACCTGTGATGTATCCAGGGGAGAGCTTTTCATACAGATCCGCCATGGTTTCTTCCGTGAAGGGCTGGCCGTAGGAAAAATCCCAGGTTTCTTTATTGAAACAGCCCGGACAGTGGTGGGTGCAGCCGGATACGAACAGGGAGACTCTGACGCCGGGGCCGTTGGCGATGTCGCAGGGTTTGATGGAGGCGTAATGCATATGTGGACTCCTTTTGCTGTGGTTTTGCTATAAGTATACCCCACACA
Organism: Clostridia bacterium; assembly: GCA_017415325.1. Classification (GTDB taxonomy): domain Bacteria; phylum Bacillota; class Clostridia; order Oscillospirales; family CAG-272; genus UMGS1696. The sequence goes on from JAFQGY010000413.1 coordinate 7,521, forward strand.
CTGTAGTTTGTCAAGGCGGGATCCGGCTGAAACCCTTGACAAACAGAAGGGTTTGTACTATAATGGGAAACAGGAAAACATTTTCCGGAACAAATATTACGTGAAAAAGGAGAAACTCCTATGAAAACAAGAATTCTTGCCCTGTGTCTGGCTGCTGTAATGTCTTTGATGACTCTGGCTGCCTGCGGTGCGGACGAAGCGGAAGAAACCGCCGATGCACCTGTGGAAACTGTGGAAGAAACCGCAGCAGAAACCGAACCCGAAACGGAACCGGAAACCGAAGCACCCAAGAAGAGAGACAAGCATGCCTACATCGATATGTACGTACAGGAAGGCGACCGGACTCCTATCAGCCTGCTGAAGGAAGGCTCTGCCGTGGCCGCACGGATCGTTGTAGCGGAAGGTTTTCTGGAAGAATATTCCATTGCCTGCCCCAGCTGGAGTGACAATGTGGGCAGCCTGACCGTCAAGATTTTCCCCTGGAATACCGACTATAACACCACTGTAGCCGGGGAACCCGTATTCTCCCAGACCTATGTGGACTATGAAGACAACCAGACGCTGTTCGGCGAACTGTTCACCGAGGACAGCCGCGGTCTGCCGGCAGGTGAATACCTGTGGTGGCTGGGTGACGGTGTGGATGCCGGCGGTTCCGGTGTCGGTCTGTGGTCCTATAAGTGTCCCACCGATATGGAAGGGCTTGTGGAACTGTACCAGAACGGACAGGTAACCACTTCTGCAGGCTGGGAAGGCGGCTTCACCATCGTAATTCCTGCTGAATAAAAAAAGTTTTCAAAAACCTATTGACAAGCGGGAAGCCTTGTGGTATAATATTACTCGTCCAAGGGACAAGCCGCAAGGAATCCCGGATGCTAATATGGCTCAGTTGGTAGAGCACATCCTTGGTAAGGATGAGGTCCCCGGTTCGAATCCGGGTATTAGCTTGAGATCAACCCCTGTTGTACGAAAGTATGACAGGGGAATTTCATTTTTCCGGAAGAATGTCGGTTGAAGCACAGATTTTGCAGAAAACATCATGATTTCGCAAAAAAACTTTCAAAAACCTATTGACAAACCGGTTCTGCTGTGCTATAATATCAAACGTCCGCTGGACAAGCCGCAAGGCACCCCCCACTCAGACAAGTCCTGAGTGAATGCTAATATGGCTCAGTTGGTAGAGCACATCCTTGGTAAGGATGAGGTCCCCGGTTCGAATCCGGGTATTAGCTTGAGATCAACCCCTGTTGTACGAAAGTATGACAGGGGAATTTCATTTTCCGGGGGAAGCACAGAACGGAGTACAGAATACCATATTCCTGTCCTGCCAATTCTGCATTATATCTTGACTTTTCTCCCCAACTATAGTACAATATCCCTGTTATATATCTAAAATTTTACAACATACGGATGGAATAGCCCATGAACAGTCGGAAAATTATGGCTGTGGTACTGCTTCTTTCCATGATGCTGTCGGCGTTTGTCGGATGCCGTACTGCAACGGAAGAAACGGAACCCGCGACAGAAGCCGTTACGGAGGCGGAAACCGAAACAGAAACCGAACCGGAGACAGAACCGGAAACCGAAACAGAAACCGAAACCGAGACCGAGCCGGAAACCGAACCGCCGCTGCCCGATGAAGCCGAACGGCTGGACGAAGCGGATTCCAATATCACCGGATGGTCTGACGACAGTGACTACAACCTGCCGGACGGCGAAGTGGAAACCGAACCGGAACCGGAAGAACCCAGCCGGATTTACCACTATCTCAACGGGAAAACCGTGACCCTGGAAGAACAGCAGAAGCGTCCTGTTGCCATTATGGTGAACAATATCAAGAACTGTCTGCCCCAGGCGGGGATTTCCTATGGGGATATGTTCTATGAATGCTCTGCAGAGGGCGGGATTACCAGACTGATGATGCTGACCACCGATTACGAAAGTATTCCGCTGGTGGGCTCTATCCGTTCCTCCAGAGACTACTTCATCGATTTTCTGGCCAACCATGAAGCCATCTACATCCATGCAGGCGGTTCCGGAATGGCATATGAAAAAATCGCATGGCGGAAGATCAACAATCTGGACGGCGTGAACATGTACATTCCCGGTATGTTCTGGCGGGATGAATGGCGTCTGCAGAACATGGGTCTGGAACACAGCCTGATGACCGACGGGGAAAAGATTGCCGCCGGGATCGAATATATGGGGTATGAAACCACCCTGCCGGATACATATGTGTGTCCCTTCCAGTTCTATGACGAAAACACCGACAACCATATCAGCGGCAGTCCTGCCAGCCATGTCCGCATGATTTCCACCTCCGTACAGACTGTGGACTTCGTGTACGATAAAGCAACCGGCGAATACTGGCGCTATCAGTACAACGGTATGCCTCATGTGGACGCCAACAACGAAGAACAGCTGTCCTTCAAGAATGTACTGATTCTGTTCACCGACATCAACGTGATTCCCGGCGACGCATACGGCCGTCTTTCTGTGGGAACTGTTGGCGAAGGGCAGGGGTATTATATCACCAACGGCAAACGCAAGGTAATCAACTGGTCCCGCAGCGGGAAAACCACGCCGATCCAGATGGAATACCGCAACGGTGACGAGCTGATTCTCAACAGCGGCAAGACCTTCATCTGCGTGGTGGACGACTCCGTAGCAGGGAAGATCAATTTTGAATACGAATGGTAAAAGAAAAGTAAGAAATAAGAAGTAAGAGAGCAGAAATGTTCTATATTTCTAACTTCTGACCGCTTA
>JAFQGY010000414.1 GCA_017415325.1 Clostridia bacterium
CCCCGCCCCCTTTCCCCCCATTTGACAATCCCTGCCGGATATGGTATACTATCAATATATAACATACCGCAAACGAGGTACCGCCATGTTTACCAAAACCGACATCCATACCCAACTCCGTCAGATGGGCGTTTCCCCTTCCGACACCGTCCTGATGCATACCTCCATGAAAGCCGTGGGAGAGGTGGAAGGCCGGGCGGAAGGATTTCTCGATATCCTCATCGACTATTTCGCCGAAGACGGACTGTTCCTGATCCCCACCCATACCTACGCCAACCTGAACGATCTGTCCAAGCCCACCATGGATATGAACTCCTCCTATACCTGCATCGGCCTGCTCCCCTCCATTGCCGCCGTGCATCCTAAAGCCCACCGGTCCCTGCATCCCACCCACTCCATGGCAGCCTTCGGCAAGCGGGCAGAGGAATACATCGCCGGAGAGGAAGAAATCGACACCTCCACCCACTGGAAAGGCTGCTACGGCAAGCTGTACGATGTGGGCGGCAAGGTGCTGCTCTGCGGCGTGGGACACAACAGAGACACCTATCTCCATTCCTGTGAGGAGCGGATCGGTGTGCCCAACCGGCTGTCCCCGAACCTGAAGCCCTGCACCATCCGTCTGAAAAACGGCGAAATCGTCTCCCACCCCATCCACTGCCATTATGCCAAAGGCTGCGGTGACGTTTCCGCACACTACCCCAAGTACGAACCCGCCTTCCGCCACGCCGGTGCCATCACGGACGGTTTTCTCGGAAATGCCCCGACCCAGTTCTGCGACTGCCGGATCATGTGTCAGGTGATGGAACGGATCCACAGGATGCACCCGGAGGAACTGTGCTTCGATGACGAACCGCTGACGGACGAAATGATCTTTGGAAAGTAAGAAGTAAGAGATAAGAAGTAAGAAGTATAACGGAATCCATACAATACAAAACAGCTTACAGTCCGGGGAAAATCCCTTTCTGTAAGCTGTTTTGTGCTTTCAGACTATTTCTTATCTCTTACTTCTAACTTCTTACTTATCTCGTCTCCATGGAGTACAGCTTCGCATCCCGCATACGGAACTGCAGACGTACGGGTTTACCTGCCCAGGGGGAGAAGTCTCCGCTGCCGTCCGGGAAGTATACCGTTCTGTCCGTGCTGTCCCCGTAGAGCTCCACGCTTTCTTCCGAGAGAGGGATACCGGCTTCATCCAGTACCGTCACATACACATAACCGTATCCGGAGGTACCCATGTTCAGATGCAGACTGCTGCCTTCGTATACCAGAGGCTTTGTCACCACCTGCTTTTCTCCGCCTTCTGCGATCATGCAGGCGAACCCGTCTTTCCGCAGCTCATACCGCCACAGCTCCTTGGGGGTGTCCGCCGTCATGCCGTTTTTATACAGATAGAACGACCATGTATTTCCACTGTCCAGCAGGGGCCAGGAGGCATAGCAGTCCCCGTAGATCCAGTTGTGTTCCGTTTCCGGGCCGGGGGTCAGGTAGGCGTCCGGGTATCTGTGGAAATGCACACCGTCCCGGCTGCACATGAACTGCAGATCCGTCACCGCAAGTCCGCAGCGGAGTTCAATGCTTTCGGCTGCCTGACGCTTGCTTTCCGCACTGCCGAACTGGTCGTCGTTTTTCGTCCAGACCTGCCGTTCCACATACCGGGTGGGCATTCCCAGAAACATGTGGGGCGCACCGGGGCAGGGCATGATGTTGTTGGTATACATCTGGGTGTCCATGCCGTCGTCATATTCCAGAGGTACCGGATCGCTCCAGTGAACAAAATCCTCCGAGGTCATCATCCGCACGTCCCGCACAATCCCCTTTTCCCAGCTGCCGTGGAGATTCCGGACGAAGCTCCAGTACAGACCATCCTTCCAGAAGGTGGAATTCAGCGTATCAAACCGTCCCCTGTCCGTCAGCATATACCCACGGCGGAAGTGGTATCCGTCCGGGGAGAGCCAGCACCAGAGGGAGCGGCGGTCGGTGGCCCGGTCTAAGAAAACCATGGTCAGTACCTTGTATTTTTCTTCCGGCGGACAGGCTGGGTTGGTGTCATAGAACACGCAGAGAGAGCTTTCGTCCATGCTGTCGATGACGATGTTGTTTGCTCCCGGGTGTCCGTCGGGGAACAGCTGCAGATCCGGTCTTGTCCAGTGGATCCCGTCACCGCTTTCCAGCACATGAAGCCGGAACTGCCGGGACGGAAAGTGCATGGCGGGATTGAAGGACATGTAGTACAGCTTGTATCCGGTTTCGTCCCGCACCAGATTGGGATAGCTGACGGAATGCCGTTCTTCCCCCCTGTCAAAGAGGAAGCTGCATTCCTTTTCCGCAGGCGGGAGAAGCCGGTGTACCGCAGTGGTTTTTTCGCTGTCCGGCAGATAGTTGTCCCAGAACAGTTCTTTTCTGCCGGCGGGAATCAGGATGTGTTTGTCCATGGAAAAGCTCCTTTCTGTCAGCCCAACGGTTCCCGTGCGGGGCAGGCATGGCTGATATTGTACCCCGGTTTTGTGTCGGTTTCAATCGCAATCCCGGTGAGGTGCCGGAAATATGTGTCTTCCCTATACAAGATCTTTTGCCGCATGGGCCCATTTCCCCTGACAGTACCGCAGCAGGTTGATGGAAGCCCGCACCAGCTGGTCGATGGAAATGCACACCCGCATGGCAATAACCCCCATACCCATGACGGTGATCAGCAGATAACTCAGTGCCACCCGGAAGATCCACAGGCTGCACAGAGAGGCAATCATAGGCGTTTTCGTGTCCCCGGCTCCCCGCAGTGCACCGGCAATGGTCTGGTGGGTACTGACCCCCGGCAGCGCCCAGGAACAGTACATCATAATCCGGGAGGCCGTTACAGCCACCGTGTCGTCCGTGGTATAAACGGAGGCAATGGGGTACCCGCAGGTCAGAAACAGCACCACCATCACTGCGCTCATGCAAAGGGACGTGAGGAAAATCATGCCGATCATGGCCTTTGCCTTGTCTGTCCTGCCTTCCCCGATGGCCTGTCCCATGCAGGTGGTGGAAGCCGTACAGCAGGCTCCTCCCGGCTGCCACGCTATTCCTTCCACACTGGCGGCGATCTGGTAGGCGGCAAAGTCCGTGGTGGGAATCCCTGCCATGATTTTGGTACTGAGCACGGCGCCGGACTGCAGAATCACCTGCTCCATCCCGGAGGTGATGCCGATTTTCAGAATCCGTCGCAGAATGAGAGGATCCGGACGGAAGCTATCCCCTCTGCGTACTCCCACAGGCAGTTTCCCGAAAAACAGAAACCACACCGCCGCCGCAAAAGCAATCACCTTGGAGAGGGTCGTTGCCAGTGCCGCACCTTCCACCCCCATGGCCGGCAGACCCAGCTTGCCGTAGATGAAGATGTAGTTCAGTCCCACATTGACAGCGGCGGCCGCCAGATTGTACAGCATGGGAACCCTGGTGATGCCCACGCCACGGAGGGAAGCGGTGATGGAAATGGTTACGGACTGGAAGAAGAAGCCTGCGGCAATCAACCGGTAATAAGAGACTGCCGAGGACAGAATCTCCGGCTTCGCACCGGCAAACCGGATGATCGGCTCCGCAAAGGCCATGCAGAAGACCGTCAGCAGTACCCCCACCGCCGCCAGCAGCAGAAGAGACTGACGCACCGCAGAACGGGCCTGTTCGGTTTTCCCGGCGCCTGTGAAAATGGCCACAGTGGCGGTGGTGCCGATGCAGAACGCAGTGACCACACAGATCACCAGATTGATGGGAGAGGTGGTGATGCCCACTGCCGAAAGAATCACCGCAGAGTCCGGCAGCCGCCCCAGCATGATGGTATCCACCATACTGAATACCTGTGAAAGCAGCAGCTCCACCAGTGCCGGCAGCATAATGGATAAAAAGAACCGCACATCCCGGCGGGTGAGACGATATTTCGGAATATTTTTCAGGCCAGACACAGTTGCAGTCCTTTCTTTCATGCGCGGAAAAGCCGTTTTTACATGGTAAAATGCATGACAACATTATAAGCCACCCGGCGGATTTTGTCAAGGCGGCGATGGATTCCGGCGGAAAATAACGCTTTTATCGTTGGTTAATCTGCACAACGTACAAAGTAAACTTTCCGGGACAGTTCGGAACAGCAAAAAAACGGAACCGGACACAAAAAGTGACTTTTCCGGGAGAAAATCCGGCAGTAAGAATTTTAAAGACATTTCCTTTTTCCTATTGCCAAAGCGACAGGATTGTGCTATAATAAACACTAAGATACCAATATTGTGGGTAACTGCGGCGTTTTCCACAGGAAGTCCTGCGGTGTTGGTATGGTGGAACGTTTTTTCATACAATATGAGGAAGAGGAAGGTATACAAAATGAACAAAGGCGTAAAGAGGATAGCGTCACTGTTCCTGGCTGTGGTTATGCTGTTTTCCACTATGGTGGTAACAACATCCGCAGCAACTGTTGCAAATGTGGGTGCGCTGCTGGACAGCTATGCAGCAGGCAGCGGGACATTCACAGTTACAACGAGCAGCAGAATTTATGTGGTTGGTGCATCTGCACCTACAGGAGATCTGCTGCAGACCGCACAGCTGATCCAGCGGGAAATGCGGGCTGAGTTTGAGAAAAAAAATGAAGGCAAAACATATTTTGAGAACATGGTCTGGGGGCCTGCAGAATGGGCATTGACCGGTGACGTTGTACTGGTCCTGGATGCTGACAGCGGTACCGGTGCGGACGGATACAAGCTGGATGTAACCGGTACCACTGCAACCGTTACAGCAGCGGATGTAGATGGACTGATTTATGGTGTCAATACGCTGATGAAGTGTTTCAGAGCAGTTGGCGGCAATTCTGTATCCGGTTTCTCTGCATATGACACACCGGATACCAAGGAACGTACTGTCCATCTGGATCTGGCGCGGAAGTACTATACTGCGGAATGGGTTAAGAACTTTATCAAGCAGATGTCCTGGATGGGTTACAACGCACTGGAACTGCATCTGTCCGAAGACGGTGGTTTCCGGGCTGACTTCTGGGATAGCAACTATTATACAGATGATTATAGACCCGATAACAACTTCACTTGGCTGTCTGGCAGCAAGCTTCAGTACTGGGTATATTCTCCTTATAACAAGGATCCTGATGAGGGAAAATATCTGACAACTGCTGAACTTGTAGATATCTGTAACGTTGCTAAAGAATATCATATTGAAATAATACCTTCTTTTGATACTCCGGCTCACATGGACTATATCAACTGGAAGTTCGAGCAACACTATAATTCCAATACATCTTACAGTTTCAAGTACAATGGAACTACTTATAAAGCAAGTGATACATCCGGCTGCATTAACTATAAGGGAGTAACGGGAAAGGCTTCTCCTAATGGTTCTTATGCTGTCATGGAATTGGATGATGATATCAAACGCGGAAAGATGGCCAGAGCGTTTGCCTTTGCCCTTTATGAGGACATTGCTGATTTCTTCAAGGAATACGCAGGTTCCACCAATTTCATGATTGGTGCGGATGAAGTTACCTTGAGTAGCAGCACTTGGGAATATTCTGATTTTGTTAGTTATGTCACTCAGCTTAACAGCATGTTGAATGACAAAGGCTATACTGTTCGGATGTACAATGACTTCATTGGCTCTACTACATACAATCAGTCCAATTCTATGGCTATGTATGACTTCCCGGATAATATCGAAATCTGCTATTGGAATTCGGATTTTCAACCTACAAGTGGGGGATTTACTGAAAATATCTGGCATGTAGCTTTCTTCTGGCATGATGGGACTGATCATAGTGAAGTTGTTTCCTCTTGGCCAAGTTCCGGTTGGGGGGATGGTGGACGTACTCTTTATAATGCTGCCCAGACCAACACTTATTATGTACTCCGATATGCACACGGACAAAATCATGCAGATGCACGTGACCCCGATAACCGTCAGTGGACATTCTATGGTACTAACGAAGAAGATATATACAATAAATGGTATCCTGCCAATATTGCTGAACAAGGTGTGTACAGTGAAAGTCCTGCAGATGTTCCTGAAGAACATCTTGGTGGTGCGTATTTCCTGATCTGGAATGATTATGCTGCGCTGAACACGGAATACGATGTATGGAACGGTGCTGTTGATACATGGGATGGTCACTGTACCTACTACCTGTTCGATATCATGGCTTCCAACATTATGAAGATGTGGAATGCGGATATCAACAGTTCTGTGACATACAGTAAATTTGCTGAAGTTCGTGAAGCTACTCTCGAATGGTTCCCCGGCTTCACTTCCTGTTCCAAGGCTGCAAGTCTGCCTGCTGCAACAACAATCGAGAAAGCTTCTGCTCCTGCTCCCGATCACTCTGCCTTACAGCAGAAAATTGCAGAAGCCGAAAGTATTACCAATACCAACGGTACCTATACACAGGCAAGTTTCGCTGCTCTTTCTCAGGCAATTGCATCTGCAAAAAGTGTTGATGAAGATGAGGATGCTACCGCAGATGAACTGGCTGAGGCAGTAACATCTCTGCAAAAGGCAATAGATGCTCTTGTTGACAGAAGCGAACTTGAAGCCAAACTGCGTGAAGCAAATGGGATTAGCAATGCTGATGGTAAATATACCACAGATAGCTTTGATGCACTGCAAACTGCTATTGACACTGCTCAGACAGTTTATGATAATGACGAATCTACAGAAGCGCAGATTTCTGAAGCTGTAAATTCTCTGGTAAATGCAATTGGTGGTCTTGAAGAAAATGAAACAGAAACACCGGATACTCCCGTAACACCAGATATACCTGATATTGATGACACAGATCCCAACACACCTACCCTCAGCACCAGTTTCACAAAAGCATATCTGAAAACGCTCATCCGGAATGCATTTCCCACTGATACTGACGCTCCTTTTGGTGCTACTGTTGGTTGGGATAATTATAAAACGGCGGTAGGTAACGCTAATGCAGCTCTTAGTGATAATCAGGATGCAATAAATAGTGCTGTAATTAACTTACTGAAGGCTGAAAATGCTCTTGCTACACCAGATGAAAATACCACTGAAGCGGATGATCCTGCTATTATCAGCGTATCCAAAATTTCATCTGCAGCCAACGGCAGTTATGTGACACTGAAGATTGTTACCAACAGTACTGCTTCATATTTCTCTGCAAGTGTAAATGGTGAAAATTGTGAGAATGAAGAAATCATTGCACAGGGGAAACTTCAGAAGCTGAAGAATGGCTCCATTGTCAAAGTATGGCTGGTGAAGATTCCTGTAACCTTCAAGGGCGAATACGGAATTAAATATGATGGCACAACGCTTGTAATCAATCCCTGAACCCTAATATAATCCCATAAAAACCACCCCCGAGCATATCTGCCGCATCTGATCCCGCATCAGTCCTGCAGATATGCTCATTTTTTTCACAAAATCTCCCCCCAACCCAACCTTTCCCCCTTTTCCGGGTACAGTAGTATGTATACACCACAAGACCGGTCTGAAAATACAACCGAAAGCGAGGAACCCACCTTGAGCCGATTCCCCCTGGACGACAAAACCTTCGAAACCCTGTACCGGGAAAACCGTGCCGCCGTGTATGGTACCGTGTACGCCTGCCTGCCCCATTCGGCGGATATTGACGATATTGTGCAGGAGACCTTTCTGGCGGCATATCTGCAGTACCAGTCCATCCGCAATAAAGACAATATCGGTGCGTGGCTCTGCGGTACCGCACGGAATCTGGCGCTGAAAAAATGGAGGGCTGCCCGGTTTACCCTGCCGCTGGAGGACATCGAAAACCTGCTGGCAGGGAATGCGGAACGGGACTATCTCCGAAAGGAAGAACGGGAAGAGATCCGCCGGGCCATTGCCGCATTGTCCGGCCCTGTGGCGGAAACGGTGTCCCTGTTCTATCTGGCGGGAAAGAGTATCCGGGAGATCGCAGGACTGCTGGGAGTGCCGGAAGGTACGGTGAAAAGCCGGCTCCATGACGGCCGGAAAGCCCTGCGCGGGGAACTGATCACGCGGCTGCAGTGGGAGGGAAAAGTTATGGAAAAGAGAAACATCACAGCGGAAGTGGAAGCCCTGCTGAAACGTGCGGGCGAAACCAGAGAAAACGACAGAGCAGCCTCCCTGCAGAGCTGCAATACAGCCATTGCCCGGCTGAAGGATTCTGCGGAAAATTATGGAGTGCTGGCCAAGCTGTACCAGTACAGAGCCTATGCGGTCAGTATGGAAAACCGGCAGGCGGCTCTGGAGGATATGGAAAAAAGCGTTGCCTATGCCAGACTGTCCGGGGACAAACGGCTGCTTGCGGAATGTATGCTGTCTCTGGCCTTTGACAGGGGCGGCAGTGAGAGTTTCCGGGAAACCTACCGGATTGCTGCAGAAGCGGGGCATACGGCGGTTATGGCGGAAGCTGCCTCCTGGGACGGGATCTGGTGTCTCAGAGAAGGGCAGACCGGTATGGCAAAGCAAAAGCTCCACGATGCCATCCGGTGCCACAGCCAGCTGACCCCTGCGGATACGGCGGACTGCTGCACGGGAGACTCCGTCAGAGTACGGGCCATGGCATCGGCGGCGCTGGACAGTATGGAACTGCTGCCGGAGGAGGAACTGCAGGACCGGAACTACGCCACCCTGAACCTGTTCTGCCAGCTGATCCGCCACGGAGAAACCGGCATATCCGGTGAGGCAAACTACGGCTGGGACATCCCCGGCACCGAACCCTACCCGGACGGAGCCCACCGGTTCTTCAGTCCGCTGGAAAACATGGGGCTTGTATGGTCTCCGGAACTGGAACAGACGGATACCCTGCTGCGGGAGCGGTACAACTGGAACGGCGTGCTTTCCGCTCTGCAGTACACGGTGGTCAGCCGGGACGAAACGCTGGAAACCCCTGCCGGCACAATACAGAACTGCCTGCACATCCGTATCACCGAAACCATCCCGGGATATGATCCGGAAAACGCCGCCCACAGAGAGGTGGAAGAATACCGGAGTGACGCCGAATACTGGCTTGCCCCGGATGTGGGACTGGTGCGGATCGGATTCCGGTACCCGAATATGCCCGATTCCGGCAGCCGGATGGAGCTTGCGGCATGGGATGTAAAACCGGATCCGGTACGGCGGTATTTCCCCCTGACCGAAGGAAGCCTGTGGGAATATGCGGTATACGACCACTGCGGAAATCCCATGGAGGAAACTTATGATTATGCAGCCCGCTGCCGGGTGGATACAGTGGCGGAAGACATGGCGTATCTGGCATGGAGCGGTTACGTGAGAAAAAAGAGATAAGAAGTCAGAAATCAGAAGTCATTTTTGGGGGATTCCGTGCGGGGTTCCCCTTTTTGGCTTGACATCGGAGGCGGAGATACGGTATAATACGGACAGTATCATTGGAAACGGAGAGATATGCTATGAAACTGCGTTTTGATAGAATCCTGCTGCTTTGTCTGACAGCGGTTATGGTTTTGAGCGGATGCGGCGGAAAAACAAAAACTCCGGCAGAGGAAACTGTACCGGAGACTGTGGAAACTGCCGCAGAAACCGTTGTGGAAACCGAACCGGAAACCACGCCGCCGGAGCCGGATCTGCTGTTTGAAGACACCTTTGACGGAACGGAGCTGGACAGCTGCAAATGGGAACGGTGCCCCGAGTGGGACAGACAGGGCGGACTGGATGTGTGGGACGACGATATGGCCTTTCTGGACGGAGAGGGAAACCTGATTCTGCGGGCAGAGTGGAATGCGGAGGAGGGACGGATTCACTCCGGTGCGGTGCGGACATACGGAAAGTTCACCGAAGCCTTTGCCTATTATGAAGCTTCCATCAGATTCACCGGAACCCCCGGTATCTGGGGCGCATTCTGGATGATGGCGGGCAATGTAGGCGGCGAAGACGGTTCCGCAGCCGATGGGGTGGAGATTGACATCATCGAGAGCATCGGCGGCCAGTGGGGTCAGTCCAACAGCGCCCTGCACTGGGACGGCTATGGTGCAGCCCACCAGTCCACCAGCCAGACCTACGAAAACGCCGGCATCTACGACGGACAGTTCCACACATTCGGCCTGTGGCGCACGGAAGACGCGTATATTTTCTACATTGACGGGAAAGAAACCTGGCGTGTCACCGGGGATCAGTGTGCCGTCTGCCCGGAACAGGGGTATATGAAGCTGACGGTGGAAGGTGCCGAATGGGCAGGAGCCGGAACAGAGGAATCCATCGGTGCCCTGCCGGCAGACATGGTGGTGGACTATGTACGGGTATACCGGGAGAAACCGCAGGGAAAATAAGAAATAAGAAGTCAGAAATCAGAAGTACTTCAGAATAAAAAAACGGCTTGCCGGAGGGAGTAATATCTTCCCTGCCCGACAGGCCGTTTGAATTTTCCGCTGGAAATGCCGTATTTCTTATCTCTTATCTCTGATTTCTTACTTCTTACTTCCTCTGGCATATCCTTCCATGAGTTCTCCTGCCGCAGTCAGATGGGCCCGCATGGCTTCTCTTGCGCCGTCTGCATCTCCTGCCAGCACCGCATCCGCAATCCGCCGGTGTTCTCTGGCTGTCTGGTCGGCAGAAGACGGACGCAGGGTGAATGCACGGATGGAGTACTGCCGGAACAGGGGGGCAATCTGGCCGTACAGCTGGGTCAGCAGCATGTTTCCGCTGCTCCGCAGAAGGAGTGTGTGGAACTGCTGGTCCAGCCGGGTCAGCTGCGGGGTAAGTCCTCTGTCCCCCGATGCGGCATACCGATGGCTTTCTTCCGTGAAGCGGTCTGTCAGAGTCTGCAGTTCGGCCATATCCTTTTCTGTACGGCAGGCGGCGGCAAGGGCAGCGGATTCCGGCTCCACCATCCAGCGCAGGGAACGGAAATCCACCAGCGTATCCTCGTTGACCGTGAACCAGTTTTCCGCCCGGTCCCGCAGATTGTCCTCTGCCACAAAGGCGCCTCTGCCCGGTTTCAGCTCCACGTATCCCATGGCCTGCAGGGTACGCACCGCTTCCCGGACTGTGGATCTTCCCACGCCCAGTATTTCTGTCAGAGCCACTTCCGGCGGCAGCTTGTCTCCGGGACGGTATTCTCCCGCAAGGATCTTCTCCCGCAGGGTTTCCATAGCCTGATCCGCCACGGACATTTTCTTTTCTGCTGACATATCTGCCTCCCGCCTTGTACTGTTGTCAGCAGTATACCATAAATCCCATGAGATGTCAAACGGAAAATCTGTCTGCCGGATCAGTCTCCCCAGAACAGGTATCCCCTGTCTCCGTACCATACACTGCCGGAAGTCCGCCCCGTATCCCCGCCGCCGTACCATACTGCTCCGCCTGTGGGATCCATTCCTTCCGCCGCATACCGTACCGCCGCCATTGCCTGTGCAAAAGTCTTCTCCTCTGCAGGCAGAGCGATCCGTCCGGTGGCAGTACAGGTGAGAAAGTCCGATGCCCAGATGACCTGTGCCGCCGTGTCCCCGAAACCGGGCGTTTCCATCCGGTTGAAGATCACTGCCGCCAGAGCAATCTGCACCCCGAAGGAAGCTTCCGGACATTCCGAAGCCACTGCCTGCGCCGTCAGATACAGGGTCTGTTCCGAATAGGAAGACGCCTGTGCCGGGAGAGAAAAAAGCACGGCGGAAAAGACTGCCGCCAGCGCCGATTTATACCGATTTTTCCACATAATTCCTGCCTTTTGCCTGTTTTTTGGTTTCCAATAGTATAACCTGCCCCACGGGAAAACATACACGGACAAAAACTGCGTAAAATTTATGAAAAAATTTATAATTTCCCTCTACCATTTTGCCGCAGAGTAGCGTATACTATGTAAGATACCGGAACTATGCTCTGGTGTCAGTTACGGGTAAGAACAAATCCATGACGAGGTGGAATTACTTATGGAACAGAATACAAAACGGAAGATCGCCGTGGAAATCGCCGGGGTGAGCCTGACGCTGGTGACGGATGAAAACGGTGCATTTGTGGACAATGTGGTAGCCCAGGTCAACGAAAAAATGGAAGCCATTCTGGCAGGCGGCATCCGCACAGGTACCTCTACCCTGGACGCGGCTCTGCTCTGCGCCATCGATTCCGTAGGCGAACGGCTGAAGGCGGAAAAGCGGATGCGGAATCTGGAAGCCCAGCTTTCCCTGTATGAAGTGAACGTGCGGAATCTGAAGGAAGAGCTGGAAAAGCTGCAGCAGACCCCCGCGGAAGAAGAAAAGAAGGACACCGACGGGTTTGAACGGCTGAGCCAGACTCTGCGGGCCGGCGGCGGGGATTCTGCCGATGACAAGATCAGGACCCTGGAACGGTATCTGGACAGCAAAAAGAGCGGCCAGAACGGCGGTATGTCCAGAGAAGAAAAAATCCGGTACATTGAATCCCTGCTGAGAGGGAACGAAGAAGAGAAATAAGAAGTGTCACACAGGTGACAGTGGAAGAAACAGTCCGGTACGGCTGCCTGGCGGACAGAAGGGGAGATATTTATGGAACAGAAGAAACAGAATACAGGTAAAGCTCTTCCCGAACTGCTCGCACCGGCAGGATCTCCCGAAGCGCTGCAGGCGGCTATGTCTGCGGGAGCGGATGCGGTGTATTTCGGCGGGGCGGCATTTTCCAACCGGATGCGGGCCAGAAACTTCGGCACGGACGAGCTGACGGAAGCGCTACAGCAGACCCGGCGGTGGGGCGTGCAGTCCTACATCACCATCAATACCCGGGTGCGGGACGATGAAATGGGCGAGGTGCTCTCCCTGGCGGAATTTCTGCTGCGGGGCGGGTGCTCCGGATTCATCGTGGCGGATATGGGTATCGCGGCGCAGATCCACAGCCGCTTCCCCGAAGCCATGCTCCACGGCAGTACCCAGATGACGCTGGCAAGCGCCGCCGACGCCCGGATGATGGCGCAGTACGGGTTTACCAGAATGGTGGTGCCGAGGGAAATTTCTCTGGCGGAGCTGAACACGCTGGTGGGGGAAAGTCCGCTGGAAATTGAGATGTTCCTGCACGGGGCGTACTGTGTTTCCGTGTCGGGACAGTGTCTCATGAGCTGGGCCATGGGCGGACGGAGCGGCAACCGGGGCGAATGCGCACAGCCCTGCCGGATGGTATACCGGGTGCAGAGAGGATACGGGGAAATCGGAGAGAAGATTACCGACAGACGCCTGCTGCCAAAACCGGACTCCCGGAATGCGGCGGATTATCCCCTGAGCCTGAAGGACATGTGCCTTGCCTCCCGGATCCCGGAGATCATTGCATCCGGCGTGGCATCCCTGAAAATCGAAGGACGGCAGAAACCGGCGCCCTATGTGTACGGCGTGACAAAAATCTACCGTACCCTGCTGGATGAGCGGCGGGCGGCTACGGTGGAGGAAATCCGTGCACTGGATGAGCTGTTTTCCAGAGGCGGCTTCACGGACGGGTATTTCCGTTCTGCCGAAGATACCGGGGCCTACAGCCGTATGGGCGGGATCCGGCCAACCACCGAAGAACAGATGAAAAACACAGGCGGCTCCCCGGAAAAGGAAGCTGTCACAAAATATGACCTTGCCCACCGTGCGTCCCCCTGCACCGGCAAGCTGATCCTGCAGGCAGACCGTCCCGCGGAGATGACCATGACCCACTGCACAAGCGGCATCACGGTGTCTGTCACCGGAGAAACGCCCCAGGCAGCCACGGGCAGTCCCGTCACCGGAGAAAGTCTGGCGAAGAATCTGTCCAAACTGGGGGGGACACCGTTCTGCTGGGAACATGGACAGCCGGAAACCGAAATCGGCACAGGACTGTGGTATCCGGTATCGGCAGTCAACGCCATCCGGCGACGGGCGGCAGAGGCACTGGAAGCGGCACTGCATCCTGCACCTGCGGTGAAAACGGGGCAGGCATATGCACATACGATGACAAAGGAAGCGGAAAACGGCAGTCGTTCTCCTGCTGTGGCGGTTCTTACCGGACGGGCACAGTGGTCGGATGGGCTGGCGGATGCTTTCGAAACGATATATATCCCTGCGGCGGACTATCTCCGTTGGGCAAAGGACGGCGGGCTCCCCGGGAATGTGGGAGCGGATCTGCCTGTGCTGGTGTTTGACGGAACCGGGCTGGCGGAGAGAATCCGGGAACTGAAAGCAGCCGGATGCCGACAGGTGCGGATTCACAGCCCGGGACAGCTGCAGCTGGCGAAGGAAGCGGGAATGCATGTCTGCGGCTCCTTCCGGCTGAACGTCTGGAACAGCGATGCCCTGCACTGGTGGTACGCTGCCGGTGCGGACAGGGTGACGGTATCCCCGGAAGTAACGCTGGGGGGACTGCGGTCTCTAGCAAAGGCGGGACTGCCGGGCGGGGCCGTTGTATACGGACACATTCCCCTGATGCTGACGGAGCGGTGCGTGCTGCATGAACTTTCCAGAAGGGAACAGCCACCGCAGCAGAAAGGCAAAGGCGGGCAGAAATTCCCGAAGCCTGCGATTCCCTGCGGCGGTCTGGGCGGACGAATGCCCGGTTCCGGCAAGGTCTGCGGCGGCACGAAGGACAACCCCTGCCTGTGTACCGGGATTCTGACAGACCGGACAGGGAGCACATTCCCGATGCAGGCGAAAAACGGCGAAACGGTGATTTACAACAGTCTGCCCCTGTGGATGGCGGACAAAATGGACACCCTGCCTCCGCTGACCCACAGAGAGTTTCTGTTTACCATCGAAACGGCGGAAGAGATCCGTCAGGTGCTCCGGGACACGGAAGCGGGACTGCAGCGAACCGGCAGACGGCTGAAATAAGGAGAAACATTATGACCATCAGGATACAAAAACTGCGGGACAATGCGGTCCTTCCGGCATACCAGTCAGACATGGCGGCAGGTGCGGATCTGTATGCCGCTCTGGAGGCCCCGCTGACCCTTGCCCCCATGGACAGAGCCCTTGTCCCCACAGGCATTGCCGCCCAGCCGGACAGAGAGGACTGTGTGCTGGTGATTGCGGCCAGAAGCGGGCTGGCGGTGAAGAAGGGTGTAACCCTGTCCAACGGCATCGGTGTGGTGGATGCGGACTACCGGGGCGAGATCTGTGTGGGTCTTGTGAATCTGGGAAAGGACACCGTAACCATCGAACCGGGAGACCGGATTGCCCAGCTGCTGGTGATGCCGGTACTGCGTGCTGTATTCACGGAAGCGGACAGTCTGGACGGCACCGACAGAGGCACCGGCGGCTTCGGCCATACGGGAACGAAATAGGAGGAAGATATGCGGAGAGGTTTCTGGCTGCACTTTTTTCTGATCTGTGCCGGGATCGTGGTGGGTTCCATGGCGGCGGAGATCACGTCCGGCATACCGGTGCTGGGCTGGCTGTCCTATGGTCTGGATTTCGGTACACAGTCCCCCTTTGTGCTGGATCTCCATGTACTGCAGCTGACCATCGGTGCGACGGTAAAAATTACGGTTTCGCATATTGTTTTTGTGGCGCTGTCCATTATTCTGGGGCGGCTGATTGCGAGAGACTGACAGAAAAACAGAGGTAACGACATGAAACAGACAAGATACAGCCTTGTGCTGGCTTCCGGTTCTCCCAGACGGCACGAGATACTGGATATGGCGCAGATCCCGCATACGATCCGGGTGTCCCATGCGGATGAATCGGCGGTGACGTACTGCGTGGGAAAACCGGAAGCCTATGTGATGGAACTGGCGGAGCTGAAAGGCAGCGTGGTGCCTCCCATGGAAGGGGAAGTGGTGCTGTCGGCGGATACAGTGGTGTATGTCCCGGCGACGGGTGAAGTGCTGGGGAAGCCCAAGGATCATGACGACGCCGTGAGAATGTTCCATATGATGTCCGGCGGGATGCATAAAGTCATCACCGGGGTGTGTCTGCGGGACTGGACGGGACAGAAGAAGACCTTCGCCGCTGTGACAGAGGTGGTGTTCCGGGATCTGTCGGAAGAAGAAATCGAAGACTATATAGAATCGTCCCAGCCCTACGACAAGGCGGGTGCGTATGGCATCCAGGAACAGGCATGCGTGTTTGTGAAGGAACTGCGGGGCGAATATTTCAATGTGGTGGGGCTGCCGGTAACGGCGGTGTATGAAGCCCTGCGGGAAATGGAGGCGAATCTGACATGAAAAGTATCGGGATCGACCTGGGTACTGCCAATACACTGGTGTACGTGAAAGGACGGGGGATTGCTCTCAGGGAACCGTCTGTTGTGGCCGTGGAAGCCAAAAGCCGCAGAGTGGTGGCCGTGGGCAGCGAAGCCAAAATGATGCTGGGGAAAACCCCTGGTTCCATCGTGGCCATGCGCCCCCTGAAGGACGGGGTTATCGCAGAGTTCGATATCACCGCCGCCATGCTGAGACACTACTTCAAGAAGGTCTCCGGAAACACCATCATGAGCCGCCCCAAGGTCATTATCTGTATCCCCTACGGCGTTACCGAAGTGGAAAGACGGGCTGTGGAAGACGTAACCCTGGAAGCCGGCGCGCAGTCTGTGGCACTGATCGAAGAACCCATCGCAGCGGCCATCGGCAGCGGTCTGCGGGTGGAAGACGCCAGAGGATGCATGATCGTTGACATCGGCGGCGGAACCACGGAAGTGGCTGTGCTGTCCCTTGGCGGCATCGTGCTGTCCACTTCTCTCCGGATTGCCGGGGACGAGCTGGACGAAGCCATTATTGCCTACATAAAACGGAAATACAATATCCTCATCGGGGACGTTACCGCAGAAATGCTGAAAAAACGCATCGGCAGCGTTCACCCGGCAGCGGACAGAGGAGCCGTCAGCATCCAGGGCCGGAACCTGCTCAACGGTCTGCCCGCCATCGTGTCCGTGTCCTCTGCGGAGATCCGGGAAGCCATGAGCGATCAGGTGCAGCACATCGTGGAAAGCATCCGGACTACCCTGGAAAACACCCCCCCGGAACTGGCCTCCGATATTTACGATACCGGTATCATGCTCTCCGGCGGCGGCGCACTGCTGGCCGGTCTGGATCTGCTGATCTCCCGGATTACCGGCATCCGTACCGTGGTAGCCAAAGGCCCCATCGACTCCGTAGCCATCGGCATCGGCAGAGTCATCGAAACCGAAGGCCTGAACGGCAGCATCCGGTACAGAACCAGATAAGAGAATTCAGAGTTCAGAAATCAGAATTCAGAATGGGAATGCAGGACGTAGGGAAAGCATACAGAAAAACCGCTTTCCGATACAGCAAAGTCTCCCGGAAATTGCAGAAAGGAACCTCATAAAAGATGAAGCAGTTTTTCAAGAACCGGTTTTTCTATATCATGACCGTACTGGCGCTGCTGGTGACCATTGTGCCCATGGTGTTCTATAATATGGGGGTAACATTCGTGTTCCGGGATGCGGTGAAGGTAATGCTGGTGCCGATGCAGAAGGTGTTCCAGGCGGCGGCGGACGCAGTGGACGGGTTTGCGGCGTATTTCTATAAGTTTGATGCGCTGGTGGAAGAGAATATTGCGCTGAAAGAAGAAGTGGCAGCACTGCAGGCACAGATCTATGACAACAAGGAAATGGAAGAAATGTATGCCTGGATGAGCGACTTTCTGGAAATGAAAAGACAGCATATGGATTACCAGATGACAGCGGCTACCGTTACCGGACGGGGCAGCGGCAACTATTCTTCCATTCTGACACTGGACGTGGGCAGCAGCTCCGGGGTCGCCGTAGGGATGCCTGTGGTGACAGCTGCCGGGATCGTGGGACAGATCACCGAAGTGGGGTATAATTCCTCCGTGGTGACCACCCTCGTGGAAGCGCAGGCAGCCATCGGGGCATTCGTGGAACGTACCGGGGAAGCCGGCCTGGCCGTGGGCGATATCCAGCTTACCGATAAAGGGCTTGTCCGCCTGAATCTGCCGTCGGGTACTGCGGTGCAGGTGGGGGACAGAATCCTTTCCGCCGGTACCGGGGACGTGTATCCCAGAGGGCTGGTCATCGGGTATGTGCAGTCCATGGAAAGCAATCCCTATACCAGAACCAAAAACGTGTACGTGCAGTGCGTTGTGCCGACCTCCGACATCAGCAATGTCATGATTCTGACAGACTTCACACTGTACGCCGAATAAACGGATCGACAGACAGTTTCCGCAATACCGGACGAAAGGCAGGTGAGACGCATGGACAGACGGAATCCGGGACAGAATCCCTATCCCCGGAACCCGGGTCAACCCCCGCAGAGACAGAACCGCGCACCGGGACAGCACCCTCACCGGAACGATATGCCCCGGGAGAATCCCGCAGAGGGGGAGAGACAGCCCGAAACCCTGTTTGAAAAATTCCACGGCTGGCGGCTGGGCATCTCCATTGAAATCGAACCCATCATCCGTGCACTGGTCTGCCTGGTGCTGATCTCCTTTTTCGCCCTGCTGCAGACGACGCTGTTCACCCGGTTTCAGCCCTTCGGAGCTGTGCCGGATCTGATGCTGCCGCTGGTGGTGGCTGTCTCCATGATTGCCAGAGAAAAATGGGGAGCGGTTACCGGGCTTGCGGCGGCGTTCATCATCGAATCCCTGGGCGGGGCGTCCGTGACCATCCTTTCCCTGCTGTATATGCCGGTGGGATATATCTGCGGCCTTCTGACCGTGTACTATTTCCGGGACGGGTTTGCGGTGCGGGCTCTGTATACCGGCATGACGGCTCTGGCAAGGGTACTTTTTTCCCTGCTGATCCTGGTGCTGTCCAAACCCAGCGTCAGCCTGCCCGATGCCGCTTTGTACGTCATGATTCCCGAATTTTTCGCCACCGTGGCCTTTTCGCTCCTGCCCCATCTGGCGGTGAAGTATGCATTCCGGCTGACGGAAGGAAAAGCAAAATAAACAGAAAGAACAGAAAATGCAGATGCATGACACGAAAGGAGATGCCGTTCCCATGGAAAGAGATGAAAACCGGGATACCATCCGGGATACAATCCGCCTTGTCCTGGCACCTATGGCCGGATATACCGACGGGCCCTTCCGACGGATCTGTGCGGAAAACGGATGCCGGGAGACCGTCAGCGAAATGATCTCCGCCGCGGCACTCCATTATAAAGATAAAAAAACAGCGTCACTGGCAAGAATCCTGGAGGGAGAAGGGCCGGTGACGTTTCAGATATTCGGACATGATCCCGTCATGATGGCGGAAGGGGCCGAGATCCTGCTGACAGGCGGGTACGAAGGCTGCCGGTACGCTGCGGATCCTGCCGGGATCGACATCAATATGGGATGCCCGGTGCGCAAGATTACCTCCAACGGCGACGGCAGCGGTCTCATGAAAACCCCGGAGCTGGCGGCAAAGATTGTGGAAGCCGTAAAACCCGTGTGTGTGCGGTACGGCAAGCCCCTGTCGGTGAAGATCCGGGCGGGGTGGGACAAAGATTCCATCAATGCGCCGGAAATGGCGGTGATGCTGGCACAGGCCGGTGCGGACAGGGTCAGTCTCCACTGCCGAACCAAAGAAGAACTGTATACCCCCGGCATCCGGCTGGAAGTGCTGGCAGACACCATAGCGGCCCTGCGGAAAGCGGCTCCGGCCTGTGAGATCGTGGGCAACGGGGACATAAACACCTGGGCTGACGCCATGACCATGCTGGATATGGGCTGCCACGGGGTCATGATCGGCCGAGGGGCACTGGGAAACCCCTGGATCTTCCGGCAGATTCTGGAAGCGGCAGCAGGACAGACTCCCTTTGAACCCACAGAACGGCAGAGACGGGAAATGGCGGCCCGACTGGTCAGAGAAGTGGTGGCGGAAAAGGGCGAAACCGTGGGTATCCGGGAATCCAGAGGCAGAGCGGCCTACTTTATCCACGGACTCCGGGGCAGCGCAAAAATGCGGGACAGACTGAACCATGCCGCAACCATGACAGAATTTCTGGCAATACTGGAAGAGGGCGGAGACATGCCCTGCGATGAAGGAGAAACAAAATGAAAACAGAATGGAAAGGCGGCACCCTGCTGGCTCCTGTACCGGCTGTGATGGTCACGGTGGGAGACATGGAAAACGCCAATATCATCACCATCGGCTGGACGGGGATTGTATGCTCGGAACCGCCGAAAACCTATGTATCCATCCGCCCGGAACGGTATTCCCACGGGATCCTGCTGGAGAAGAAGGAATTTGTCATCAATCTGGTGCCCGCTGCCATGGCGGAAGCCTGCGACTACTGCGGGATGGTCACCGGACGGAAGGTAAATAAATGGGAAAAATGCGGCCTGACCAAAGAAGCTTCGGCCACCGTGGCAGTACCGAGAATCGCAGAATGCCCCATGGCGCTGGAATGCAGGGTCACGGACGTACTGCAGCTGGGATCCCACGATATGTTTCTGGCGGACATCACCAGGGTGGCACTGGACGAAAGCCTGCTGGATGAAGAAGGCAGACTGGATATGGCCCGGGCGGCGCTGTGCTGTTATGCCCATGGGACATACTATGCCGTGGGGGAAATGCTGGGGAAATTCGGCTACTCCATGGCGGAGAAGAAAAACGGGAAGAATGCGCAGTATAAAGTGAAGGGAAGAAAATAAAAAAGCCGCACCTGTGTGATGCAGCTTATTTTCCGAATAAATCGCTGTGTGTTCCCGTCCGGGTCAGAGTCAGAACCAATACACCGTTTTCAATACGGTATATGAGCAGCCAGTCGGACTGAATATGGCATTCTCTGTGTCCGATCCAGTTGCCTGTCAGGGCGTGATCCTTATAGTTTGCCGGAAGGATTTCGCCTTTGGCAAGCAAGGTGATGACCTGATCCAGCAGTTCCATTTTCTGTCCGCGGCGCATTGCCAGTTTATAGTCTTTCTGGAACTGTCCGGTGGTTTTTACCGTGTATTTGACGTCATTCATTTTTTCAGGTCTGCAAACAGTGCATCCAGATCGGTGTATCCCTTCACTGAGGAATCTCTGGCAATCCGTTCTGCTTCCATCATGGCGGCGACAGTTTCTTCATTGGGTGTGTTCATATGGATCCGGAACGGGATTCCCCCTTCACGGAGTGCCTGCCGGATGAAAATGTTGAAAGCAGTAGACATATTCATACCCAGTTCGGAAAACAGCAGGTCTGCCTGTTCCTTCAGTTCTGTATCCATGCGGATGCTGATGTTGGTTGTATTTCCAGCCATGAAATCATCTCCTTTCCCTGCATACAGTATACACCTTTTGCACGCTGTTTGCAATACACAGCACGAAAATTATTATGAAATTTACAACCCACGAAAGGAGTACCGTACCATGAAGATTCTGATTCTGTCTGTCACCGCCGGAGAAGGACACAATTCCACCGCAAAGGCGCTCCGGGAAGAATTCGAGCGGATGGGGACGGAGTGTACCGTGCTGGATACCTTCCAGTATATCTCCCCGCCTCTGGCAAAGTTCCTGTCGGAAGGGTACCTTCTGGTGACGGAGAAAGCAAGACATGCCTACAAAGTGGGCTATCGTCTGGCGGAAAAACGGCGGGGCAGCGAAAAAGCGGTCACCCATCTGGTGGATATGGCCTTCGCCGGCGACATCGTGGATTTTATTAACAGCGACGACTACGGCGTGATCCTGTTCACCCACCCCTTTGCCGGGATGATTCTCGACTACCTCAAGGAAACCAGAATGCTCTCCCTGCCCACCGTGGGGATCCTGACCGACTTCACGTTCCACCCGTACTGGGAGGACTGCACCCGGAACGATTATGTCATTACCCCCGCCGAAGGGGTTCTGCTGCAGGGACTGCGCAAAGGCTTCCGGCCGGAACAGATCCTGCCCTACGGAATCCCCATCCGCCCGGATTTTCTCACCAATACCCCCAAAGCGGAGGCAAGGGAAAAGCTGGGACTGGATCCCGATACCACCACCATCCTCATCATGGGCGGTTCCATGGGCTACGGCAATCTGGGGCAGACCGTGGAACAGATCGACGCCATCTCCTACGGACAGGATTTCCAGATGGTGGTGGTCTGCGGAAACAATGGGGAAGCAAAAGCGGAGATCGACGGTCTGACGGAAGCCGGAAAGCTGCGGCACCGGGTACTGACCACCGGATTTGTGAACTATGTGTCCCTGCTGATGGATGCGGCGGACTGTATCGTCACCAAGCCCGGCGGCCTGACCACGTCGGAATCCCTGACCAAGGGACTGCCCATGGTGATCGTCAACCCCATCCCCGGACAGGAACAGCGGAATACCGAATTCCTGCTGAACAACGGTGCGGCCTGTGCGGCATCCAAAACCTGCCCCATCGACGAGTGCCTGTATCAGCTGCTGACCTCTCCGGAAAGACTGGATGCCATGGGACAGTGTGTCAGAGCGCTCTCCAAAACGGGCGCAACCGAACGGGTATGCCGGTTTGTACTGGAGCTGGCCGTTACACCCATCATAGAAAAATAAGAAATCAGAGATAAGAGATCAGAAATACCATGCGAAAATCGATCAAAGCGGCAGGGACTCTGCTGCTGGCGGGCCTGCTTCTGACCGGATGTGCGGGGCAGTCCGGGAACCCATTGAACAACGTACCGGAATCTCCGGCGGAAACGGAATCGGTGCAGGAAGACATACCGGAGACCATGTCGGATGCAGAACCGGATACCGAGACAGAACCGGAAGAAACCGAGCCGCCGGAACCTGTGTATCCTGCCGGTGCAGAACTGGCCGCCGGGATTGCCGCTCTGCCGGATAGTGATGTGCTGCGGCAGAACGATATTGCGGATGTGATTACCGCCGCCAATCTGGATACCCTGCCCGGGGAAGTGCGGGAGCGGCTGGCGGAGGCGCTGCGGGGATGCGAAAGTCTGACGGCGTACCGGACGGCCTTCCACCGGATCACCGGGTATACCTTCCACGCCTGGCGGGATGTGCTGGCGGGTGCGTCTGCCGGAAACCATACATCCACTCCCTATACCGATGGAATCGCTTCCCTGGTGTTCACCGGAGACGTGTGTGTCGGGGACGAGTGGTACAACATGCAGGCCTATCACCGGATGGGCAGCGACATCAAAAACAATATCACCGAAGATGTGCGGAATTGGATTTCCGGGGCGGATGTGGCCCTGATGAACTGCGAATGTACCATCTCCGACCGGGGAGAGCCAACCCCCGGGAAACTGTATACCTTCCGGGGCAAACCGGAGAATGCGGAAATCTTCGTGCAGCTGGGGGTGGATATTGTGTCTCTGGCCAACAACCACGCCCATGACTACGGCAGAGACGCCTTTCTCGATACCATGACCGCACTGGAAGAAGCCGGTGTCGTCTATGTAGGTGCCGGAGAGACGCTGGACGAGGCCATGCAGTACCGGAGCTTTGTGGCGGACGGGATGAAAATCGCCTATGTTTCCGCCTCCAATGCCGAAAAATACCGCCTGACCCCCGGTGCCACCGAAACCTCCCCCGGCATCCTGCTGATGTATGAGGAAGAAAACGTGCTGACCGCCATCGACAGAGCCGCCAGAGAAGCGGACGTGGTGGTGGCATATCTCCACTGGGGTACGGAAAACTCCACCCGGGTCAACGCCGACCAGCAGAAAAAGCGGGATCTGTTCATCGAACACGGTGCCGATGTGATCGTAGGCGCACACCCCCACGTCCTGCAGCCCTGGGAAACGGTAAACGGCGTCCCGGTGGTCTATTCTCTGGGAAACTTCTGGTTCAATATGGAAACCGTGGACACCGCTCTTGCGGATATTCAGGTAAGCCTGACAGAAACCGGCGTGGCAGCGGAATGTGCCCTGTATGCCTGCACCCAGTCCGGCGGCGTGACGGGATTTGCGTATGAGAAGTAAGAGATAAGAGATAAGAAGTAAGTAAATGATGATTAACGCACTGTAAGGTGCAAAAGAGCAAGGTATTCCTGTAGGGGCGATTCATGAATCGCCCGAACGATTGATTTGGTGTTCCTAATTTCTGTAAATATTGTATATAGAAAAGCCATATTTATTATCCATGTTTTCCTTAAACACTTGGGAAATACCAATCTGTTAGGGCGGTCGATCACACTTATGCAATAAGTGGATGAATCGACCCTACAGTTTTTGCATTCTGCGCATTTGGTTTACAGCTCTGTTAACCATTGTTTACGTAAGAAATAACAGTCAGAATTACCACATCACTATAGAAAGAAAAGGACAAAAGAAAAATGCAGATTTCAGAAAAGATCCGGGCGCTTGGGGAACAGGCGGAACGGGATATGGCGGATATTTTTTATGATATTGACAGAATTGCCAGAGTGAATACGGAGCATGTGCTGGACTGCTTCCGGGCGGCGGAGGTCAGTGAATCCCTGTTTGCCCCCTCTACCGGGTACGGATACGGGGACAGAGGACGGGATACCATTGATGCACTGGCGGCGAAGATCTTCCGGGGGGATACCGGGTTCATGCGGCCGCAGCTGATTTCCGGTACCCACACCATCACCGTGGCCCTGTTCGGACTGCTGAGACCCGGGGACGTGATGCTGTCCCTTACCGGGGTTCCCTATGACACCCTGCTGGCGGTGATCGGGCTGGACGGCAATCCCGGGGACGGTTCCCTGATGGATTTCGGCGTGGCATTTGATCCCATTCCGCTGCAGGACGACGGCACCATGGACTACTGCGGTCTGCGGGAAAAGCTGACACAGTACGGCAAACGGGTGAAGATTGTCCATATCCAGAGATCCAAAGGGTACGCCGACAGACCTACCCTCACCGTGGCTCAGATCCGGGAAGCTGCCGGGAACGTGCGGAAAATTGCCGCAGAACTGGGTATTCCCGCTCCCTATGTGGTGGTGGACAACTGCTACGGCGAATTCGTGGAAACCGAAGAACCTCTGGGCGGCGACAACGGTGTGGACGTGCTCATGGGTTCCCTCATCAAAAATCCCGGCGGCGGCATGGCGGATATCGGCGGCTATATCGTCGGTACTCCAAAAGCCATCGAACTGTGCGGCTACCGGCTTACCTGCCCCGGCGTGGGTCTGGATGCAGGAGCGTCCCTGGGGCAGAACCGGAACCTGCTGAGAGGGCTGTTCTATGCCCCCCATACCGTAGCACAGGCTATGAAAACCGCACACCTGACCGCTTATGTCTTCGATGCTCTGGGCTATAAGGTTTCCCCGAAATGGAATGAAAGACGTTCCGACATCATTCAGGCCGTGGAATGCGCCACCGGGGAAGGTCTGTGTGCCTTCTGTCAGGGGATCCAGGCCGCATCCCCCATCGACTCCCACGTAATCCCGGAACCCTACGATATGCCCGGGTATCCCGATCCCGTCATCATGGCGGCAGGAGCGTTCGTGGGCGGCGCCTCCATTGAGCTTTCCGCAGACGGCCCCATGCGTCCCCCCTTCACCGCATTCCTGCAGGGCGGGCTGACCTATGAAAGCGCCAGACTGGGCATTCTGTCCGCAGCGGATAAAGTAGCCAGTAAGCGAGGAAACACATATGCAGATTGTATTTGATCTGGACGGTACCCTGATCGACTCCAACGGTGTTTGGAAACAGGTGGACATTGATTTTCTTGCAAAACGGGGTCTTCCCTACTCCCGTGCCTATTTTGAGGGCGTAGCTCATACGGCTCTGCCGCTGGCGGCGGAGTTTACCAAGGAATTCTGCAACCTGAAAGAATCCTGCGAGGAAATTATCGCCGAGTGGATGGAAATGTCACGCGACATGTATTCCACGGTTCCCATCAAACCGGGTGTTCGTGCCTACCTGAAACAATGCAAGGCCGAGGGCCGCCGCA